>NZ_JBFTPF010000014.1:0-279522 GCF_056398345.1 Paenibacillus sp. 01T442
GGAATACGCAAAGTATCCGTTCGATTACATCATTGGCTCCGTCCATCTATCCGGAGGTGTGAGTATCTTCAATCGTAACCGATGGAAGAAGTTGAATGACGCTGAGAAAGTTCAGCACAAGGAAGAGTATTATCGTCTGATTGCTGAATCCGCTCAATCCGGAATGTTCCAAATTCTAGGACATATCGATGCGATGAAAGGGTTCTACCCTGCCTTTTCCGATATCGCGACACCAAAGGTCGATGAGACTTTGAAAATCATCGGAGAATCCGGCGTTGCGATTGAAATTAATACGTCAGGCAAAACGAAAGATGTTGGCGGCTGGTACCCCTCGCATGAGATTCTAGAGCGTGCGCTGCATTATGGCGTCGAGGTTACTTTCGGTTCTGACGCCCATGTCCCTAGTCGCGTTGCTGACGATTGGGAAGAAGTTCAGAAAACTTTGAAGGAAATTGGCTTCCAGCATTGGGTCTATTTCGAAAATAAACAGAAGCAAATTGTCGCGCTGTAGCGGACTTTTTCATATTCCATACCAAAGAGGTGCCCTAGTGAAGGGGCACCTCTTTGGTATTTATATATCATATTTATGAACAGAATTTGCTCCTAAGAATGCCAATTTATCATGGAGTTGATCATTCAGAATCGCTTGCAACTGTGCGGGTTTCATCGGCTTATAGAAATAATAGCCTTGGATGTGATGGCAGCCATTCGCCACCAAGAAGTCCGCCTGTTCTTCCGTCTCTACTCCCTCTGCAATCATTTGCAGCCCAAAAGCTTTCGCTACAGAAATGATTGCTTTGATCATGGCGCGATCCTTGTCATCGGTTTGAACACCGCGAACAAAGGACTGGTCCAGTTTAATCTTCGTGACCGGAAACCTTTTCAGATAGCTTAAGGATGAATAATGCGTACCGAAATCATCCACGGAGATAGAGATTCCTAATTGGCGAAGTCTATTCAAAACGCCCATCTGTTCGTCCTGCATCGCTACATTTTCCGTGATTTCCATCTCCAAGTATCGTGCTTCCAGCCCGGTTTCTTCTAGAATAGCAATAACCTTATCCACAAAGCGTTCATCATGCAGTTGTTTGACAGATATATTAACAGATATCCTCAGCGGTTCATCGGGTTGACGATGCCAAGCTTTCATCTGACTGCACGCGCCGCGGAGCACCCATTCACCAATTACATCAATTAGTCCTATTTCCTCCGCTACTGGAATAAAATCGGACGGCGAAATGTAGCCTTTCGTCGTATGATTCCAACGTAAAAGTGCTTCAACGCCTGTAATTGCCCCCTTCATGCAATCCACCTGGGGTTGATATACAATCTCAAGCTCATTTCGATCCAATGATTGACGGAGATGATTCTCCATTTCCAACTTAGAAATGGACAACATCTCCATGTGTTGATTGAAGAAGCTATAGGAGCTGCCGCTTTCTTTTTTAGCCATATACATCGCAATATCCGCATTTTTCAGCAGCGCTTCCCACGTTTCACCGCCATATGGATACTGTACAATGCCAATACTCGCATTTATAAAGAAGGAACGATTCGCCAATATACAAGGAGGTTTCAAGACAGCAATAAGTTGTTCGCAGAAAGCTTGAATTTCCTGCTGGCTAGAGCAATTCTCCAATAAAATCGCAAATTCATCTCCACCAAATCTAGCAAAAGTATGGAAAACCAAATGAGATTGCTGGATCCGTTGAACAACCTTTTGTAGCATATAGTCCCCCATATGATGCCCATGTGAATCGTTGACCATTTTAAAATTATCAAGATCAAAGAATAGGACGACGAGTGAGGTCCCCCTCACCTGATTGTAAGTAATTTGTTCTTTCAACATCATCTGAAAATGAGCACGGTTATGTATGCCTGTCAGTACATCGTGGTAGGCCATATAGGACAACATTTGCTCCGATTCCTGCATCCGCTTCGTAGACTCCTGAAGTTCCTGCTGACCCGCAATCAACTCTTCATTGGCCGCTGTCAAATCTTCATTCGCGATCTGCAGCTCCTGTGTCCTCTCGTTCACAGCTTCACTGAGCCGATCACGTTGTCGAATGATATAGATAATGAAGAATAAGCCTAGAAATAAAACGAGAAGTATGGAAAAGCGGATGATGAGCATTTGAATATTGATCGTTTTTACCGCGCTAACGGGAGGGGTAGCTGCTAGTTCCCATTTCGTATCCTGAAGATCGATCACAGAGATCAAAGGGGACTGCAAGAACGTTGTATTTCCCCCGTAAAATGCTGGCATGCCTGGACTTCGAATGGCCATCCTCAGCCCTTCATCAGCATCGTCTTCAATCCCTGCTTCAATAAGCAACTTGTCCATGTTAATGGCAACGGAGACGAAGCCCCAGAAAACGCCATCTTGAAAAAGTGCTTTACGAGCTACCAAACCTTGCACACCTTGAAGCAGCATAAAAGGACCGTCGGTCGTCATTTTTTTCGTTTGCAGAGATTGATTGACTTGCGTCTGAACATTCTCTCGAGGATCCTTCAGGAGATCCCAATCCATAATATCCTCATTCCCTTTCAAAGGATAAACGAACTTCATAACCCCATGTGGTGCTATGACAACATTAAAGGCAGACGCTTGTGAACCTGCATATAACGCTTCAATATACGCATGAATCTCTTGATCACTTTTGTCTTTCAAATAGCCGGCGCTGACAAAGGCCTCTAAACTTACCATCAAATTAAAATTACGATTAATGACAGACTGTAAGGCAACAGCTTTGGCAGATAATTGGGCAGCCTCCGTACTTTGCAGTTCATTCAGAAGCGATTTTTTATAGGTAGTGAGCACCGATTCAGTTGAGGTAAACAGAAGGACAAAGATGAGGGATAAGAAGAAGTACTGCATTCTGTTCATAGGTCTTTCCTCCCAAATTTGACTTGAAGCAGGAACATAATTCGACAACTTTCTCTATTATTTCATCTCTTCTCCCTTACTGGCAATACATTTATTTGCCTCCGGGCTTGTTTATACATGAGTTATGCACTTCGTGGTAACGCCTGGTCTTTCTGGGACTTAAGTCTCGCCATAAAGACTACTCGTGTAAATAGCACTATGCCATAACGCATGGTCCCTAATCCCCCTACCAAATCCTTTCTAGCGAATTGACGTTCCCACACTTCCTTCCTTGATATATAATTAGACTAGATGACCCTGACGAATGGAGACATGAAGATGGACATACATAACATTTCTATGCATCTCATTGATGAGGACACGGACCAGCCCCGCTACCAGTTCGATGAAGAAGCACTGCAAGAATTAATGAAAAGTATTGGGGAAATTGGCTTACTCTCTCCGATCAAAGTGCGTACAACCGCCAACAACCGATATAAGATCATTTATGGCAATCGCAGATATAAAGCTACCAAAATGCTCGGGCTTCCAACCATTTCATGTATCGTGTCCACGGTAACGGATGAGATGGAAATCTATTTGGAGCAGATTGCTGAAAATCTAACACGGGAAGGCTTCTCTCCCATTGAGGAAGCCGAAGCCTTCCATAAGCTCATGCATGATGCGAAATTTAGCTCATCTATTAAATATCTTTCTGGTAAGCTTGGCAAACCTGAAACGTATATCAAAAAYAAGTGTGAGCTGCTTAAGTTTGGGAATTCCGTAAAGAAGCTCATCGTAGGCGGCACGGAGATTCGTAAAGATAAGCTTACGGAAGATCAATTGCTGCCGTTGAAGGATCTCCCATTGGAACATCGTGATCCCTTAGCCCTGATCATGGCACGTGATGAAATGCCAGTCAGTGATGTGAAGAAAATTGCCAAGATGTTTAAGGATAAAGATATCTCTGACAGAATCAAGGGGCAGCTGCTTTATAAATCAGGACCTGAATTAATCGAAACCTGGTCTACCTTCCAGAACAATCGGGCTGAACGCGCGAAGCCGATCGCTGCCAAGGCACCTGCGAAAGCAGAGAAGATCAAAGTTGAGGTTCAAGAAGTTGCCGTACCTGCTGCGCTGGGGATTGATGATAACAACGTGGAGCTGCCAGTAGAAGCTAATCCTGCTATATCGCAAGCTGATGTAACTGTTGCTGCTGGATCGCTGTTACAAGCTAGACTACAGCAATTGCTTCAAACGATTCCCACTCCACCTACTTCTAGCGAGCTGCAGCAGGAACAGATTGGAATGAATGAGCAACAAAGAGAGCAATTCTCCCAAGACGTCTCGACGTTAGTGGAACAATTAGAGAAGCAATTAGAAGCTTGGAGAACGGTACAAAGCTTCGCTGTCTCTCGTTAAAACTAACCTACACCGCATGTGATTCGTGTTACTCCTAGTGAGGAAAGCACGAGCTGCATGCGGTGTTTTTATTTTGTTCAAAACGGTAGGCGGCGTTCCGAATCTACGAAGATTCATTATTCATTATCCACTTCCATACTACCATACAAGTATGGTAGTATGGGTTTAGGATTCATTTTGCAAAGGAGATCCCTATGGATTATTTCAAAAAACCACTGATTAGTTCGACACGTGATGCCGTTTACCACACGCTAAAGGCTCAAATTCTGAGTCTTGCCCTGCTTCCAGGTGCAACCATTTCGGAGAAAGAAATGTCGCTAAGCTTCAATGTGAGTCGGACACCTGTTCGGGAAAGCTTCGTGCAATTAGCACAGGAAGGCTTGTTGGATATTTATCCGCAACGCGGCACGGTTGTCTCTCGCATTGATCTAGAGCTGGTGGATGAAGCTCGCTTCATCCGCGAGCATCTGGAAAGCGCCGTCATTCGCTTGGCCTGTCTCTCTTTTCCGGAAGAGTCCCTGCGCTTGCTTCAAATGAATTTAGCCTCGCAGAAAGTGTGTATGGATGAACAAGACTTCAAGAAAATGTTTGAGCTTGATGAGGAGTTTCATCGGACGATCTTCGAAGGCTGCAAGAAAATGAACACCTGGGCAGTCATTGGGCAAATTAATGTGCATTTGAACCGCACCCGTATGCTTCGCTTAGCGACTGATCATCATTGGGATGAGCTCTATGCGCAGCATGGGCAGATTGTGGATGCCATCCAAGAGCAGCAGCCAGATAAGGCAGAACAATTGATACGCGCGCATCTTCAAGTTGGTATTGCTGATCAAGCATTATTAAAAGAGAAGTTTCCTACGTATTTCAAATAGGTTGATTATATTGGAGGCGAATGTTCATCTATGAAAATGGTATTCCGCTGGTTTGGAGAGGGCAACGATACCGTCACCCTAAAGCAAATTAAACAAATTCCCGGTGTTGAAGGTATCGTCTGGGCACTGCATGATGTACCTGCTGGTGAAGAATGGCCGATGGATAAGATTCAGATAATCAAAGCCGAGGCTGATCGTGCGGGGCTGCATATGCAGGTCGTGGAGAGCGTCAACATTCATGAGGATATTAAATTAGGACTGCCAAGTCGCGATACGTACATCGCTAATTATAAGAAAACGATCGCCACGTTAGCGCAAGTTGGTGTCAAAGTCATTTGCTACAATTTCATGCCTGTGTTCGATTGGGTACGGACAGATTTACATAAGGAGCTAGAAGACGGTTCGACGGCACTATTTTATGAAAGGAGTAAAATTGCCAACCTCGACCTCACTGAGCATGTTGGACGGATTAATGCCAACCCCGATTTCAGTATGCCAGGCTGGGAGCCTGAACGACTCGCTCATTTGACGGAGCTATTCGACGCCTATAAGGAAGTCACCGAAGAGCAGCTCTGGGCAAACCTCAAGTATTTCTTGGATGAAGTTATTCCCGTGGCCGCCGAGCACGGCATTCGCATGGCAATTCACCCGGACGACCCGCCTTGGTCCGTCTTCGGATTACCAAGATTAATGACGAGCCAAGCAAATATTCGCCGTTTCTTAGCCTTACATGACAGCCCATATAACGGGCTTACGATGTGCAGTGGCTCACTCGGTGCGAATCCGAGCAATGATATTGTCTCGATCGTGCATGAATTCGCGGATCGGGTTCCTTTTGCCCATCTGCGCAATGTTCGCGTGTTTGAGAATGGTGATTTCATCGAGACCTCTCATCGTACGCAGGATGGCACGGTGGATATGTCTGGCATTGTACAGGCGCTGCATGCGAACAATTTCGAAGGATTTTGCCGTCCGGATCATGGTCGACATATTTGGGATGAGCGTTGCCGACCTGGATACGGGTTGTACGATCGGGCATTAGGTATCATGTATCTATGGGGACTTTGGGACATGCTGTGTCGCCAAGGTGGTAAATTACAAGAAGGAGCTGGCACTGAATATGAGCGGATTAACTAAATTCCCGTCCCTGCAAGGGAAGGTCGTTGTGATTACAGGAGGCGCTGGCGTTCTGTGCCGCGTTATGGCATTAGAATTAGCTAGACAAGGCGCACACATTGCTATTCTGAATCGTACGCATGAGAAAGGGTTAGCCGTCGTAAACGAAATTCAAGCAGCTGGTGGTGTGGCCGTTGCTGTTGCTTGCGATGTAACTGTAACGGAAAGTGTAGAACAGGCTGCGGCCTCCGTGACGGAACAGTTAGGTACCTGCGATATTCTAATTAATGGCGCGGGTGGTAATCATGCTAGCGCGAATACGACGAATGAGATTTTCAAAATGGAAGACGTGGCGAATCCGGATGTGCAATCCTTCTATGATCTAAGTATCACTGGTTTCCGCAACGTGCTGGATCTTAATTTCGTTGGCACCTTAATTCCTACGCAAGTATTCACTAAGCATATGCATGGCAAAACCGGTGCAACTGTGATCAATATCTCTTCCATGAGTGCACCTTCGCCCATGACGAAAGTTCCTGCCTACAGCGCAGCCAAAGCGGCTATCGATAACTTTACGAAATGGCTAGCTGTTCATTTAGCGGAAAGTGGCATTCGTGTAAATGCCATCGCACCTGGGTTCTTTTTGACGGAGCAGAATGCCAAGTTGTTGATGAAAGAGGACGGTTCGCTGACGGATCGTTCCCATAAAATCATTGCCCATACCCCGATGCGCCGATTCGGCAAGCCTGAGGATTTACTAGGCACGTTGCTGTGGCTGGCGGATTCCGACATGTCCCGCTTCGTTACAGGTACGACGATTCCGGTGGATGGCGGATTTATGGCTTATTCGGGCGTTTAGTTTAATTACGCTAGTAAGTGTAGTAATCCGAGCCTTTTTCTTTTATACTCATTCTAATAAGGTAGACGGAGTGAAGCACACGCCGTTTCATTGCATAACGCTCATTATGAGCTATGCTGTGGAACGGTTTTTGTTTGTTTATTTACAATGAATAGGAGGCTGGGATGAATGTCATTTGAGGAAAAATATAACGAATGGATGCAGGCAATGATCGCGCACGCTAAGACTGGGACCGTAAATCATCGAAGGATCGAATTGTTAGAGAAAGGGTTGGGCCACGGAACAATTGAGTTTTTACGTTGCATTTGGTTTCCTGCCATCGGTAATTTCAATCACTTATACCCCGAGTGGGAGGTACGTGATTTCAATAATGGCTACCGCTATCTCGATCTTGCCTATATGCCTGGCGGCGTAAAAGGAGGAATCGAAATACAAGGATTTGGATCACATGCCAGAGATCTTGATGTTAGACGATTTAAAGATTTATGCATGCGACATAGCTTGCTAACCCTTGATGGGTGGACTTTTATGCCAATTGCTTACTTGTCCATCAAAGAAGATCCGAAGCAATGCCAACAACTTATCTTGTCATTCGTCGGAAAGTTCCTTTCAGCCGATGTGTCAGCTGGCTTGGATTGGGCAGAGGCAGAAGTTGTGCGTTATGCACGTCGCTTGCTTCGGCCAATTACGCCTATAGAAATTACTGAACACCTTCGGCTCTCCGACCGCCACGTAAGACGAGTGCTGCATCAACTAGTTGAGAAGCAACTCTTGACTGTCGTCGGAGGACGTCAGCGATACCGTACATTTCAGTTGAAATTGTGACTGTTGGCTGTGGCGCGGCGGGACACGGCGGGACGCGGTGGGGCGGGACGCGGTGGGGCGGGACGCGGTGGGGCGGGACACGGCGGGACGCGGTGGGGCGGGGCGGGGCGGGACGCGGTGGGGCGGGACGCGGCGGGGCGGGGAGTGGCCCGGCTAACGGACACAGGCGACGCTATTTGGCAGAATTCGATGCTCCTGCTTCGCTAACGGACACAGTGTACGCTATGGGGTGGGAATCGGGCTAGAATCAGGGTTTGGGGGCGAAATAGCGGCTGTAGTGGCCGTTAGCGTAGGATGGGCGCTGGATTGTGCTAAATAACGGCCATGGTGGCCGTTAGTGTGATGAGTAGCTACTCTTGATCGTTCATGCTCGCTCCTCTGATCCTTTGTGCTCTTAGTCCTATGTGCTCGCTCCGCTGATCCTTTGTGCTCTTAGTTCTATGTGCTCGCTCCCCCTCCCCCTGTTCGGTTGAGGCTATGATTGTTGGAGTGGCGCAGCGGGGTGGGGAGTGGCCGGGCTAACGGACATAGGCGACGCTATTTGGCTGAATTCGATGCTCCTGCTTCGCTAACGGACACAGCGTACGCTAGGGAGTGGAAATCGGGCTAAGATCAGGTGTTTTGGATGAAATAGCGGCTGTAGTGGCCGTTAGCGTAGGATGGGTGCTGGATTTGGCTAAATAACGGCCGTGGTGGCCGTTAGCAAGGATGGCCGCTAGATTCAGCTAAATAACGGCCGTGGTGGCCGTTAGCGTGATGGGCTGGCGGGCTACACATGTGGGAAACGGCTAACGGGCACAGCGTACGCTATAGAGTGGAAATCCGTCTAGGATCACGATGAGTCTACTCCTTCATCAACGCTTACGCTTCATCCGGAATACAAACGATAATGCGTTCAATTTCTGCTGCAATCTCGGCAATCTGGTCCTCATAATTCTCATTCAGGAGAATTGTTGTTTGGAGCTTTACAGCTCCCGCATGCAGCGCTTCTGCCGATAGGCTGCCTGCTACACCGATTAGCGTATGCGCAGCCCGTTTGGCAGCGACCCAATCCCCTTCACGGTGATTGATCCGGAGCAGATCTGCGAAGTCACTATAATTCTTCTTGAACAGCTGCAGCATGACGAGAAGAATACTCTCTTTACCCTCCACTCGGGCCAAAGCTCCCTTCCAGTCTATCGCGGCGATACCTTGATAATAAGGTGTCTCTTCTCCATCAACCGGTTGAGGATCATTGAAGCTTCGCTCCCGTTCCTTCCTCTTCTCGGGTTCCAGCCATTTGTGAATCACTCGAAACAGCAACTTCACATCCAGCGGTTTGCTTATCACATCGTTCATACCCATTCGGACGTATGCTTCTTGATCTTGTTTAACGACATTAGCCGTAAGCCCGATGATCGGTATTTCACGAAATCTAGGGTTCAGTCGTAGAAGTCTTGTAGCCTCGACACCATCCATAACTGGAATGTGGATATCCATGAGGACCAAGGCAAATTCGCCTTTTTCCAACTTGTCGAGCGCTTCTCGACCATTTGTCGCTAACGTGACTCTGTAGCCCCGCTCCTCAAGCAGCTCCATAGCCACTTGTTGATTAATTTCATTGTCCTCAACGAGTAGAATGTGCCCCCATTCTTCCACTTTAGCAGAAGGATTCAAAACCGATCCATGCTCCACGACCCGCGACTCATGCTTAGGATGGAACAAGTATTCCAACGTCTGATACAGCTCTAGTCGACTAATCGGTTTAACAAGTACCGCATCAGGCCTTATCTCCTCAGGGAGTGTAAGCAGCTCTTCCTTCCCCATTGAGGATGTCAGACAAATTAAGCGCGTTCGATCTCTTTGAATCAAAGCGAGAAGAGCATCCCATGTTTCTAGGCCATACATATCATCGCTTTCCATATCCAGGAGGAGACAATGGAAGTCATCTGCCCCGTTTTTTTTCCCGCCTAGCCGTTTGAACAACGAATCCCAAGAAGGAACCGTCGTTGCGATGAGTGCAAACGATTCTAAGGTATCCTGTAAGCTGTTTCTCATAAGGGGATGATCTTCAACAACCAACACATGATAAGGATCATTTCCCTCTCCAATATCCCACTCATCAGGATCGTCTTGCTCAATGATTTGAAAAGGTAAGGCAAAAGTGAAACGGCTCCCGCTTCCCATTATACTTTCTGCTTGGAGCACACCGCCCATTAACGTGATCAAATGTTGGCTGATCGGCAGTCCCAGACCAGTTCCTCCATACTCACGGCTCGTTGATCCATCCGCTTGAGAAAAAGGCTCGAAAATGTAAGAAAGCCGATCAGCCGAAATGCCAATCCCCGAGTCTTCGACGCTAAATCGCAGCATCATTTCCTCACTGGATGTCTGTGGGCCTAGCTCAATGTGAAGCCTCACATAACCTGCACGCGTAAATTTAATGGCATTGCTGCAGAGGTTCAGTAAAACTTGCTTCAACCGAAGCGGATCTCCGAGAAGTCGCCTAGGCAGCTCAGCAGGTGTACTAAAAATAATCTCTATGGGCTGGCTCTTCGATAGTACACTGCAAATACTGGAAAGTTCCTTCAACAGCTCGTCCAGATTAAAGCTCGTTCGTTCCACCTCTAATTTACCTGCTTCAACCTTTGAAAAATCMAACACATCATTAATAATACCTAACAACGTATGCGAAGAAGAGGTAATATTCGTTAAGTAATCCTTCTGGTGCTCGGAGAGCGGTGTCTTCCCTAACAGTTGAGACAGCCCGATAATCCCATTCAAAGGCGTTCGAATTTCATGACTCATTTTGGCAATAAAATGACTCTTCGCTTGATTGGCTTGATCAGCTGCATGACGCATAGAAGCTTCGGTAAAATCGTGAATCGTACCCATAATCCCTTTCACTTCACCAGAGGCATGATGATAAGCTGAAAGTGTTACCCGATAGTCTCTTCTTGGCCCCTCCGACGACGGAATCGCGATTTCGAATCTCACATTATCACCACTCCTTAGCACTTCTTGAAAGTGCTGCTCCCAAAGCTCCTGCTCGGATACGGGTAAAAAAGCAGTCATTGTAAGACCCAGCATGTCCTCAGCTCTGGTTTGTGATAGGTGACATGCCGCTTGATTCACTGACGTAATTTCGCCTTCTGTTGTGAAACCCAGAATGCCCTCCTGCGAGTTCTCTACGAGAATCCGATTCCGCTCTTCACTTTCCTGAATCCGACGTTCTGCCAGACTCTTCTCCGTAACATCCGTCGCCGAACCTATGACTTCAACCACTTCGGTGCCATCAAAAACAGGCTGTAACGTCGTGAAAATGATTTTTCCACGTACATCCATTTCATAGGCGACTTGATTCCCTCGGTAGGCTTCTTCATATTTGGATTGCAAAAATTGCGCAATGTCTTCCGAATACGATGGAATCGCATGCACATTCTTGTAGAAAAAGTCATCCGGTTTAATGCCGAGCTGATGCAATAATTGACCATCAATGATCGTATACACCATGGAATTCTGTATTTTTTTGAGCTTAAACATAAGCCCTGGTTGAAAACGCAAAATATCAGAAAGCTCTTGCTGTACCTGTCGTACTTGCCTTTTAAGCTCCTCGGAGCGCAAGAAATAGCGAATAAGTCCTGCAACGAACATGCCGGCCCCTAAATGCAAAAGTAAATTCGGAATGACAAGCTCCATAGCAGGAACTTTATAAATAAGGACCATATCAACAAATAACACAATGACAGGACATAATACGAGCAGCATCCATTTCTTCCAATAGTCGCGGATGTAAGAATGAATAAGTAAACCACCCGCATAAATAATAAATCCTATCAGCGATACACGAAACAAAACTGCTGGATCGATCATCGTCCGGCCAATAATGATGACTACCGTCGTTATAAAACCAGAAACACCGCCACCGATGAAAGTAGCCATCAGAATTGCAACCGCTTTCAAATCTAGAATGTGCCGTTCACTCACATGGACTCCAGTATAAGCAAGCATAACTCCGAATAGTCCGTGTGTTATGCCTGCCCAAATCTGAAATTTCCATCGGGCTGCCTTTTGTAATTTGGGGGAGTAAAAAATTTGAAGCGATATAAAAACAAATACGGCAACAAGCGAGAAATTGTTTAATAAGTCTCTCAACATCGTACTCACCCCATCGGATTGCAATCTCGTCCATCTACATCTATTATAGATGTCGAATTGTGTAAGGTCTACACGGTTTCATAATCGACTTGTTTAATCGCAGAGAAGACTAAATCAATCATCTCGGCACGTGCTTGGTGAATAAAGCCTAATGACGTTTGCTGTAAATTTTCAATGGAAACACATGATGTCAACATAATTTTACTTGAGAACACATACATGGACAGTTCGTAAGCAGAAGCAACATTTTTGATAACCTCGCTAATGTTCGTTCTTTTATAAGACTCAGGAAGCTCCATGGCATACATCAAATAAAGCGGTTCCTGTCTCGTTTGTGTCATTTGGAACATTTCTTTATACAAGGAACTCACATGTGAACGCCAAAGAAAACCAAATTTATAATGCGAATCTTCCTMCCACACTTTCTCAAACTGGGCTGTTAACTCGACAAACTGTTGACGGTAATAGTGGATTAAATTCATGAATAGCCCCTCGCAATCCCTTTAGAAGTTCTTACAATACTTAGATGATACCTAGTAAATGTTGTAAAACTTCTATCTAGACTTTTAGGGAAGCATGTTTTTTACTCATACTTCGCTAATGAATCTGGGAGAGGAATTAGCGTTTCTGTAAAGCAACCCACATCGACTTATTACGGAACTCTTCCTCTGAACCAAGTTCTCTTCCGAACCAGCTCGGCGGTACAAACTGCTGCGCAGTCTGCAAATCAGGAAACTCCACTTCAACGACAAGCAGGTCAATTTGTTTATACTCATCGATTTCATAAGTAACCCCATCTGCTTCGAGGGTCGTACGAATCTTCTCTAATGGAATTAATCCTGTGCGCTCAAGCAGCTGTTTGTAGATAGGCTCCGTGATGCTGTATTCGACTTCTTCTCGAACCATCCCATGTCCCGACTTGAACGTATGCGTAAAGTGTGATTCTCCTGAACTATCCACTAGCTGGCGTACGCGAATTTCCTGATCGTCCGAGAAAGCCAAATACGTCTGATAAATATATTGTTTAGACACTTGCGTCAACTCATTATTTGCTAGTTCAGCCGCAGGAAATGCGGGCAATAAATACTTTCTTTCAATTTCGGCACCCATAAGTCGGTTAGCCCCTCTCTATTTGTTCATTGTTCGAAAACGAACCGGTGAAATCTCGTTCCATACTCGAAACATTTTACCAAAATGAAACTCATCTGCAAATCCACAAGCATCCGCGATCGCCTTCATGGGCTCATCTGTCAGTAAAAGCATCGTCTTCGCCTGCTCATTCCGAATCTGATTTAAATACGCTTTGGGCGAGATGCCCACATACTTCATAAACATTTTGCGTAATTGCGACACGGAGATATGGTAGGCTTTCGCCAGTTCTTCCAACCGAATAGGCTGATGATAACAGGTTTCCAACCACAGCTTCGCTTGCTGAAAGGCTTTCATGTAGGGATCGCTAGACGTATCCGTATCCTTCATAAATTGGATTAATCGTGATAATACATATTGGAATTCCGCTTGGCGTTCATGCGGGTCGGTTCCCCTCATTGACCACAAGCGAGTAAACTGCGCTTCCAGCCAATCTGACTGCTCTAACGTGTACGGTTTATAAAAGGGAATTCGCAGTTCCTCCACAGGAACTGGCTTCAGCCAATTGAGATGCTCATATGGGATATCAAACGCATCAAAAAGGAGCATCCTAATACATAACGGATTGTCTGTAGACGAAGTCATGTTCAGTTTAAACCCAGGCTTCAAATAAAACAAACTCCCGGCTTGTACATGCAGCGGAACTTCATTCATCTCATGGTGAAATTCCCCTTCACCACTCCGAATCCAATACAGTGAGTGCACATCTGTTGTATTTCGAATATCTTTCCAACCAGGATCGGGTGGCTTCTCATACGAAAGCCGATGATGATAAATACGGTGGTTATTCAATGGTTTTGTTCACCAACCCTGTAGCGATTTTGACAAATAGAGATGAGGTTTATCCATTCAAATGGACTCTTCTTCTATGATACGCTTTACGAAACATACATGAAAGGGGCTTAATGCTCGTGATACGTACTTTTCAGCAGCATAACTTACGACCTACTCGAATTTTGGACGGATTATGGGATTTCATCACGGATCCTGACAATAAAGGTGTTTCTGAGGGGTGGGCGTCAACCTTCCCTGCCGGGTCAAAAAAGTCCGTCGTCCMTTCTTGTTGGAATAACGAATTAGGTATTTACGATTATATTGGTGCCGCTTGGTATCGCACCTATTTTGATACGCTGCAAGACGCGAATATTCGACTGGTGTTTGAAGGCATTCTTCACCATGCTGATGTGTACGTGGATGGCCAGCATATTGGCTACCATTTTGGCGGGTTTACACAGTTCTCTATGATTCTCCCCCACCTAAGTGCAGGCAAGCATGAACTCGTGATTCGCGTTGATAATACGGTTGATTGGCAGACTTTACCGACAGATATTGCCGATTGGCACTCCTACGGGGGCATCATTCGTTCTGTTGAACTTCAGGAGCTGCCAGATGTCTACATCGACTCCATGAAAATTGATTATCAATTGAAGGACGATACAGCGGATGTTCAGCTGCAAATTCAAGTCAGTTCGTTAAGCCAAGAAGACTGTCAGATTGAGGTAAGTGCTCGTACGGAAGGACTTTCCCTCTCGGCTGATCATGTCGTGGTTGCTGCGGGTCAAACGACTAGCCTCACCCTAAGTGGCAGTCTGGCAAATATTAAGCGTTGGGATGTCGGCCAACCTGCGCTCTATACCTTCACTGTCCAAGCTGGTAAAGATGATCTTATCGATCGGACTGGCTTCCGTACGGTTGAAGTTCAGGGCAGTGATATCCTGCTGAATGGTAAAAAGCTGTACCTCCAAGGCGTAAATCGCCATGAGGAGCATCCGGAATGGGGATTTGCATTCCCGCCGAAGCTGATGCTGAAAGATTTGGACATTTTGACCGATATGGGCTGCAATATCGTTCGGGGCTCCCATTATCCGCAAAGCCAGTTCTGGATCGATCTGCTGGATGAGCACGGGATGCTCCTCTGGAGTGAGATTCCGATGTGGGGCTGTTTCATGAGTGTGGAAACGTTGGCAAGTCCGATCTTCAGAGAGCGCGGCGTTCATATGCTGGGCGAAATGATTAGCCGCGACTACCATCATCCGTCCATCATTTTCTGGGGAGCGCACAACGAAATCGATACGCGTACCCAAGAAGCACTAGAGCTTACGAAAGCTTTCGTGAGCAAAATCCGCAGCATGGACTCTAGCAGGCTCGTCACTTATGCCACTATGCAACCTGTGGAAGATATCGTGCTCTCCTACTTTGATGTCATCGGGATTAACAAATATTACGGCTGGTATGAAGGCAGCGTGGATGGATTTAGTACTATGCTGGAGGACTACTTCATCAATGCGGAGAAGCAAGGCGCTGCTGGCAAGCCTGTGATCATGAGCGAGTTCGGCGCGGCGGGGATTTTTGGCGATGCTGGCTGGGAGCCACGCCTGTTCAGTGAAGACTACCAAGCGGATGTCGTCACACGTGCTTTGAAAATCTTCCGCGACGACCCTCGCATCGTCGGGACGCTCATTTGGCACTTCGCCGACATTCGTGTCGATGTGCGGAGTGACCGACCTTACTTCCGCGATCGCGCGCGGAGCTTCAATAATAAAGGATTGCTTAGTGAGTATCGCAAGCCGAAATTGGCCTATCGCTTAGTGAAGGAGATTTATCGCTCGGAACGGTAAGGCGGTAAAGGGAAAGGAAAGGGACTCAGCCTTGGTGGCTGGGTCCCTTTATTTGCGTATATAATGACCTCGTGTACGCCACTCCTACGGTCAAAGATGCAAATATACACTTATTTTCGGGGAAAACAGCTCAACAGGAGGAATACGTGCAAAAAGGCAACCTTTTGGGCCGAAAGAGGACAATAGTAGGAATGCCCGCAAAAATAGTTGCACTTTCGCACGTATTTCATCTAAAGAGGTTAATTCGAAGAAAAAGGATGCCTTTCTGCATCTTCCACTGCTGTATTCACCAAACGGACTTCCTCCAAGTCCATTAACTCGCAAAAAAAGGATCCCCCGCCACATAGATAGCCATTGGGAATCCCTCCTTTTTAACAAACACTCATTTATGTAGAATATCGTCCTTCAATGTAGACACCTTCGCCAACACTTGATTGATCTCGTCTGCTCCCACCTTAAAATGAGCAAGCGCATCATGAAGATGAGTCGCAATCGCTTTGAAATGCTCTTCTTGCAGATTCATCCCTGCATGCGCCTTGGCCATAGATGCCCCGGTATATTGATTCGGCCCCCCTAACGCAAAACTAAAAAATTTCGCCTGATGCTTACGCTGCTTCTCCATATCCGTATTGTTAAAAAAGTGATTGACGGTTTCATCCGCCAAAACCAGCTCATAGAAGTAGTCCACCACTGCCGTGATCGCCCCTTCTCCGCCAAGCTTATCGTATAACGTTATTTCACTCACTATGAATCCTCCTTCAGGACTACACCTATCTATTTGGTTATATTATCCAAGAATATAGGGAATTATCTATGGTTTCTATTTCCGCCCTTGTCCAGCACACAGTTAATCTAGCATGCATTCTATATAGGGTTACAGATGCTAACTAGAAACGAGGTGATTGGAATGGCTTGTGTAAAAGTTAAAGCTGTTCATCAACCTGACTTAGTTTTGATCAGTTGGTCTAGAAACCCTCTTGTTGCAGGTTCCCCGCGGAGAATTACTTCGGTTCGTGTCATTGGTAGTTCGCAACCCTGCCGGGCAACATTGGTAAGAAATGGCTTGCTTAGTACGGCATTAGGTTGCTTATTGGACGATTTCAAAATCGTCTATCAAAAAAGAACCACTAGCATAAGTGGGTATTTGTTGCTGCAACGTTTTCGCATTCAATCATAGGTAATGAAGGAGCAGCTTAGGCTGCCGTCATCTTGTACCGTATCTGGCATCAGTAATCACAAAACGTCCAATTTCTTGAGAATAAAAAAAAGGGACCTAGCCAACGGGGCCAGGTCCAAAGTTTATATTAAAAAAGGGGGTCTTGTTTATTATAATACCCTTTCTATGTTAGAGGACTGTAACAGGAATGTTCCAATTGTGTTACAAATTTTTCTCGTTTCCAACCTGAAAGCCGCGCGCCCTATAATTCTCACTTCAGCAGCTTTCGAAGCCCTACCTGCGGTTCCTCCAATGGGAAATATTCCAGCCCCATATGCCCATCAAAACCGGTATCATCAATGGCTTTGAAAATCTGTTCATAATTAAGCTCACCATTGTCCAGTTCATGTCTACCAGGGTTGCCAGCCGCATGGAAATGGCCGATCAATCCGATATTCTCTCGAATGTTAGCGATCACATTGCCTTCCGTGATTTGTTGATGGTAGATATCAAACAAGATCTTCACATAAGGGCTGCCTACTTCGTTGATGATATGGAAAGCTTCTTCCGATGAAGCTAAGAAATACCCTTGATGATTAACACGCGTATTCAGCGGTTCAATCATCAGTGTTACGCCCTCTTTTTCCAAAATAGGCACACACGCCCGCAGCCCCTCAATTAGCGATTGCGTCTGAGCTTCTCGCGACACGCCTTCGAGTGCTTGTCCTACTTGCGAAATGAGCTTGGTGCAATTCAAGCGCTTCGCGACGGCGATCGATTCGACGAGCCCTTCGAGATAGACACTACGCTGAGTTGGATCAACCAAACTCGTGAACTTCGTGCAAAATGTCGAAATCGAAACTCCCGCTTCCGTCACAGCGGCCGCGACAACGTCAATATCCTTTTGCCACCAAGACCAGAACTCAATTGTATCGTAACCGATCTCCTTCAGTTCATTCACACTTTCCCGAAAATCACGCCCTTTATAGAGCGCATCCATACAAACGGAGAGCTTCATCCCAATCCCTCTTTCCATTCTAATCTTTCTCCATTGTATGGTAAAATGAAGCAAATGCCTACGATAAAATGATTTGCTAGGAGTCCTATATGATAAGAACGCTTGCCGTCACAACCGATTATGCTGTGATCCACGATCTCCCTCTTGAGGAATTATCCTCCCCCACAATTCGGTGGTACTGGGTTGATTTCTATAATCCAGATGACAAAGAAGCCTTAAATTTGAAGGATCATTTCCACTTTCATCCCCTCACCATCGAGGACTGTTTTCATTTCATGCAACGACCGAAAGTAGATCACTATCAAGACGTTCATTTCTTCGTCATGCACGCCATCGATCCGAAGACACTGGATGCGGAAGAAGTGGATCTGTATCTCGGCAGCAACTATATTGTCACCTTCCATTTGCATGAATCCAGAGAAATAGAAGATGCTTGGGCCCGGGTGTCCCAGCAAGAAAATCTGCGAAATCAGGGGCAAATCCATGCAGCGTATTTAATTCTAGATAATCTTGTCGATCAATATTTCCCTAGTGTCTATCAAATTGAAGATCTGCTCGATGATATGGAGAATAAAATGAATGCTGAAGCAATCGATGCGTTGATGAACCAGGTTTTTGAAATTCGTTCCCAGCTGTTGAAATTACGTCGTACCATCGTCCCAATGCGTGACCTGCTGTATCGCATTATCAGTACAGATCGCATTGAACAGGTGCGTGAGCATCTCGTTTTTTTCACGGATATTCACGATCATCTACTCAAGCTCTCTGAAATGGTGGACTCCAACCGTGAGATTACAGCGGATATTCGGGATAGCTATATCTCGCTCAACTCGAATCGAATGAATACGATTATGAAAACATTGACGGTCATTACGACGATTTTCATGCCACTAACGTTTATCGCTGGGTTGTATGGGATGAATTTTGCTTACATGCCTGAACTAGAATGGCATTGGGGGTATTTCGCCATACTCGCCATCATGGTTGGCATTGGCATCGGTATGTTTGCGTGGTTCCAGAAGAAGGGCTGGTTTAAATGAGGATGGGAAATGAACCGGTTAACTTCGCTATCGATGATTATACGAATCATTTTCTGGCTACTTATCCCATATACTGTGAATTTCGGACGATTCCGCTTGATCAGGAGCACCAGTTACTGCATTCGCATAACGGATATGAGATCTATCTGGTTTTACAAGGTACAGGCACTTATATCGTTGGTGATCGTTTGTATCCGCTTCATGCAGGCAGCCTTACGATCATTCATCCGAATGTCATTCATCGGCCATTCCACGGACATAGCAAAGAATTTCATCGTTATGTCTTTTCCATAGATGAATCCTATTTAGATCAACTGCACACCATTTGTAAACTGTCTGATCTCTCCATTCCTCGATTACTTGCCGAGCGCCATCCGGATTCTAGTCATTTTTTCCTAAGCGCCCCGCAGTTAGATCGTGTCCAGACCCTACTTGCTGAACTGGCACAGGCACTAGTTAGGCAGGAGATGGGCTATGAGCTAGCTGTGCTGCGATGCATCGCCGACTTTTTCCTTTTTTCTTTTGGATTACAAAATGAGTACACGACAACGCTAACTACAGGTGACCAGTATCTCGCCCGTGATGTGCTTTCCTATTTGATTGCACATTATCAGGAGCCCTTACACATTGAAGATCTTGTGACACATTTCCCGGTCTCACGTTCGCAACTCTTTACGTTGTTTAAAGAGACAACCGGAACGACGATTAAACAGTTCCTGATTGAATATCGGCTGAATAAAGCGAAGCGATTGTTGATGGAGACCGATTTAGCTATCTCGGAAGTCTCAGCTGCCGTCGGGTTTGGCGACATGTCGCATTTCTTCCACGTGTTCAAAAAGGAAACCGGCTTGACGCCGAAGCAGTACAGGGGTGAGGCTTTTAAACGAAACATTAAATCTAACTAGTACCAAACGCTTGCTGCCAGTTATGACCACCTCTGCTGCCAAATAACTGGATTTATGCAGCTAAATTGGCCCGATTCCGCTCGAATTAGGAAATAACTGGATTTCCTGCAGCTAAATTCGGCCAAATAGTTCAATATCGCCTGATTCGGCTAGATTAGCTACATATAATCCATCTAAATTGAAATTAATGGCAACTTCGGCGAAATTAACAGCCTATTTTCCAGTTAAAATGGCGAACGCGCAAAAAGAAGCGCAGGAAAGCATTCCTGCACCTCTTTAACACCTTGCTTACTATACGCTTTCAAGTAAATTCTGAGATAACTGTACGCGATTATTTCGGTAGAAGTCCCACGTCTTTCCTGGCGCTATCGGCACCATGATCGACATCTGCTCCTCCTGAGCACCTATTGTAGCTATCACAGAATTCGCCCCAAGCTGAACATCAGCCGCCAATAGCGTGCCATCAACCTCGCCAAGCGCCCATAATCGTAATGTTCGTATAATGCGGTCCCACATTTCGCTGGATAATCGCTTGGCAGGCGTGATAAATAGCTTCACGGATCAGTTCGACTAGTGCCACAGGAAGAGACTCCGCATAATTTCTCAAGATAAGAACTAATTTCTTCCCTTGAAAATCCGCCATATTCCAGTCCGGTCGATCCATTTCATCCAGTGATTCTTCATAATTGTAGGGCCAAATGCCATATGTGGCTCGCGATGAATCCTTATCCTGCCGCTCCATCACAACTTCAAGGATATCCGCTGATCGTTGAATATTGGCCTGACCGCCATAGCGTAAAAGATCATAATTGCCTCCAAAAGTTGCTCACTACTCATTACTTACTTCTCCTCTCGCAATGCCTCAGCCAAGAGCATTAACACAAGGCCTTGTCCATATAACGTTGGATACGTTGGAATATCATCTTGGTAGGCCTGAATCGTTGGAATCACTGGCGTCCCCCCGGATACCCCCTTCACGATACCATCCTCCGTAATATACGGCACAATCGAAGTAAATACKAGCTCCACGGAGGCGGCTGTCTCTTCAAGACGAGGGATTAATCCCAGCTCCATGCCTTTCATAAGGCCATAAGCAATTCCCGCACTGCCCGACACTTCCCGATAAAAATGTGGTTGATCCATAACCGTACTCCAAAGTCCGTCTTCCTGCTGGTACGTAAGCAGTCCTGACATTAAGCGTCCATATCGTTCCTTAAGCTCATCCGGGATGGCAACAAGCTGATCAATTTCCTTCACGATCATCGGAATCCCAGCAGCAATCCAGGCATTCGCTCTCGTCCATCGCGCCGCTGACATATGATCACCCGAACCGCAATTCCAACCGTGGAATAGCACATTCGTCTCCTCATCCTGCAACAGACGAAGATGGATTAGCACTTGTTTCAACGCTTCCTCCGCGTACACCGTACTGCCCACTAACGACGCTGTGCGTGCTAGGAACAACACAGCCATATAAATCGTATCCGCCCATACCTGCTCAGGGAATGCTACATTTTCCGTGACTGTATGCTCAAAGGCATTCTCTCGCGTTCGCGGTGTGTCCTTAATCAGCCACTCCGCTATCCGAACGGCTTCATCTAGGAACCAAGTGTCATCCGTTAACCGATATAAAGCTGGGAAAATCGCATAAGGAGCGATTGAATTGATCACCTTCGTGCCTTTCGCTTTCTCGCAATTCTGCTTCACCCATTCCTGTAGATAGGCTAATACCTCAGGATTGCGAGTGGCTTCATAGTACTCAAGCATGGCAATGACGCCAACACCAGGCACCCAGTCCCAGTGATGAATGTCCATTCCCCATTCGCCCGAATGGTCCCTTATCATTGCTTGCCATATCTGATGTGCGTGATTTGCATATGTTGAATTCATTGTGTTTAGGCAGCTCCTTTTTATAAAAAGATTACCTAAAGAGTAGCATCAATCGCACCTATGTTGCTTGGGCTTCCGTCCCGAAAACATGGGGAATCGTCCAGAAAAGCAGTAGGACTAATCACGAAACTTTTCCTACGACTCATTAGCCGTTATACTAGATGGATACAAATGGAAAATGGAGGTACTTGACGATGGGTTGGTCCGAATTACAAATGGTGCCTAATGAATACAATGATGAAATGAAACGGATTGATGAATCGCTTCTACAACTGCTAACAGAGCGCAAATCTCTTGCGAAAGGCAGACGATTTTACCCACAAAGGGAAGTCCTCCAAGAATGGTCAACGCGATTCGGTATTGAAATTCCACAAATCAACTGGCTGCTTAACAGTCTGAATGAGAATTATCCTGTCAGGCCGAACGAACCAGGTGATCTAGAGCATGTCATGCCCCTCATGAAGAAGAACGTCATCGGTGACTTTGCATATACATTGACACATGCCATGCAGCACCAGCATAGTAGTATTGTCTACTGTGAAATCAAGCTCATTCAACGCGACGGGCATTATGGTAACTTCCGGCCACAACTCCAGCTCGATATCACAGGCACTGAGCAACACTATCGTGTCATGAGAAATGGTGCTAGTGGCGGCGGAGGTCAAACCCAAATCACCTTCCTTATTTCACCGCGTTTACCTGACAACTTAGAGGGCTTGCATTTTGCCCTAATTCCATATGCCAGCCCACTGGAGTCTCCGCCTAAAGAGATCATTTTGGACCAGGAAGTTCGATTTGATTGAAATGAAGTATACTCACAAAGTAACAGTATACAACCAGTTCTCCCTATTGCACGAACCCGCTTATAGCAAAAAAAGCCCATCAATGGGCTTTTTTTCATTTCATATAAATAATAGGCTACAAGCTACTTCGCTTGTTCTATGTTGCTAATCGCTACCGTTATCGTAAGTGCTGCAAGGTATAGAGCCAGAGGTGAACGTCTGCGCTTTGAGAGTTTTTTACTCAAACTTCATCCCTCCTAAATTTGATCTTTATAAGAAGATTTAACCAATCTAGGGAGGGATGAATCATCCTCATGGCTTTTTATTATGCCTACCAACGGAGACTGCTGCACAATTTCGTCTTAATGGAAGCTTCTGCTTTCATACCGCTTTTCTTAAACAAATCTTTGATTTTCTTCTGCAAATCAGCTTCTTTGCCCTTCACTGCCGACTTCTTAGGCTTAAGTAAATCAACACGGAAAGGTCCCGCTTCCGCCCTCAAAATAGCTCCATCCGTTCGGCACTTGGTATCTAGATCCTGGCCCCATTTGTACCCGGCCTGTAAATTTCCGATCCCAGCCGTAAGTTTGGCCATTGCCTCCAGGGAGAGCTCATTCTTGGCAATATCCTCGAATGGAGAGATTTCAAGTCCAAGCCCTACACCAAACCCAGTGTMCCCGCAGGAAGATACGCCTTCTTCGGTGACGCACACTTTACCACCAATTCCGACAACGGCATACACAGATGCTCCCACACAGAATTGTCCGCAAGGATCCCGGAACATAATCGGGTTGTTATTGACATAGGCATACATATTCGTTTGTCCGCTTTCTAGAAGTAGGGGATCACGTGCTGTCCATCGGCCCGAAAGAGGATCATAGTCACGGAATCCAAAGCGTACAAGTCCCGTATCCCGGTCTTCCAAACCGCCGGCATAACCAATTAACAGTTCAAATCCAGAATCGGAATCGGTTTGCAACACACCATAGCTGTCATAACGTAGTTCCTTCACCACTGCACCGTTCTCATCCATAACCAATTGCGGAGTGCCTACAGCGTCAGTCACTACGTAGTAGCGCTTCCCGCCACGTTCTAGCGCGATAAGCAGCCCCATCTCATTGTAGGAATAGATCGTCGGCTGTCCGCTTGAATCAATGGATGCCGTCATTAATTGCAGGGATTGAGGATTTCCATATACAAATTGTGTCTTGCGTCCCATGCTGTCTTCCTTCGCTACTCTGCGGCCCAGGCCGTCATATGTGTACTTATACGTGCCATTCGTCATAGCGTTCATATAAACAGCGCTCGTCACAGTTGCTTCCAGCAACTCACCTCGTACACCGTAGGTGAACGCATCCGAGCCCCTTTGCGTGAGAAAACCGTCTACATTGAAGGTGTAGGCAAGTGCTCCCACACGCTCCAACACATCGTGCTCTCCATAAGCACTAACCATTTGTGCAGCGCCATTTACCTGACTTGTGATCCGATTTTTATTAGCATCATAGCTGTACGCTTCCGTAGCCGTTATGCCTCCCGGCTCTGTCTGAGTCATGCCTATCTGCTGTCCATCCAGATCGTATTCATAATGAGTGCTCTCTCTGCCTTTCGCTAAATCGACGACAATGTCTGTCACGAAACCTCTCTTATCATACGTGTAGCCTGCCTTGTATATTTGAATTCCCTTCAACACATAGGTGATACTGTCGATTTTGCCATACCTGTCGTAAGCCACTTGAATGTCCATCTTGCCATCAGCTATCGTGCTGACTGCCTTCAATGGACCCCCACGATTGAATTGGAAAGCGCCAAACTTCGTAAGATTATCTTCGTTATCGTATTGGAATGGTGTGTTATACACCACGCCACCGACCGTCATGGCCATATTCGTCATGTTGAAGAAATTATCATAGACATAACTAAACGAAGCGTTGGTTTTGCCCGTCAGCACCATCGATTTGATGTTCTCGCCCGTATAATCATAGGCAATCTTTTGTTGTCTCGCGCTATCCGAAGGCATCGCACTTTCAATTGTTTGGGCCAAATCCGACTGACCCACGTAAGTAAACGTTCGCTGTATATCCCCATCGTTGATACCAACAGGCCGCTTGCCTCCGTTTGATTCTAACACATGGTCAATTACTCGACCGCTGCCCATCGTCGTATTCACCAGATTACGACCGTTATCATACTGAGGATTGTACCACAGCCCAGAATCTTCAGGACCGAAGCCATCGAATTGACCCAGCTTATTGTATTGCTGCTCATACTTTGAACCGTCCGGCAACGTGATTCCTATTAAACTGCCAAGATCATCGTATCCTTTGCGATACACTTTATTGCCTGGCGTTGTGACAGAGACGATCCGTCCAGCAGCGTCATATTCATAGGTCTTTACGCTACCGAAGGCGTCGGACTCCTTCTCAACTAAGTTTTGAGCATTATACGTGTAACTAACCCATTTCTCACCTTGTTGGACCCGCTCCATCCGACCCGCAGTATCGTAGAAGGATTCAATTGGGAAGAGGTCTGTCCCCGGCCATGCCACTTTCTTAATCCTGTCTTTGTCATCGAGATAGGTTTCCGTTTTCGTGCCTTCTGCTGTAATTTCCGTGAATTTACGATTTGCCCCGTCGTATTGGATCGTGAAAACATCACCGTTCAATGTATGCTTGACAGTATACGATACCAACTCGTTGTTATTATTGATTACTGCGGATCGTTCTTCCTTAAGTGTAGTTACATTGCCGTCAGGTGAAGTGTAAGTCAGTTCCGAAACGAATGGCGCATTTTTGCCAAACCTTGAATCCGTCCCGAACTTCTTACTGATCTTAGTACCGTCCGGTAGTGTTGCCATTTCACTCTGCTCATCAATCTTCTCTGTGATCGTTCTGGCCCCGTTCGAATCAGTCAACGTATACAGTGTTTTACCGTCCGCCATCACGGTCTCATACGTCGTAGTACGATTGCTAGGATCCGTAAAGATAACACGAGAACCATTGTTGATGATCGATTTGTGCAATGTTTTGACACCGCCCTCTGGATTGGTCGCCTTCACCAGCAGCCCGCTGTCATCGTAGTCGTACTGGCTTACACCTTGTACTGGATCGGTATACTCGGTGAGCAGTCCTCCTTCATATTGCATTCGATAAGTCTCTCCTGCCGGGTTCGTAATAGAGCTAAGTTCCCCGCTGCTATCCACCTCCAATGTCGTTCGTTGTCCACCTGGCGCGATAATTGCTGTCGGCTTACCTTGCGTGTCACGCTCTATGCGTGTCAGATTTCCACTGCGATCCGATATCGACAGGAGGCGTCCGTCATTATCATAGGAGAATGATTTCAGCATAGCTCCGGACAAGGCACTTTCATTATGCAGGATCTTGCCGGTTGTAAAATCAAAAACATTAACTGACAAGCCATCCTCCTCTGGAATTTCAGCCTGCTGGAGCTTAGACTTATTAACCCGGTAGATACTACCATAATCCGTATATAGATAACCGCCGTTATAGTCAATCGCTGCTAATGAAAGATAAGCTTTAGACGTTGCTCTAACATGCTCGAGGCTAACTTCCTCTACAAGGCCATCCTTCACCTTGTATAGCTTTTCTTGTTCCCAGCTGTTCTTCAATGCTGTGAACATCATGTTGCCTTCTCCATCAATGTACATCTTCAGCATGTAAAATAACGCCTTATTAGCAGCCAAACCGTGACTAATCTCATAACTGCCAGTATACGTATTTGGTGATTTCCCCGCTATCTTGGTTATTACACCATTCGCATTTATTTTTCTTATTCTTGAAGCATACTGCATGTGATTAAAGTTATCATAAATGCGATCATGAATATAAACAGAACCATCCGGTCCTGCTAGGACCGATGCCACTTCCCCAATTGTTTCCTTATTGGCCTTTCCGTTGTCCGCCCCTTCACCGCTGCCCATGAACTGAACGCGGCCGTCAGCGCCAATCCGATAGAAAATATTTTGCCGAGAAATAGGGTTGTTCCCTGACACATATAAGGTTCCATCGGACGCTGCAGCCATGCTGAAGACCGTATACAAATCCGATTCTACGGCTTTAGCCCCATCGATAATATCGCTGTTGACAGTGTTACCTGTTCCCGCAAAAACCGACCAATTCGTCTCGTCTGATTTTTTGAGGTAGATCTGCTTCTTCGTTGGTGAGAACCGATACACGTTCCCGAGAGAGTCTGAACTTACCAACATGTAACTTTCAGCTGGAAATTCTTCACTCTTTTGAAAGCTTCCATCGTGATTTAGACGTGCAACGATTTGAGGATACCAGCCATTCTTAAGGCCTCCGGTTGCTGTAAAATATACGGAATTTCCAGGTCCAGGAGTAATGATTTGACCATCGGGACGGTAGACATCTCCAAGACTAGATAGATCCAGCTTATTCAAGCTTAAATGAGACACAGTTTTCTTGTTTCGGTTTCCTTCATACAGGGTATTCTCTTCGAAACTGAGCATATGATGAGCGTCCAAACTCCACCCAGCGATTCCCACCTGCTCAAACGGATTGTTTGGACTTTCCAAGGAGCCGTACCAGACACGTGAAATGGGTATTGTTGTTGTCTCTCTCACCCCTCCGATTATGACTCCTGAGCCGCTAAGCCGTCCAAAGCTCTGTTGGAAATCACTCGATGCTGCATAATATTGAAGATTGTAGTTATTAGATACAGTAATCTTATAAGGATGTGAGCCGATCAGCTTCCGCGTGTAAGCATCTATACCATCCCACTGGAACGTATGGGTGACATTAGGAGCCGGATTGAAGATTTTCCTGAACGATTTACCTCCGATTTCGACTGTGACCGTCATGGAACGCAGCGAACTAGGAACGGATTCTCCGCTAACTGGTATCGTAAGCTTTGACCTACTCTTGTACCCCGGGGTTCTCGTACTGCTATAATTCAGGTTCATTCCTGTGCCTTCAATTGGAATCGCTTGCCCTAAGCTTTGATTCTGGCAGCCAATAATGGATCCCGTTTGTTCACAAGGGTCTAACTCCTTATCCTCACTGTTCGGGTCTTTGTCAACAGGAGGCTCTGCATCAGGAGGTGGACCATATGGCCAATTACAATCCCAAGGGGTGAAATGTTCAATTGGCACGCGCCACAAGCTTTGACCAGCTGTGTACATACCTGCTAACTGCTGTCTTTCCTTATCCGTAAAGCCAAGGGCTCCCAGCTTATCTGCACTGTCAATTGCTCCATCCCCATCCGAATCGATGGCGGCAATTCCCTCGTCAACACTTAGGATGCGGATGACCTTTCCGTTGTCCGACGCAACCCAACGTCCAGCTTCACGGTCGTAATAACCCATGGGTACAGCCTCACCGACAGGGAATTTCAGGTAATTTTCCACATAATAATATAAGGGTTGATTAAAACGAACCTCAGTCGCTCCCGCTTGCACAGCCTCATCAGCAGAAAGTTCGACGGCATGGGTGTAGCCAACAAAATCAGGAAGGTCACCTGGCATTGCCCTCATCCCATTCTCCCCGACAGTGTATTCCGTCGCACGAAGGTGGATTTCAGCCAGCGGCACGCTCGATCCATCCGGCAACATCATAGTTGCAGACGTCCCCTCTGGAAAAATTACCGTAGGCTGCCTAGTGCCATCTGCATCAGTTACTTGGGAACCTTGGGCCGCTTGAACATGCCCAGCCGTATTCAAATCAACAACAGTTACCTTGGTGTCGTATAGGTTCAGCACCACATCCGGCAGTGTCTCGTATCTCCCGGCAATTACGGTTACTTTACGCTGAACAGGCATGTATCCCTCTTTGGTTAATTCAATCGTCAGGACGCCGCCTCCATTTACCGCTAGATCGAACATCCCGTCGGCACGGCTCMTCGTTACACCCAACTCATTATGGTCGAGAATGCTAATAAGAACGCCTGCCAATGGCTGGTGGACCGTATCCAGCACTTGGCCACGGACAACAGAAACGAGACTAGCTTCTATAGCTCCTTCAGCGACCCCCGTCTGCACAGGCTCACTTCCCGCATACAGAAACTCAACTGTAGAATGGAATGTTGGCAGCGCGGTCGTCGGTATTTGCGTAGCTACCTCAACAGGATCCGGCGTACCACTTGATTCTTTCGGCGTAAGCGTGATCGGGACGGATCGGTCCGAGCGTTGGCCGACTGAATCCATCGCTGTCACGGTGAAGCTATATGCCGTGCCATTACTCAAGCCTGTAACAGAAGCTTCCGTCACTTTCCCCAATTGGGGGCCGTTCATCCAGGAAACACCGTTGTCTGAGGAATAGTGAACCTCATAACCCGCTAGGTTAGCCTCGCTGTTCGCCAACCATTGTAACGTAACCAGCGTATTACCAGCCTTACCTGTTAGGCCTGAAGGTGCAGCAGGTTTTGTTCCTACTTGAGGAGCTTGCGGTGTCGCGCTCACCTCGACAGACTTCACTGACTCGTTACCTGAAGTATCCACCGCTGTGATCGCGAATAGATAGGTCACCCCGTTCGTGAGTCCACTCACAGAATACGTTGTCGCGCTTCCGCCAGCTACGTTGGCTCTTGAGGTCCAAGTTGCACCATTGTCGGTCGACACATACACCTTATACCCCATCAAATCGCTCTCCGTGTTCGCCGCCCAGCTTAAACTCACCACACTATCGCCAGCCGTGCTGGTCAAAGCGACAGGAGCGTTCGGCGGAGTGGTATCACGGTTCCCATTGTTATTTCCCGAGCCTGATCCTCCGCCACCCCCACTGCTTCCTCCAGCGATAACAGGCCGTGCGCCATCAATTGAAACATGACCTATCGTTAACGATTGTCTTGCACCTAATGATGTAAACGTCTGAAGGGCGTCATATTTATGACAGCTGCAGTCTGTTAACTGAGATTGCTCCGAATCCAGCAGCGACAAACCTGGAAACGTTGAAGGGCTCGCTCCATAAATAACCGCGGTTCCCCCGCCTTCTGCAGCGGTTCGCGACAAGCTCGCATCCTCAACAAGCGTCAACCGATACGTCTTATCTGGCAGCACATTGGCGCGGAACGTACCATCCAAACCCGTGACTGCATAGAACGTTGGGTTCGTCGTAAACGATAGGAAAGCGCCAACCGCCGGCTTGCCGTCCTCACCCAGGACGGTTCCTTCGATTTGCGCGGATGGCTGAGCTGTAAGTGCCAGATCCGTTCGTCCCTTCTCATACACGACAGACTGATAACCTGCATATCCTTCTTTCACGACATGTACATCGTAATTTCCATAAGGAATCGAAGCCGCCCAAGCACCCTGATCATTCGTACGTCCCCAAGCCTTGTACATCCGCTTCCCTTTCTCGTGAATGAACACATCCGCACCTTGCAATAGCGATCCATCCGTTTGGCTGACCTTAATCGTGAGCGGTGCAGACGCTACATCATCACCTAAGCTCGCAAGCTTCTTAGCCCGATGAAGAATAACAGCCACTTCCGCCCTCGTGATGTTTCGCTGGCCCTGGAAGGTGTTATCCTCATAACCCTGCATGACGCCTGCTTCAACCAAGGCAGCAACGGATGTCAGAGCCCATACAGGAATCAAGCTCTTGTCACGTAAGGTCAACGATCCGGCCACTGGCTGTTGTACCACCCGGTTCAGCATCACCGCTGACTCTTGGCGGGTAACTTCGGMTTCTGGTCTGAATTGGCCTGCTTCATTACCTTGAACAATACCTAGACGTGCTGCCCGGCGAACTTCCTCCGCAAACCACTCTTGCCCAACGTCTTGGAAAACTGGAGCTTGCGTATCCGGCAGTTTCATGGAAGTTGACTGCACGAAACGAAGCAGCATTACGGCGATTTCCGCCCGTGTAACCGTACGTTCAGCTCGAAATGTGCCATCCTCGTATCCTTGGATAACACCGAGCTTTGTCATCTCGGCGACCGATTCCTTCGCCCACTCGGGCATATGTTCCTCCGGCTTTTGTATACTTAAACCGTCATCACCGGCCATGACCTGCTCAACTCCGTAAGGAAGAAATACCTGAAGGCATACGGACAAGGTAAGCAGTATGGCACTCAGCTTTTTCGTCATTCGTTTATTCAACAAACTCATTTAAACACCACCTCACTAGCGTCATTCTGGGCCTATCTCATATTACGTATCGCATTAATAAACAATAGAATGGCTCCAACCACAACGAAAGTGCCACCCAGGGACGTTGCGATGATGAATCCTGGGTTTTCCGTATAGAGTAGCCCGGCGAGTCCGGCCATCATGAGCGGAATACCGCTCATATGCAGCCAATAATGCGTCTTACCTAGCAAGGAATTCCCTGCAGCAGGAAACAGGTGATACAGAATACCGCCAAGCGCCATGGACACCCATCCCAATAAGTTAATGTGCGCATGCACGGGGGAAAACGTGTAAACTTTGGATATCGACATAGCCATTCCCATAACCACGCCAATAACAAAATATAATGTAGACCAGACTATCATTCTCCTTGCCATATTCATCCACCCTTTTTAGTTGTGATCTCTTTCGGACTTACCCCATTTTGATGCCACCGTTCACACTCGTACATGTACCTGTAAGGAATCGACTTTCCTCACTAGCTAAGAAAGCAATCACACCTGCCACATCATCTGGAACAGCTACCCTCTGAAGCGGTGTCATGGCAGCGAGCTGCTGTTTAACCGATTCTGGCGTAACACTTGATGCATCCGTTTGGACGAGTCCAGGCGAGACCACATTGGCCGTAATTCCATAGGGCGCATTCTCCAAAGCTACGTATTTGGCAAACGCATTTAATGCTGATTTTGCCGTACCATGCGCCCCCATATAAGGCAGCGGCCCATCCGCTGCATCACTGGAAATATAGATAATTCTCCCATATTTTCTAGCAGCCATCCCAGGCACAATTGCTTGTGTTAATGTAAAATTCGCCTTCATCTCATCATTGAGCTTCTGGGCGAACTCCTCCCAAAGCATTCCGATCAGCGGTTTCATTACGAAGCTCATATGGGCATTGCTAACCAGAATATCGATGTCTCCAAGTGTTGATTGAATGCGAGTTACAACCTCATTCACCTGTTCTGCATCGCGCACATCTGCCCTAGCCAGCATGGCTTCCCCGCCAGCGTTGCGAATCTGATCTACGATTGCCTGGGCAGCCGCCTCTTGTTGAATATAATTTACGGCAACCTTAGCCCCCTGCTTAGCTAGCATAAGAGCTGCAGCCGCTCCGATTCCTCGAGCCCCTCCGGATACGAATGCTACTTTTCCAACTAAATTTGTCATTGAAATGACCTCCTATTATGAAATGTGTTGTTCTTCCTAGATCAATGTGGATCGTTCACATGGGTTTGGTAATCATTAGAATGATTAATACAATACCTAAGATAGATGCCGTGTTGTAAAGCCTATTGGCTTTAGTAAGCAGAAAGCTTTTGTTCGTATGCTTTTCTGGATCAAGAGACTTGGTATCTTCTTCGCTCAGCAATTGATTCAATTGACTCATGACAGGTGTCAGCACGCCTACCGCAACAAACTGAATAAGCACGTATAGCACTAGGGAAATCAGAATCCATAAATCCGAGAATTTCCACCCTGCCAAGGCGACGAGCGCCACACCTGTAACGACAGCAATGGAACCGCCAATTTTCGGGAAATAGTTGAGTTTCTGAAAAAGCGCCAGAGATTGCCGTAGCTGTTCATCGTTCTGGCTCCTTCTGAGCAAAATATGACCAAAGTAAGTTGGTCCAATGCCAACAATTGCTGACACGATATGAATTAATACAAGCCATTTCATGTGATCTTCCCCCATCTTTCCTATACTCGCAAACAAGCTTCTGGTTGGTTGTAGGCAATCAAGCCATTCCTCCTTTCGTTCAACCACCTAAGCCAGTCGGCTTACTTAACAAATAATTTAACACGGCCATTTTTATTTCTAAATTATACGATCGTATAATATCCGACCTATACTTGGCTGAAGCCAGCAGTTGCAGAACCCAAAAAGCCCACACCCCGAACGGGTGTGAGCTTCATGAATCAGGTATTCATGCTTAGAAACGGTTTGTTCCATCCTTGAAAAAGGAGGTTCTGAGATCAGCTTATCAGCGGATTACTGGCAAGCAGCTTGATCAATTGCGTCCTTCCCTTTACAGAGAGCTTGCTGTAGATAGAACTAACATGCTTCTTAACAGTAATTTCACTGACATACAGGGATCTGGCAATTTCCAAATTGGTCAACCCATCGAGAACAAGCGCAACAACCTCCCGTTCCCGCTTCGTCAGCTGCAAATCCTGTCCACTGGATACGTGCAGCTCATCCGGGAATCCGCCTCTTTTTAATAAAAATCGTAGAAATGCCTCCAGCTTATCTCCGCGGGTATCCAGCACAAAGGTCGGGGTAGGTGTCTTGTCATCATAGTTCTGATGAATAATTCCCGGTGCCAATTGAAAACCGAGATTCAAATGCGCTTCATAAAAAAATCCCAGGGGGGGCGGGGACGTAATGAATATACCGCCTGAACACATATACGAAAACATCAAATACATCGTCTCAATGACCATATCTGGATTTTGCCAATCTACGTAATCAATGGTCCGTATAAACCATCCAGCCTTGTCAGGAGGTTCACCCTCCAGAAGTTTGATTTCATCTTGCGACAGGGAGGATAAATAGGGTTTCGCGAACGGATCATCCATCAGAACAGGCAACGTCGACTTGTCTATAGGAACGATTACAGCGAGACCTGCCACTCTTCCATCTGCGGAGCGAAGGAGCATGGCCGCCTGTTGGTCAAGCTGGACCCACGTGTGCAAATCCAAATGCTTGATCGTCAGCGTCATATCCTCCTTCCCGACGAACTCATCGTAGAACTCATCCGTCTCCGGATCCATACCCGCCAGTGTTAGCGGAGTCGCTTCATCCAGCCTTAAACGCATATAAGCTTCGCCTTCGTGCAGATTAGCTAGCGTCAATGGCTCCCATGTGTACTGGCCTCTGGAATAAGATTGAATAAGTGCTCGAATGAGCGGTATGCCCGTATAATAAAAAAGCTCTCCCACTTCCCAATCGGTTCTTCGATAGGGTGCGGAATGTCGAATCCGTGCTGCATAATATTGCGCTGCCCGTCCCCTTAACCGTTCAAAATAAGCGGGGGTTCGCTCTTCCAGCTGCTTGCGCATCGCGAGCCGCATTAAGTCGTGCAGCATCCAGCCGCGTTCTGTCTTGCGAACAAAAGACAACGAGATCAAGTGACCGAAGGTCTCGTCATCAATTTCCTGGTCCATACTAACCTGCAATACTTCGCGATTGATACGAAGCAGGACCGCCGCCGCTTCTACCACTTTGCGTAGATGAGCATCAGGCACCTCGCGCAGCCACGCCTTGGCTAGATGATCAAACCATCCTGTTTCATCTGTTGACGTATGCATCCAGTCCACATTGGGATTAACATCAGCAGCCAGCGAAAGAGCCAGCGGATGACCGCCTGTTTTAAACAAGATTCGTTCGATTTGTTGGCCATCGGTAATCCCGCATTGTTGCAAATAGGCCGCACTTTCCGCATGAGTCAAATTTCCGAGCGGCATAAATCGTATTCGTTCCCGGAGGGCGGGGGAAACGGTCCATGTCCCCTTCAGCTTATAACGGCCAGCGATCAGCAGCAGCATGTTGTCTGGCAGCCATTTAATAAAATGATCCCGAAGCCAGCCGTCCAACTCACCCATTTCCTCATAGGTGTCTAACGCTAGGACTATCTTTGCTTCTGAAGCTAACTGTTTCAGCTTGATCAAGCAGGCTTCCAGCGGATCCCGATGCAGTACCCTCCCACCCGGTGTCAGCTGCACAAGCAGCTCACGACACAACAAATCACCCTTATGATTAAAGTCACGRCTATCCAAATACAGCATGATGACCCCTGCCCGCAGTGCCTGCCTGCGAAACGAATCGAGTAGAAAACTTTTTCCGACACCAGCTGTACCATACAGGTTCCAGATGGTTTTACCTTCTAAGGCACCCTCTGTGAGATTGCGTCTAAAATGCTCCAGCTGCTCACTCCGACCTGCAATAAACTGATCCTGGCGCTCATCGATCATACTCATTGTTGTCAAGTGAGGGCTTGAAATCGGTGCTTCCTTTTCATTTGCCATGAGCCCTCCATATAAGCTAACCTAGCTGAATTTTATACAAATTTTAACACAATTCTTAAGATTAATTAAGACCGTCCTCGGGGGATCAGAACAAAAAAAGGAACCCAGCCAACAGGGCCCCTCCTCATTATTTAATACCCGAATGCATAAAACTTTCTACAAATTGACGCTGAAAGACGAAAAATGCGGTTAATAACGGCAGGATGACCAACACGGTAGCCGCTGTTACCGTCCCCCATTGCGCGCCTGTCTCAAACGATTGGGCAAAAATCGCAATCCCGACCGTGAGCGGTCTCGTTTCGATAGAGTTCGTGATGATCAGCGGCCACATGAAATCGTTCCAGTGCGCGCTGACGGAGATTAAACCAAACGCGATATAGGTCGATTTGGCTGAAGGCAGATACACGTGCCAAAGCGTTTGCCACCAACGACAGCCGTCCATTCTTGCAGCTTCGTCTAAATCCATTGGGATTTGCTTAAACGTTTGCCTAAGCAAGAAAACACTGAACGAAGACGCCCAATACGGCAGCATGATCGCCAACTTCGTATCAACCAGGCCCAACTCTTTCATGATCGTGTAATTCGGAAAAATGAGAATGTCAGGCGGTATCATGATTTGGACAAGAAAGAGCATGAACATAACGCCTCGACCTACGAAATTTAATCTGGCAAAAGCATACGCCGCAAGCGTAGCGGTAATCAGTTGTGCAGCCAGCACACCAAGTACAATGATGATCGTATTGGAATAGTAGCGAAGAAAGGTGATGGTTTCCCAAGCTATCTTGTAGTTTTGGAAGGTGGGATGATGAACCGCAAAGGGGTTTACTCGGGTAATGACTTCACTCGACGGCGTAAATGAAGTAAAGACAGCCCATACGAGCGGTACAGCAAAAGCGATCGCCAGCAGCGCGATGACCAAACGATTAGTGACCCTTACGACCATGATGCTGACTCCTTTCTAGTAATGGATCCGTTTATCCAGAAATGCATAATTAAAGATGGAAATACTAAGTAAGATAACGAGCAGCACGACGGTAAGGACCGATGCTTTTCCCATATCCCAAAAGCTGAAAGCCGTCTCATAAATATGATATAACAGCAAATTACTTGCGTTATTCGGACCACCTTTGGTCATAATGTACAGGTGATCTACCAATTTAAACGAATTCGTCGTCGCGATCACCATCACGAATAGCGTTGTCGGCATTAAGAGTGGAAACGTCAGCTTACGGAAAGTTTGAAAGGGGCGTGCGCCCTCCATTTCCGCAGCTTCGTACACTTCTTTCGGTAAATTTTGCAAGCCAGCTAAATAAAAAATCATAAAAAATCCAGTTTCTTTCCATATCACCATCAGCATCATCGAAATGAGAACCCAATGCGGATCTCCTAGCCAATGCTGAGTCGGTATGCCAAACACACTTAAAAACTTATCGAGCAAGCCATAGCTGGGTGTATAAATAAACAGCCATATATTGGCGATAGCAATCATCGGAATGACCGTTGGATAGAAAAAGAGTGCACGCAGCAAACCTGTGCCTCTGAGTTTATTATTGACCCATACGGCTACATACATGGCTAGTAARATACTCACCGGAACCGTGCCGATCGCAAGCAGCACATTATTTCTTAACACTTTCAAAAAAATATCGTCTTGAAAGACATGCACATATTGATCCAACCCGACAAACGTTTTGTCGGTGAAATCGGAGCTGTAGAAGCTCCAATAGATCGATTTTAAGATGGGGTAAAACGTAAATAAGCCTAAAAATAAGAGTGAGGGTATGAGCAATGCATAGGCGAAACTATTTTCTCTCCAGTTGATCTTCCTTTTTGTTCGAAGTGACGGTTGCATCAAGGAAATTCCCTCTTTCTCACAAGTCGTGAAAGCCTGAGGCAGGGAAGCGCAGGCCACTAACATGGAGTTAATCTCCGTTAGCCGAACGCTTCCCTGCCGTTTGTACGTTTACTTGCTGCTATTTTTGAAAGCTTTCAAAATGTCATCCGCTTGCTGTTGGGATTTATCCAAAGCTTCTTTCGGCGTCATCGTTCCTAGCAAAGCTGCTTGGATGTTATCGTTAAATAGTTTCGTTACTTGACCGTTTTGGTATGTCGAAAGCTCGCTGTCCGCATATTGGAGTTGATCTCTAGCAACAGCCGCTTGCGGGAAATCCTTAATGTAGTTTTTCAGCTTGTCTGTCTCATAAGCAGCTTTCGTCGTGCCTACATAACCAGTATCGATTGACCATTGCGCTACACGATCTGGCTGTGTCAAGAACTGAATGAATTTAACGGATGCAGCTTTCCGGTCATCTGGAATATTTTTGAATACATACAGATTGCCGCCGCCTGTCGGTGAACCATATTTTTTGTTGGCTGGCAGGAACGCTACACCAAAGTTGAATTTCGCATCGGTTTTGACTTTGGTCAGATTTCCTGTTGTATGATACATCATAGCCGTTTTCCCGCTAATGAAATCGGAAGGCACGGTTGCCCACTCCAGTGTACCTTCTGGCATAACTTTATCCTTGCGACCTAAATCCGTGTAAAATTGCAGAGCTTCCTGCACTTCCGGCTTATTGAAGAATACTTGCTTGCCGTCAGCTGAAACAATATTGGTGCCTGTTTGAAGGGATAATGCTTGCGTCATCCAATACTGATAACCCGTGCTCGGGATTTCAAGCCCCCATTGCGATTTGTCACTGGTCGTGAGCTTAGCTGCATATTCTTTCAGTTCCGTCCAATTCTTAGGCGCCTTCTCCGGATCAAGACCTGCTTTTTTAAATAAATCCTTGTTGTAGTACAGCACGATCGTACTACGTTGGAACGGTACGCTCCATACCGTATCGCCAGACTTGGTGTTCCCCATAAATGCTTCATAGAAGCCGCTAAAATACTCCTTGGAGAAGCGCGGTGTCAGATCTTCAATGGCTTTCATGGAAATCAAGCTATACAAATCGGTCGAAAGCAGCACGGCTACGTCTGGCGAGTTGCCCCCCTGTACAGCTGTTGCAACCTTGGTCATCGTATCTTGATAGCTGCCGCCATATACGGGTTTTACCGTAATGGTTGGATTCTCTTTGTGGAAATCATCAGCAAGCTGATCAATCAGCTTCGTAATCGGACCACCTACCGCTACTGGAAAGTAAAATTGCAGTTCAACTGGCTTCGTGTTCGCTGTTGCTCCCGCGCTTGCCGTCGGGGATGTCGATGCTGCAGCTGTCTTGGTATCCGTGTTGCTCTCACCCTTCGCGCAAGCTGTTGCTACCAGGGTTACCATCAGTAATGATACGAGTGCTTTTTTCATTGTTTTTCCTCCTAAAGTTGATTAAATGTAATTTCACTGAGCTCATGCAAAATATAATCAGGTTCAATGCCTGTCCTTACGATGTCGTTCTTAGCGTCAGCACCAGTCAACACTAGCGCCGTGTACATATCGTTCGAATTCCCGAATTGAATATCGGTGGATAACCGATCGCCAACCATTAAGCATTGAGATGGCAAAATATGCAGTTGGTCGAAGGCCTTTTGCGCATAGTAAGCGGACGGCTTGCCGATCACATGGACGGTTTTCTGAAGGCTGGCTGTTTCCAATGCTTTGACGAGTGACCATGTATCCGGGATCACACCATCGTCGATTGGACAGAAGGGATCCGGATTTGCAGCGATCAGCTTAGCCCCATTTCGCAGGGCATTCACGCCCGCCGTTAGCTTTTCAAATGTAAACTGCCTGTCTAATCCGACAAGCACATGTGTTGCGAGCAGCGGATTCTCTGTCGTCTTTACTTGATTACGCGCCAATTCTAGCTCCATGGCCGCTTCACCGATCATCAATACAGTGGCATTCGGCTCAAGCTCTTGAAAAAATTTCCCGGCTACACATAAGGCCGTGAGTACTTCATCCACCTCGCAGGGAACGCCTAATTCGCTAAGCCGCTGATGCACGCTTTCCTTGGTCCGAATCGTCGTATTCGTAACGAACATCACCGATTTGTCTTGCTCACGCAGCCAGTTCACGGTGCTCAATACCCCCGGCAAAAGCTTACTGCCCGAATAAATGGTACCGTCCAAATCGAATAAATAGCCTTTGAATGAATGCAACTCCTTACTGCTTTTCCTTGAATGTGTTCGCTGAAAATGCTGAGTAGTAATCTTGTCATCGATTCCACGTTCAGGAAATCTAGATGTATCTGCCACAGTACTGCCTCACTTTCAATAAAAATAACCCTTATCCAAAAAACACGAAAACAAGCTAATTCAGAGTATGACAAGCATGCTCCTGCTTATTTTCACATTTTCCTGGACAAGGGTTTTCTCCTGGTCTCGACCGATGTTTCAGTTCGTGTGATATTCATAGCTTTACTATAAAGGATAATTGTAAGCGGAAAATTATCGTAATTTGGTCATTTTGTAAACTTAGTGTCCGTTCCACATACTCGGATCTCCAATGGAAATGTAATCTGCACCACTATCTAGCGCTTCTACAATTTCTTTTTCGTATCGAATAAGACCTCCGACAATCAACGGTTGTTTGATGGTGTTTTTCAATTCTTTGATCACTCTCGGCATTAAGCCTGGCATGAGCTCAACTTCGTCCGGCTGTGTGCTGTTGATCATCCGGACTGCCGTTTGTAGAGCAGCCGTATCAATAATAAAAATACGCTGTATGCTTTTGATACCGGCTTGTCTAGCTGCCGCAACTGCATTGGACTTGGTCGTAACAATACCGTCCACTTTAAACTTTTCGGCTAAATACCCTACCGCATGTGCATCCCTGCCAAGGCCGCCTACCATTTCAAGATGGACATACACTTGTTTGCCTGCTTGGTGAAGCTGTCCCATAATGGATTCCAAATTGCCAATATGACCTGTCATTAGATTAACTCGGGTCACATCACTTTCAAGTACTTTCGCAAGCTGATCGTCTTTGGTCACCGATGCTATAATTGGGTACTTCTTCAACATGCTCCCCCACCCCCACTTTAACCATAACAAATATTTGTTTGCTCAGGATTAACATCCCCTCCGCTATTCCTTTCTTAGAGGGAATGCCAACCATGCCATTAGTTAGAAAAGTTTAGAGCTTGCAGCATGCGGCTTAGCATCACTGCGCTTTCTGCACGAGTACCGGTACTTAGTGGAGAAAAGACATTGCCATCCCTGCCGTTAATAATCTTCAATGCAGACGCTGCTCGGATCGCATCCTTGGCCCACTCGGCGATATTCGCTGCGTCACTGAACGTGACCGTGCTGGTTGATTTCAATTCTGCGTTAAAGCCTGCGAATTGCAGTGCTCGGTCAATCATGACCGCCATTTCTTGGCGGGAGATCGGTGCATCTGGTCGGAATGTGTGGTCTTCATAACCACTTACGAGTCCAGCATCTGCCGCAAGGCTAACTGCCGTCGCAAACCAATCCGCAGCTTTAACATCCTTAAAGCTTGTAGCAGACGATTGTGAGGAAGATAAGCCAAACGATCTCACCAGTAAAGCGGCAAACTCTGCACGTGTTACTTGGCGATCAGGTGCAAAGCTCGATGCCCCTACACCCTGAACAATCATTTTATTTGCCATTGATTCCACGGTCTGTTTCGACCAATGATGCTCTAAATCGCTGAAAGTCACTGGGTTTGCCATCAGTAGATACGTGCTGTTCGTGCGGMTGTAGATGAGAACAGCATTACCTTGAATCGAGAATGGAACTGGATGATACACGGTATTGCCTTTCGCATCTTGTTCTACACGCACAGCAGCCAATGCCTTAATATCCGTTACAGCATCCAGCTTGATGGATCTAGCAATAAACTGATGGAAGTTGGATATTTCTTCGCTCTTGCCTTCTTCAGTTCCCACTGTAAGCGTAAAGTCGATGGCTTTCTTGACATCTTTCCCAGTTGCAATTGCCTCTGCAGCAGCCTTTTCATTCAATTTAATTTGAATGGTCAAGTTTAGCTTATCTTGTGATGTTCCGAGCTTCTCTGCCCAAGCTTGCAAATTTACAGCTGACAGATTCAGCTCATAGGATCCAAGTTCAGTTTGAATGATTACGGTATGATTGCTTGCAGCCGACAACACGGCTTGAATAGCAGCTGGTGCCAGAGTGGCAACAGCTTGATCCTTCTTCTCATTCAATGGCACGGTAACAATCAGCTTTTTGTCCGTTCCCGATTGTTGAATGGCCGCTTGGATCAACGCATCTGTCACTTTGAACGCAGGATCCTTAATTTCCGTACCTCCACCTACGCTGCCACCATTTTGCTCACTGTCATCTGGTACACTTGGCTCACTTGGCTCACTTGGCTCACTTGGCTCACTTGGTCCATTCAGCGTGATTGGCTGTGTGTACAAGTCATACTTATTGCCATCATTCATCGTGTAGGCGTATCTTAACAACGCATGCGCTATACCTGAACCCTTACCATTCGCTGTAACCTCATTGCCGTTTACTTCAAAAGAATTTTGCCCATCCAACATAACAATCTCAGGTGCGATACTTGTTGTATCCCCTTTGTAAGTTGTCACGCTGGCTTGAATCGGAATCGTTTCATTCTTCTCCAGCGTAAACTCCGATTTCTCAGGTTTAATCGCTGCCGCCATATTTGCAGCCCAGTTGGCATAGTCGGTCGTTAAGCCCCAAGCTCCATTTATGAAGAATCGATTAAACGCTGTACGATCATTGAGTGTCCAAGGTGAAATCAAGATGCCACGATGCTTAGCAGCCTCCATAAAGTTTTGCGAGATACCGCCGTAACCATTATTGAACGTAGCATTCAAAGGCTGTATGGAGCTAAGTACCGTACGCAGCATTCCTTTCACGTTGTTCCCGCCGGACAAACTTGATAACAAGCCTGAAGGCATCGTCGGCATCAAACTGTTCATACGCGAGATCTGATTAGCAACGAACGACATGTTGTCGATATCAGCTTCGGCATTTTTAGCCTTGACCAACTGAACGAAAGCATCAATCGCGGATGGTGTGGACGTCTTAATCTCGTTCATGATCATTTTGCCCCGTTGCTGAACGAGGTCAATTTGTTCTTCCAATGTCGGAATTTTCACATTTGGAAAGTCAGTCGGATGTGGCTTATTGGCATTGAGCGCCTTGATTTCAGCCAATGTATAATTCTCAATGTTGCCCGTGCCATTCGTCGTTCCTGATAATTCACCATCATGGTGAATGACGAGGTAGCCATCCTTGGAAATATAAACGTCATTTTCAATAAAATCTGCCCCATTATCCAGCGCCAAAATATTACTCTCAATCGTATTCTCTGGCGCAGCCGTCGGCAATCCGCGATGTCCAATAATATACGGTTTGCGTATCAAAGTCGTGTTATTGTTGTACACACTTAATGCATTGAAAGCCGCACTTGGCGTGCTCGTCACAATCCCGTTAACTCCCGCTGTAATCAGCGTATGCAAGGCAAGATTATCCCCATTAGCTGTCGAAGCATTTTTTGCCCATACCATGATCGTTCTCATTTGCAGATAGTTCGTATTTTCTCTTGTAGCAGCCTGCTGTGGAAGCACCGCAATATGTGCGAGGCTTGTATTGGTGATCTGACGAATTTCCAGCAGCTGATCGTTGTTCTCAATCGATTTACTGGTAAAATCCACGATTCCGCGTATGATCGGATACGCTTGTCTGGCCTTTTTAACCAAATCGCCATTGCTTGATATCACAAATACATCCTCAATACTATTCGCTTTCAAATACGGCACCAAGGCATCTACCGTCTGCTCATCCTTGACATAGAAGGCAGCCATCGTTGAAGTTCCGAGCGTATTTAGGATCGAATCCAAATCCCCAATCACGGTTTGACTGCTAGCATCAGTCACTTTAAGATCCTTGTTGACATGCAAGATGGCGGTAGCAGGTAAGGAAGTACCTGTCAGTTTCGATAAATCGTTGGCTGTTGCAATCTCCGTCACAACGGTGGAAGCCATCGCAATTTTCGTAGTAGGCTCCGTCACACTTACATACTTCTGAGTCGCGGATAAAGGCAGCGCATCCCGTTGTAATGTAATGCGGATATTGTCTACCCTCATTTTGCTGCCGTTGGATTGTAAACCAATTCTTCCTTTTGCATACAAACCTGCATTGTCCGTATCCACGACAACCTTGTCGTTTATGATCTCCATCACACGATTGTCAAATGCCTTGACCGTATAATGGTACAGTTTGTTAGGGTCTATGGCTTCCGTAAAAGCACCTGTATCCATGACATTCCAAGCATTCGATGTAGTTCTTTCAGCAAATTCCACACCATTGGCAGCTTTAGCATCTTTTCTGACCGCCATTTGATAATACGGATAATCATTGTTTTGAATGCGATACATGATAGAATGCCATCTCGCATTATCGTTCGCTTGCAAATGCGTCACATCAGCTTCAATTTTATAATTACCAAATGCCCCTAGGAAGTCTGGCAAAAGTACTCGCGACGGATTATCTGGTGATGCAGCCGCATCCAATTCAAATCCTCCCGCTTTAACAACAGCTTTGCTCGCTGTCGTTCCTTCTTTGCGTGTCCAGCCCGCGGGAAGCGTTCCTTCCGTTAGCTGATCAAAATTTTCTTCATAGAGCACATACTCACTATCCGTTGCTTCTTTTGCTACAACAAGTATTGAAATGGAAACACCGTCTTTTTGAGCAGTTAGGCTGTACACACCTTTTTGGAGAACGCTCAGGCTGGTACTGTTCACAACAACGGAAGGGCTGCTAGTTGTCCATGTCAAATCGCTGCCTGTCACTGTACCTGACGTAAAATCACTAAAATTTGCTTTAAATACGATTGAATTTAAGGGTACCGGTTGACTCACTGTAGTCAAAAAGTAACCGTCATCGTGCTTGAGGGAATTAACTTTTGCTGGCACCGTACTCGGTGTTACGGTTACTTCTTGCAAATACTCAGCCGTATCATAGATCACCCTAACCGTTGCTCTACCCGCCTTAATTGGATATAGCGCATTATTCAAAACCTTGATGATCGACTCATCCGAGGAATAGTACTTGACTGGTTTGGTTGCAATAGCTTCACTAATACCATCCGAGTAATACACACTGCCGGTCACGCTTATCGGTCCGCTCAACGCTTCCATCGTGTTAGGTACAACGAGGTCAAGCCGATCTGCCGTTATTCGCGTTACCTTCAGGTTATCGAATGAAACCTTACTTTGATCCGCTTGCAGCCCTACTTTCCCTTTCTCCATCATGACTGTCGCTGGCAACGTTGTGTCTGTCACCATCGTGTAGGTCGGATCTGACTTTGCTTTCATATATTCCTTGACGTTATTACCAAAAACCCGAACCTTCATTGTGTAATCAGAGTTCAAAGCCAATGCTCTCCAAGAACCCGAAATCGGTGTTGGTGAATACCAGTTGCTGTCCGCTTTGCGATAGGCGAACTCATAGGTACCATTTTGACGGATAGCCATTTGATTGTAAGGCACTTTCCCCGTAGAAGGTACTCTGAACATCAATGCTGCCCATCTTCCTGCATCCAGCACAGTTTCGAATCGTACATCCGCTTCAACCGTGTAGTTATCCCACTGTACCGGAGCAACAATTCGACCCTGCTTACCCGAAGCCTTTCCATCAAAAGTCATTCGTCCATTGCCATATGTATCCTGCACAACTGTAAACGGCGGGCTTCCCGCGTTCACATCAGAAATCCATCCGTAAGGAATCGTACCTGTCGGATTCGCATCGAAATTTTCCTGCAACAGTACGGGATTCACCGGATCTGTCACGGGATTGCTGTCCACGAGGTTGATCACACCAAAACCAGAGGTGTCATTCCAAAATGAGCTCGATTGGTACGCACTCCAATAGCTATTTCTTTGCTGCGCAGCGTCCGCCCCATAGCGGTCTGTTACGCCAATTTCCAAGCCCAGCTTCTTCGTGAGCACAGGATCCATCTTCAACATATCCCATGGTACCGCTGTTTCTAAAGACCAGCCCGTTGCGGTTTTCTTTATGGCCCGCAAAATCTTATTCGAATCCTTGCTGCTTTGTCCATTTGTCGCAGCCCCGAAGTGAAATTCAGGAGATGTAGAATCCGATTGATACACAAATCCGAGTTGCATATCATCTGCAGCATAAGGCGCAGATTGGTGCATCGTTGGATCTAGAAAGAAATTAATGTTATCCTGTTCAAACCAATTCCMCGATCCTGCTGCCGTCAGGCTCTCATCATCTGCCTTAACCCCAATGTACAGGTACTTATTGTCCCAGAGCATTCCGAATTTACTATCTTTAAACGTTCCATTGCCTGTTTGTTTCGTTAACCTCTGGTTAATTGACCAAAGTGACTCGTCCAAATCCCCATCAATCACCGGTGCATTAACCGTCTTCCTCACATCGAGAGAATTTCTTACCTCTTCCGCAGCATGAGCCTCTTGGACATTCATTAGACCAATAGGTGCTAAGCTAGTAACTAGTGTAGCGACTAGTAGACTATTCAAAACCTTTTTATATCGTTTCATAGAATCAACCCTTTCTTGGAAAATGGATGAATGCATGTTATATACTCGTTAAAAAACAGATGAACCTACTTTCGATCGTCTTCAAATCCTCCTATCTGTTTTGGAGAACACAAAAAACCCTTCACGCATACAAATGACCTCAGCTAGCTTCCACTAGCCGTTCATTTGCTGCCATGAAGGGTTTTCTCCGCGTCTCCTACCCTTGCCTGTTCAGTTGTCCTATACTCATTCTAGCCATTGAGTGTTTGTGAAGTGTTATCTTGGCAATAAGAAATTGTAAAATATATGCGAATTCAATCCATTGTTGGGTGTGATTGTGAGGTTGTCGTTACAAAAAAAGGAACCAAGCCAACGGTGCCGGGTTCTAAAAGTTTATATTAACATTATGGAACCATAACAGGCAATTGGATTCGAATCACCGTTCCCCATCCGTACTTACTATCAATTTCGAATGTAAATAAATCAGAATGTGTTAATTGCAGCCTTTTATAGGTGTTATAAATCCCGATATGACCACCTGATTCCTCGCGAAGCAGCCCCATGCGTACTTGCACTAGACGATCTTTTTTCATCCCCATGCCCGTGTCAACAATGACAATGTGCAGCAGCTCCCCGATCAACCTAATTCTTACTTTAATGTAGCCAAATCGGTTACTTTCTTTAATTCCATGGTAGATGGCATTCTCAATTAAGGGTTGAAAGAGCATTTTCATAACATTTATTTCCAACAAGCTTTCTTCATAGTCCCATGCAAATTGAAATTTATCCTTGTATCGTGCATTCAGAATTTGAATGTAATGATTGGTATGAAATATTTCCTCTTTCAGCGAGACGGTTTTATCCGCATCACTGATGGAATACTGGACAACCTCAGATAAATGATCGATCATCCCGCTCACCGCGTTATGCCCTCCGGTAAGGTCCATCGATTTCCAGAAAATAGTCCTCAACGTATTCGCCAAGAAGTGCGGATTAATATTCGACTGAAGCGCCATCATTTCCATCGCCTTCAGCTTATACTTCTTTTCCGACAACTGAACTTGCAAATAGCGTTGCTCGACAAATCTTTTCACAGTACGCTGCATGATATAGCTGTATTCATCGGTTACACGTTCTGGCAACGCAGGTATCGGCAACCCCCTTTCGCCGTTCTCAATCGTACGAATAATCGTTATAATGCTCCGGTAGTTGCGTTTGGACAAATAATAGACAAGCATGACGCCAAGTATGAACGAAATCAGTAATAATCCAGCGGTCAAATAACCTAGTTTTATCGGCAATTGATAGAAGTAGCGCTGAGGTGTTGCTGAGACATACGTAATTCCATAAATTTCAGACCGAATACTTGTAACGATATAAGACTTATCTGCAGCAGAAATAGTAAAGGCGGACGAACCCTCGCTGCTTTCTTTAATTGCGATCGCGTCTTCTTCGATTTGTTCGGCAGTGGAACTGGCAACCTTACGACCGTCCTGCTGAAGCAGAAACAGCGATTGATGCGGGAAATATAGCTGCTCATTGAGCATCCTCGCTATAGCATCTTTTTTCAAGTTCATGATGATATAGCCTTCTGGTTTGCTTGATCCAGGTGAACTAAATTTACGGAATACGGTAACTAATGACGTATCTTGGGTACCGAACCGACGAACGTCACGATTCTCAATAAATAAATTTGTTTCACTAGATATTCGGGAAAGCACATGAAACCAAGATGTATCATAGTATTGATCCAGTGACGTTAGCCCTTCATTTGAAGCTAGAAACTTACCTCCTTCATTAAATAGATAAATATAGATAGAATGCACAGCAGGCTTAATGTTTGCAGGCGGATTTAACAAATTCATGAATGTGGCATAGTTATCACTATCAGTCGGCTGGATGCTTGGTCCCCTCAGGATAAGCTTAAGGCTAGAGATCAAACGTGAATTTAAATTTAACGTAAAATAAATCGGATCACTCACCTGAAAGATGGATTCAATGGTGCTTTTCGTCTGCTCCAGCATCTTTCCATTGCTCGTGTTAATTTCCTTTTTAATGTAATTCTGTGTAATCAAGATGGCAAAACTGCCCAATAATAGCAGTGGAATTAGCAAGGGCAGCATTAGTCTAACCAAGGATCGAATAAAAAAAGTTTGCCTCATTCGAACGAATTCTCCAGACGTTCAATGTCTGAGGACCTCTGATTCCGAAAATCACGCGGTGTCATGCCAAAGTAATTTTTGAAAGCTCTTGTAAAATTAAACGAGTTGCTGTACCCAATTTTGTCACTAATTTCATACGTTTTATATTGGATATCACCTAAGAATTGAGCAGCATTCTCCATCCTGATCTGCATTAAATACTCGGAGAAGAGCATGCCTGCATTTTTCTTGAAAAACTTACTTAAATAGTCTGGATTCATATGTACCAGCCTTGCGAGATCTTCGAGGGTAGCATCCCGATAATGCACTTCTACATATTCCTTAATTGTGCCAATAATCTTCTTAGAAAAGTCCTGCCCTTGCTTGGTGCTTGAGAGTAATTGTTGATCTAATTCTTCTTTAATATTGGTAAAAGCTTGAATGAGTTCCTGATAGTTGGTTGACTTCAAAATATACCTGCGCACGCCGTTTTCTAATGCTTTCTGTGCAAATAGAAAATCTTTGTAAGCACTGAAGAAAATAATATTCACTTTGGAGTTAAGACTGCTTAATTCTGATGCCAAATCGATGCCAGACATAATCGGCATTTTGATATCACATAGTATCACATCAACTTCATGCCGCTTAATGAATTCTAACGCTTCTTTCCCATTCTCGACGCTGCCTACGACATGAAAGCCGACAACATCCCAAGGAAAGTATTTGCACAATCCATTCCGAATTTCATAATCATCATCTGCAATAAGCAGGTTATACATCCTGATCACCATCCGTTATTTTCTTACTGATGCTAATAATGTAATCGCTTCCAAATATGATGAATAGGCTAGTCAAGCGTGGTGTTCAAGCTCTTCCGCACGATTCTAGTACACAAACTATACAGTAATTTTTTAATATTCGTCAAGGTCGTAAACATGCTTTCCTATCTTCATTTGACGCATTTATATCATTAATCGACAACTCATTAAATTCCCTATTTTTAAGATAGTTTATCTCAATCTGGATTCGTTACATCTCGAATATGCCACTGATACGATGATTACATAACGTCCAGTTTCTATTAGATTACGTTAGGAAGGGTTGATCTCCGTGTCATCTTATTTCGCTCCAGAAGAGAGCATATTCTTTAAACTGGGTCACAAGCCTGAGCAAACTATTGCTACAATTGCCAATAGGTATATAGGCTCTAATCCAAGCAACGGTTTTACTTTCAGAAGTTTTCATCAAGAAAGTTTTAAGCAGGTAGAGGATGGGCGATATGATATTAATCTTCAAGCCAAATTTCCGGAATCTCCCCTAGGAAGTTATGGATACGCATTTGCCGGCATTTATTGTGAGGCAGATTGTGACATCGAATTATCCTTAAGCTGCTACGGCCCTGTTCGCATCTATCTACACAGCAGCCTACTCTATAAATCCACAATGGATGATGATGTCAATATTCGGAGACGGAAAACAATTCAAGCTTCATTGCGAAAAGGCTGGAACCCCTTTTTTATAAAGCTGCTTAAAACCGCTTCTGGTTTCGGCTGTCAATTTGGCTCTGCGAATGGAAAGTGGTTTCCATTGCATTTTTTGGCCCCTTTTACTGGGCGCAGCGGCATGGGTGGTTGGATATACAGCACACCTGTCTCCATTGACGTATTCCCTGAGGAGGGCTCTCTCCCTAGCTTCGACACCGATGAAGCAACCATTCAGACTCTTGAACAGGTAAGCTGGCTACCTGTTGTTCCTTCGACAACATTAACTGAGCACGGGGTTCATGAGCTGCACACTCTATTCCAAGGCGAATCTGGTAATGTTGCATACGCATGGAGCTCCTTTCAAGTTAGCAACCTCGGTGAAACTCCCCATAACTTCCATGTTGCGTCAGCAAGTAAGCTGCGGGTTTGGGTAGATAACACACTTGCAGCAGAGATTGACTCAAGCTCCACGTCGTTCCAGCTATCACTGCCTAACGGTAGGCACAACCTTCTTGTTGAATGCATGCGTGGCTTGAACTCATGGCACTTCGATGTGGAGATTTCCCATGCAGGAAAGGTTGTGCCATTCCTTATTCCTGCACATGTGCAGGGCACTGCTACACGCTGGTTATATCTAGGCCCTTTCAGTGAACGCTTACAAACACCTGAGCGCATCCGTACGCTTCATCAGCTTTTCACAACCCCTGCTGGAGCCTTATCCAGCCATGCTTCTTCACAATATTGGCGAACGGGTGATAAAGACATCTTTGTGCGTCCCTATTTGGAAAATGAACTGCATGCCAAATGGAACTACCCGCTGGGTGTAACACTCTATGGGCTTTTACAAGCAGGCAGAGCGCTAAACAGATGCGATATCGTCTCTTATGTAGTTGATCATATTCAAACCTGCACGGATCTCTATACCTATTCACTGTGGGATAAAGAACGCTATGGCAGCCCAGCCATTAATCATCAACTTGTTGAACTCAATATGTTGGATGATTGCGGTTCATTTGGCTCCGCCATGCTGGAGGTGAATCGCGAAGCAGATCACGCTACCATGCGAGAAATTGCGCATATCGTGGCAGCTTATATTCAACATGGACATGAGCGTAAATCTGACGGCGCCTTCTATCGGCAACGTACCGGTGAATATCAAGAGAACACCCTCTGGGCCGATGATTTATATATGAGCACTCCGTTTCTATGCAGATATTATCAGTTAACCGGTGATCTCACGTACATTACCGATGCTGCCAAACAATTTCTTTTATTTAAAAAATACTTGTTCATCCCTGAGCATAAGATCATGGCTCATGTGTACGATTTCAAGTACGAGACATCGACTTACATTCCTTGGGGAAGAGGCAATGGATGGGTGCTCTTCTCCTTGTCCGAGCTGCTTGCAGTCTTACCTGAGTCTCATGAGCTGCGAGATGAGCTCATTGACTTCTTCCGAACGTTAGCTGCAGGTTATGCCAAACTACAAGGCACGAACGGATTATGGCATCAAGTGCTGACGGATCGCACTTCTTATGAAGAGACATCCTGCACAGCAATGTTCACCTATGCCTTCTGCCGAGGCATCCGCTACGGTTGGTTAGATCAACCTGCTCCCTATAAGGAAGCTGTCCAGCGTGCTTGGGAAGGTTTAACGAAGCTTGCAATTGATCAATCAGGCAATGTGTATGGCGTTTGCCGAGGCTCAGGTTATTCATTTACGCCACTTTACTACAAAGATGAATTGAATTGGATCCTGAATGACACACATGGTATTGGCATTATACTTCTATGTGGGATTGAATACATGAAGTTACAAGGTAACTAATCGAACAAGCTGTTGAATCCGCAATGCTGTTGCGTGAGTTCAGCAGCTTTTTAATGGACCTAAGCTAAAAGATCAGCTGCTTCAAGTAAGCTTTCTACTCGAAGCAGCTGATCTAGGTGCTGGATTACCCTTTTAATCCAGTTGTTGCAATACCTTCAACGAAGTATTTTTGAGAAAAGAAGAAAATGATAACGCATGGAATAATGGCAACCATTGACATCGCCATGACTTCGTTCCATTTCGCCGCCGAACTCACATCCAGCGACATGCGAAGCCCAAGAGCAAGTGTAAACTTTTTGACACTATTGATGTAGATCAATGAATTGAAGAAATCATTCCATGTCCAGATAAACTGAAAGATTGCTGATGAGAAAATAGCGGGTTTACACAAAGGCATCAATATTTTCGTTAAGATCCCAAAGGAATTGCAGCCATCAATTGTAGCTGACTCATCCAACTCTCGTGGCAATCCGCGAAAGAATTGAACCATCATAAAAATGAAGAATGGATAACAAGCGAACAAGGCCGGCATTGTGAATGGCAGATAGCTATTCAACCATCCGAACTCTTTGAACAGTATGAATCTAGGAATGATGATTACCGCGTTGGGCAGCATCAGCGTCGAAATCATAATGGCGAAGAACACATTCTTCAAAGCAAATTGAAATCTGGCAAAGCCATATGCCACTATCGTACTGGAGATTACAGTGAAAGCAACGACGGGCACAACCATCTTGATTGTGTTAAGCAAAAACACACCAAACGTAAATTGGCCGCTTCCTTTCCAGCCATTGGTATACGAGTTCCATACAAATTGCTTAGGCAGCAGTTGCAGCGACCCGAAAATCTCATTATTCGGCTTAAAGGAAGCGAAGAAAAGCCAAATGAGCGGATATACCATGATTAGCGCCGATATCGTTAAGAACGCAATGGTAAACCCCATTCGAAGCTGAGCTTGGTGAAGCCTCATTTGGATCCACCTCCATCTTCATAGTAGGTCCAATACTTCGACGTTTTAAAGATGATTGCCGTTACTAAAAGAATGAGCAGGAACAGAACCCACGACAAGGCGGAAGCATAACCCATTTTATAAAATTTGAATCCTTCATCATAGAGCTTAAGCGCGAATAAATACGTTGAATTCATCGGCCCACCGTTCGTTACGACGAATGCACCTGTAAAATCCTGAAATGCATTCACCAATTGCATGATGATATTGAAAAATACGATCGGCGTAATCAAGGGTAAAGTTATCGTGAAAAACATTCGAAATTTGGACGCACCATCTACGCGACCCGCTTCATACAGTTCTGCAGGCACTTGCTTCAATCCCGCAAGGAACAGGACCATGGAAGACCCGAACTGCCAAACGGATAGCAGACTTAGTGTAAACAAGGCAACATGAGGACTGCCCAGCCAATTAATGGCTGGAAGATGAAGCAGATCAAGGAAACGATTCACCATGCCCTCTTTCATAAATAGGAAGCGCCATAGAATCGACACCGCCACGCTGCCCCCCAAGATCGAAGGCAGATAAAAGAGAGTGCGGTACAGGTTTACCATTTTCATCTTCACATTTAACAATAAAGCAACCATCAGGGCGAATATGAGTTTCATCGGGACGGAAATAAACACATAAGCTAGCGTAGTAGATAGAGATTTATAAAAATTGTTATCTTGCGTGAACATCGTGACATAATTGTCTAATCCGACGAACTTAGGGATATTCGTTATACTGTAATTCGTGAACGAATACATCAGTGAGGCCCCGAATGGATATAACTGAAAGACGAGAAACCCTACCAACCATGGCATAATATACAATAGCCCAACGTTTCGCTTCGCTATTTTACTTAAACTGACATTCATTGCTTCACCTTACCTTACTTCAAATCTTTAAATTTATCCTGAACGCGTTGCATCAACTGCTCTGTAGCCTTCTCTGGAGTGAGGTTGCCGAAGATAACCTTTTCACAAATATCTCGGATAATATCCGCGACTTCAGGATTATTTTGTACAGTTGGGGGTGGTGATGCAGGGCTTTTCAATGCGTTATCAACCATCTTAGCGATATCTGGGTCAATTTTATTAGCTTCAACAAGCGCTTTCTTCGCACTTTCAGAAGTTGGAATGGAGCGTGTGTCAAGTAAAATTAGGGATGCTTCTTTGCTATTCAACAGCCAGTTCACAAACTTGGTGGCTTCTTGCGTACTAGCAGATTTTTTATTCACTGAAACGATCATGGAAGGCTTCGTTTTCACCGCTTGTACTTTACCGTCTTTGGCAAAAATCGGCATTCCCACCGCAAATTTCCCTTCGCCTGCAGCGGCTTTATATTTCCCGACCGTTGATGACCAATCCAGCGTCATTCCTATTTCAGCGTTAACCCATTTCGGATTTTGTTCCATTTTACTGCTGAATAGTGCTGCGTCGCCTAGCGGTTGTGCTGCTCCGCTGTCAAACAATTTTTTCATAACCGTTATGCCTTGTGTAATATCTTCTTTGGTTGCTTTGAATGTACGATCGTTGGATACCCAGTACGTACCATTCTTGGAGTACAAATACTCACTAAGTACGAATTCACCGAGTCCCCCCGTTGTCGTTCCTGGCTCAATGGCAAACAAGTATTGTCCTTTGTTCGTTTTATTGATTTTCCCACCTTCTTCGATGAGACTTTCCCATGTCCATTGTGTTTTCGTATCTAGACCATTCTTATCGAAGAATGCTTTATTAATCATCGTTCCGAAGCCGTTGGTTCCCATTGGCAGGGAAACTAATTTGCCTTTGATAGAGTCATACTCATCTAAAATTTTCTTAGAGAATTGGGTTAAATCAACGCCAGGTTCTTTACCCAAATCAACGAATATATCGCCTTGTGCAGACAAATCGGGAAGCCATGGGTAGTCAAGCTGCATAATATCCGGTGCAGAGCCACCTGCGATTTGCGTCATGATTTTTTGTTGGTAACCATCATAACCTTGATATTCGCCTTCAATTTTCACATTCGGATTCAATTTCGTATAAGCATCAATCGCCGCTAAAGTTGCTTTATGTCTAGCATCCGATCCCCACCAGGAGAAGCGCAGTGTTACCGGTTTGGCATCAGCAGGCTTAGTCGTCTGACTCGATGAAGCTGCAGGAGTCGTTCCTGTAGAAGTTGAATTATTGTCGCCACACCCTGCTAGTGAAGTGCTAATGGCTACCAAACAAGCCATTCCGATCATCTTTCCGGATATCATTTTCATTGTAACTTGCCTCCAGTTATAAAATATAAAGCGTTTTCTTTCCCCTTAATTAATGTACCATCCCGATAAATGCGTGAATACGCTTCCGACTTGATAAAAACTATCTTCATTGTACAACCTTCTCAGCATAGTCAATTATTGATATTTTATCCTCATAAAGTGATAGAGGTCTAGTTAAAGGAACTGCCATTCCCTGTTATTTACAACAAGGTAACAGCAGCTCCTTCTTCCTTATTGGCTTTGCTGTAACAAGCGTTGAATAATGACCGCCGCTTCTGCTCTTGATGCAGCATCATTCGGCATAAAGCTGCCCCCACTGCCTTCAATCATGCCTGAGCTCTGCAAGGCTGTAATCGCATCTTGTGCATAGCTTGCGATCTGTGAGGCATCGTTGAAGCTCGTCTGTTGTCCATTTGTGCTCAGACTCATCTTAAGCAACTGTAACGTGCGATACATCATGACAGCCATGTCTTGGCGTGAGATGTTGCCATCTGCTCCAAAGCTGCCATCCTCGCGTCCGCTAATAATGCCTAGCTTCTGCGCTGCAGCTACCGAACTGTAATACCAGTCAGTGGTATGAATATCGTTGAAATTTGATCGGTCTTGACCCTGATCCAACCCAAAAGTCCGCATGAGCAGTGCTAGAAATTCAGCGCGTGTCACCGAGCTGTTCGGATCAAATTTCCCTTTATCAACACCATGAACGATTTCACGAGCGGCTAGCGCATGAATGCTAGATTCCGCCCAAGACACGCCTTTCAAATCGTCAAAGGTTACGTTGTTGTATGTTACTACGTAGTCACCAGGCTCACTTGCAGCAAATACCATCTCTCCTGTTGCTATCCGATAAGTGCCATGAACAAGCACCTTTAGCTTCCCATCGCTAGTTAGTCCACTCACGACAACCTGCTCTGGCTTTTCTCCAGGTTGGAGCTTATACGCGAATTCAATTTTTGCTGAAGACCCATGAAGTGTTGTCACTGGTTTATCATCCATTTGAATAGCCAGTCTATATAGCGAACCACGGCCTACTGCTTGGATTTCTTTCTCTGTTAGTCCTTTAGCATCCAACAGACTGAAGTTAATCGTTAAGTTCTTCGCTTCTGCATCTGCATCTGCATCTGCTCGCAAGGCTTGAACTGGTAAAGAAATACGTAAATCTCCTGACTTGAACGCTAGCTGCGTGATTCCCTTCGCGCCAATCTCTTGCAGCATCGCAAGTGGCAGCGTTGCTATTAAGGATGAAGCGGACTCCCCTTTGGGAACATCCAATTGCAGCGTATGGTTCTCTGACTTCTCGAGCGCCTGCTTCAACTGCTCGCCTGTAATGGTGTTTTCTTTGGTTGGCTGGGCAGGAAGGGATGGTGTCATTGGGTTAGGAACTCCTCCACTTTCACCAGGATCCGGCGTATTCGCAGCCGTTACGGTGACATTCGCCGTTGCACGCAAATTCGTACCTGCAACATCTCCCAACACGATAAACGTACCGGCCGATGCATACTGACCCGCGGGGATATTATCCCAGCTAACAGCCAGGCTCTTCGTCGTGTTATCACTATAGGTAGCTTCAACTACCGTCGGTAATTGTGGCGCTGTGCCACTCACTGTCGTCACTGACACTGGTGTTAGGGATATAATGAGTGCTTGCGGTTCATCTGGCGCATTCACTGTTACATTCGCCGTTGCACGCAAATTCGTACCTGAGACATCTCCCAACACGATAAACGTACCGGCCGATGCATACTGACCCGCAGGGATATTATCCCAGCTAACAGCCAAACTTTTCTTCGTGTTATCACTATAGGTAGCTTCAACTACCGTCGGTAATTGTGGCGCTGTGCCGCTTACTGTCGTCACTGACACCGGTGTTAGGGATGTAATGAGCGCTTGCGGTTCATTTGGCGCATTCACTGTTACATTCGCCGTTGCACGTAAATTCGTACCTGCGACATCTCCCAATACGATAAACGTACCGGCCGATGCATACTGACCCGCGAGGATATTATCCCAGCTAACAGCCAAACTTTTCGTCGTGTTATCACTATAGGTAGCTTCAACTACCGTTGGTAATTGTGGCGCTGTGCCGCTCACTGTCGTCACTGACACTGGTGTTAGGGATGTAAGCACCGCATTCACCGTTATTTGCAGATAGCTAACAGCTTTGGCATTGATCGTACTCATCAATTTCAAGGTAGCAGTACCTGGATTAACACCTGTCACAACGGTTTCCAAGCCATTGTTTTGAAGTGAAACCACTTTATTGCTGCCGTTCACAGCAGTTTGATTCTCAACACTCCATCTCACGTAGTCCCCTGTGGAATAGAATGGGTGCAACCCGTTCACTTGTGCGCTTACTGTCACGGATTCTCCTTTCTTTATTGAAGAAGCCCCCGTGATTGCGATACTTGGATCGTTCGTACTTCCTGGCATAACATCAACAGGTGTAAGCACAAAGCGGTCCGTGTTAATCGTTTTGTTCGAGCCACCTTGAAAGACGAAACGGAATTTTTTCTCACCTGCTGATTCGAATGTTACCGTTCCCAAGTCAAAGAATTTAATGGAATCTGCCCCATTTTGGTTCCACACACCGCCGGCACTTGCTCCCTCAATAAACCATTGCCCGCTTCCTCGCGACGTCGATAATTTGGCTGCAGCCTGAACATTGTAGACACCCGCTTTAGGAACAGGAATGCTATATTCGATATAACTACCCGCTGTCGTAAGTGTAGACGCAAAATTCATACCGCCTTGTGGTGACGCATTCGGCGTTGCACCACTGCTTACTTTAGTTGCGGTACCGCCGCTAACCGTTGTCTTGTTGGCCGTGAATAAATCCGCAGCGACAAAAGTACTTGCCGTTGGCAGTTTCGGAATAAAGACGTCTTCCATCGCTTCGAACTGATCGATGGACAACTGACCCGTACCCTGACTATCAAGGTGTAAATCAACGATCATGACGGCTTGCTCCTGCTTGCCATACACAATCACCTTGCCAGTACTTCCCGCTGTTCCTGTACCTTGAATAATCAGTTTTCCGTTATTCTTGGAAAGAATAGCATTCGTAACATATTCATCCGCATAGAGAACTTGATACTCATCGCCTTGATAGGCTTTAATCCAGTAAGCTCTACCCTTCGAAGAATTTTCGTCTAAATCAATAGCAAAGTTCTTCAGCTGATCCCCTGTTAAAAGTCCTTTAAAGCGATACGTGTGCACCCCTGTATCGTCGAGCGATACATCTTCGATCAGGTACTGCTTCGCAGGATCCAACCAACGAAGATTAACATTCACCGCCGATGGTCCTGTTTTACCTCCACCGGTTGCGATCATTAGCGCCTCGTTCTTATTGTCCGATACTTGCATCATTACGTAAGGCCCAGCATTCTGATTCCAGTCGGCTGCCACGTTACTATCCCAACCTACGCCGTTATAAACGGGGCGCAAGATGGAATCTGTTAGCGTATGAATTCGCTCGGATTTGCGCCAAATATTGAATTTGGCCATCAGATCAATGTTTTTCTGGTTCCACGTATTCGGATCACTTCCATGCTTGACGTTTCTAGCAAATAAGTATTTATAATACATCGACATATCACCATTGGTCATATCTCCACTGTTGAAATAGACGGAGTTCAGCGGCAAATGCCCAAACAGTCCTGCAAAAACTGGAACATCCAACGTTTCTCCGTACTCAGTTGACGATGTTGTCCACCCGTTATCAATGACATGTAACAGCTCATTTGAACGGTCCCCCTGTGTTGGCCAAATATCCACTTCTGTTGTATATTTCGCTTTGTAATCTGGATACTCATCCACAACATCGTTCAGAACTTGATTCGTCAACACGTTTTTACGATATACATTGTCCGTCGGATGTGAATATGTCGTAACGGCTTGATTCGGCCAAAACTCCGTTAAATCAACCATTTGATGGGACAAATGATAGTTCTGGATCATATATTCAATGCTGGTTTTCTTAGCAGCAATGACAGCAGGATCGGCTAAATCATTCCCTCGGTTGTGATAACCGCCCGTCATGGAAAACCATAGACCAAACATCAGCCCTTGATCCTTATAGTAATTGGCCAGTCCAATCATGTTGTCCGTATAGGAAGGTAGTGCTTGTGTGCCGTCTCTTGATGTACCGTTATCATCAGCGTTGTTCCAGCCATCATCAAACATCACCATATCAAATCCAGCTGCTTTCGCCTTCGGTACAGCTACAGAGCGGTAGTACGCTTCATTGCGTTTAGTTGTACCCCATTGCCAATCGTTCGTATTGAGAATGGTTGAGGTATGATTATACTTGAACCGTTCTCTCAAATGCGTTTCGACGGCCATTTTACCATCTACAATATCCCCCTTAAAGACAGCCAAGTTAACTGCAATATAAGGGAATTGCTCATTTGGGAACAACACAAGCTGCAGAGATTCCGGGTTCGTGGAGACCTTTACCATATCCCCTTTAAAGGCACTAATTCCTGCGAAGGATCTGGCCATATAGGGAGCGCCTGTATCTGGCGAGCTTGGATCTCTTTTCAGAATTTCCGTTTTGGAATTGACMTCAGGCCCCACATAGAAACCATCACCGGTATCATAACGATTAATAATAACTTTAATATCTTCACTAACTTTAGCCGCATTTGCTTTATCTACGCCACCAGTTGTACTGGACCATTTGGTGATATAGGCATAATGCAGATTGTGGGCTTGATCCGGAAAGTCAAGCTTGATAACATCTGAAGATGTGATTTGAAGCCTTTTATTCGGGCTGTTATTTTTGAGATATGCTTGATATTTCAAACCCGCACTGCCTTTGTACAGTTCAAAAGAAAGCGTAACGGTTATCCCATTTTTGGTTGCTGGTATTTCCAATCGAGTTCCAACGGTGGAGATCTGTCCATCGGCTGCCTTCATCGTGATCGCGTGCTCCGTAGGAGTCCCCAGCACGTATCCGCCGTCGTTAGCGTCTAGACTTTGCGTTGTTCCAATTGCTTCTTTCCCCGTCTCCCCATTTTCCAAATAACGATAATTATAATGAAATAATGTGGAGTCGTTGTCCGCTGCAACCTGCGGCATATACTCGACACCCGCTGCTTTATTATAGAAGCTTGTCATGCGTATACTGCCATTATCCATGTACTCGATTTTCGTACGAAGCGCATCATTTTCAAGCGTCCATGTCAAATTATTATTGACTAAGTTCAAAGGTGAAACTGCAGCGGCTTCCGTTGGTTTGGATGCAAGACAAAAACTGATCAGCAGCATGAAGCATAGCCCTAGTGAAAGTACTCTTCTCAACAACATTTACCTCCTTGACCTTCTGAGAGGTCATTGATTTCGTGATAGCCCTAACATGTAACTCAAAACAAAAAAACTTCCCCCCGTTCTCCAGCTACAAAGTAATATAAAGCGCTTACTTAAAATTAACACACGCCAAAAGACCTTGCTATGCGCACAAGCTGACAAATTATATCTTCAAGCTGTCGACTTTTCGTGCGTATCGATTATTGATATATTTGCGGTCATTGATGGACATTATGATCGTTAGGGAGTATCTAGATAACGGAAACAGCACCTTCAACTGTAGAGTTGAGGGTGCTGTTTATTCGTTTGGGCTTGGCAGCCAGAAGGGTAATTTACCCTGAATAAAAAAAGGAACCCAGCCAACGGGGCCAGGTTCTAAAAGTTTATATTAAAAAGGGGGTCTTGTTTATTATATTACCAAGTGAACATTATGGAACCATAACAGGAATATTTCATTTATGTTACAAATTAGAAAACGCTTTATATTCTAATTTGCTATCTCCGTTCTCCGTTCTCCGTTCTCCGTTCTCCGCTCTCCGCACTGCACCGCTCCCCACCTCACCTTCAAATTCTTCCCCAATTCCTGTTGCACGTTTTACCCAAGTGGCATATACTAAGTATACACTAATTAGAATAATTATAAATAAGGAGGTACCCTATGAGCGTCGAGTATGACTATCATCATCTCCACCATGTGAAAGAACAAAGTAAGTCAAGAAAAACCCTGTGGGTTACCCTCATATTAACGGCCTTTTTCACGCTTGTTGAAATTATCGGTGGGGTGTTATCGAATTCCCTTGCTCTTTTATCCGATTCGGCTCATATGATTTCAGATGTCATTGCGCTTGGTCTGAGTATGGTTGCCCTCCAATTAGCTACGCGTCAGCCTAATGCTCGCTTCACTTTTGGATTCCTGCGCTTTGAAATTGTCGCTTCTTTTCTCAACGGATTAGCGCTTTGCATCATCGCTTTGGGAATTTGTATTGAAGCCGTCCAACGTGTCCTCCACCCTCAACCGATACAATTGGGACTCATGCTAGGCATTGCCTCGATCGGGTTCGTCGTTAACCTCGTCCTTACGTTGGTTCTCCATAACAGCGTCAAGGAGGAAGACAATCTGAATGTGCAAAGCGCGCTCTGGCACTTTTTCGGAGATTTGCTTAGCTCGGTGGGTGTCATCATTTCGGCCATTGTAATTTATTACTCAGGTCTTCTCTGGTTCGATCCATTGATTTCGATCGTGATTGGGGGCATTATTTTTACAGGTGGCAGCAAAATAATTCGTGAATCCTTCATGATCCTGATGGAATCCGTCCCTGAAAAGTTTAATCTAGACGAAATCCGCTCTGTGATCGCGAAGGTTGAAGGCGTAGAAGATGTCCACGAAATGCATCTCTGGGCGGTTTCGACCGACCATTATTCCCTGACTGCGCACGTGTTTATTAGTCCTAACATTCAGCCTTTTTGTGTCATTCTCGCTATTAATGAGACGTTAAAGAGCAAGTACGGCATCGAGCATGCCACGATTCAAATCGAACACGCGGACATTAATCCGCACGGGGAATACGGGAAAGATTTCCTGCGGCAGCAAAAGCAGCTGAAACAACAAAACCACACAAGCGCCTAGCGCTCCAGCATAGACCTACCAAACTTGAAGGAAACCGCCTTTCACTTTTAAACAAACAAACCGTTAATCACCTCCGAGGTGACTAACGGTTCTATTCGTTATGCGTCGAATTACGCACAACCATTTCCATATCGATGAGCAGCTCATGCCCCTTCATCTGAGCCAGATACGAATCCAGCAGCATCGCGCTTTCCTCGTCAACTTCTTCCCCCATCTGCCGCATCAGGAAAGCCGCAACTAAACGCGTTTGCAGCTCGACTGGCATCTCGAAGCTCGTAATGGAAGGAGTACTCGCCTTCGCAAAATGCTCATTATCCATTCCTATAAGCTGCACTTCCTCAGGAACACGGATGCCTCGTGCATGGCATTCAGCAATCAGCTCCAGCGCTAACGCATCATTGAACGTGTAGATGCCGATAGGTCGCAGCCCGCCGCTCACACGCAGCGCCTCTTCCAAAGTTCCAGCGACACCCAGCTCTCCTGCATCCAAAAGCGCATGGACGATCGTCTCCGCTCGGTCACCTAGCCMCGCCCGAAAACCCTCGATGCGCTGCTCATTCGCGCCCATTCCCTTCCGTCTTCCCGCATAGAAAACAGCTCGGCAGCCATGTGACAGAAAATACTGAACGGCCTGGCTCGAGGCCTTGGCAAAATCCAAATTCACCGCCAGCTTCGTAATCTCATTCGGCCATCCCCACCCGTTAAAGATGACAAGCGGCGTTCCTTCACCGACTAATTGCTGTGTGGAATGCATGCTGATCGCCAAGCCATGTGAAACTAATCCATCAACTCGTCGTTGCAGCAAATGCTCAATATGCCTCGTCTCCACTTCAGGATCCATGCCTGCCGCTGAGAATACAGATAAGTGATAGCCGTAACTGTGAAACCTACGTTCCAGCTTCTCAGCAAATCTGCCATAATACCCGCCAAAATGCGGGAGAATCAATCCTAACTCATTCGAGCGTCGCCGACTTAAATTCGTTGCCATGACATTTCGGCGATAACCTAGTCGGACAACCGCTTCTTCTACTTTGCGGATGGTTTCCGGAGACATCGGAACCTTCCTTCGGTTAATAACATTCGACACCGTCGCAATGGACACACCTGCCTCAGAGGCAACATCGACGATGGTAGCTTGTTTGTTTTTTTTCATCCTATGCCCTCATTCTTGAAACGCTTAAACTCATTGTAGCTAGAAGGGGATTGCTCGTCAAATCTCTGTCTTTTTTGCAAATAATCCAAAAGCGCTTCTGCTCTTTAGCATTTCTACCAAATCTTAGACATCACTACTTACAGAAAAATAAGCATCAGAGTATGATGAACTCAATTGAGACTMCCGCTTCACTTGCCATACCCATTTTGAACAAAGAGGTGACCCCCATGTTTCAAGTGCCCGCAGAGAAAATCGCATTTTATGAAGAGAATGGTTTTGTCCAGTTAGAGGATGTCTTGTCGGAAAAGGAAATCAACGAGCTGAGCGCTTACCTCGACGAGGTCATGGCGATTGAAGGCGAACATACACAAAGTGTGGAGCAGGACTCCGACTACTTCAAAATTCTCAACAGCAAAATGAATACATGGCGGGATTCTGCCGGTATGGCCCTCTACGTGCTAAGTCCCAAACTTGCGGATATTGCCAGGCAATTTTCCGGTTCAACCGGCGTCCGCTTATTCCATGATCAAGCCTTCTGGAAAATGCCCGGAGATTCCAAACCTACACCTTGGCATCAGGATGCCACTTATTTTCCCATGCATGAATCGAACGTCCTAACCCTATGGCTGCCGATGCATGATGTGGATGATGTGAATGGGTGCTTGTCCTTCATCCCAGGCTCTCATAAGGAAGGGAAATTAACGAATGTCGACTTCCTCCATCCCATCGATTTACTCGAGCTCACCAAGGAAAGTGGTACAAACCTCCGCCGACCTATCAACGTCCCTCTCAAACGCGGCAGCTTCACACTTCATCATGGACTCACTTTTCATTATGCGCATGCCAACAAATCTGACAAACCACGCCGAGTCTTGACCATCGTCTATATGCCGGAGAATGCCACTTTTAATAGCAAAAGCAATCATGAGCTCACCCAAGGCTCTAGCTTTCAGGAAGGTGAACTCCTTAAGGGGCGGCTTTTCCCCGTCTTAGCATCGGCTCCACAATCTGACTAAGCGGTATGGGATAGGATATCTGTTACTCTTTTGGCGTTTTGAATGATTAACTGGAAAACCTCCATCTAAATTCTCCCTATTTGATTCAAAATCAGAATTAGATGGATTTCATGTAGCTAATTTACTCACTTCTGCGGTTTTTGAGCAAAATGGCTCAAAATAGCTGGATGTTTTCCAGTTACTTCAATAAAACGGAACTTTCCCCCGAAATAGCTGGATGTTTTCCAGTTATTTCATCTATTTCATCTATTCCACCTATCTCACCTATCTCACCTATTTCATCTATACCACCCATCTCCCCTAATGCACATCTGCTGCTTACTTGATGCAGTCACAACCAAACACAAAAGGCACCACTAGCAGATCATCTGCTATGGTGCCCCTATACCTTTACTCGTCGTGATGCCCAATCAACGAAATGATCTGCTTCTTCAGCTTCACGAAAGCTTCGGAATCCTTCACATCCTCTACCTGCCGCAACCCGCGCGGTATGACAATTTCACTGCGGATCGTGCCTGGATGCGCCTGCATCACATACACCCGCTGCGATAAGAAGATGGCTTCCTCGATATCGTGCGTGATGAACACAACCGTCGTTTTCTCCTTTCCCCAAATACGCAGCAGCAGCTCCTGCATGGCATTTTTCGTTTGCGGATCCAGCGCGCCGAACGGTTCATCCATGAGCAGCACATCCGGATTATTCGCCAAAGCCCGCGCGATCGCCACCCGCTGCTTCATCCCGCCCGAAAGCTCCTTCGGCAATGATTTCGCGAACTTATGCAACCCGACTAGCTCCATGAAGTGATCGGATATGGCTCTCTTTTCAAATAAAGGAACACCCTTCAACGTCAATCCGAACTCAATATTCTCTCTCACGGATAGCCAGGGGAATAACGTATAGCTCTGGAAGACCATGCCTCTGTCAGCGCCAGGACCTTCAATCTCATGCCCGTTGATACTCAGATCCCCCATCGTCAAGGGCTCTAATCCAGCAATAATCCGCAATAAGGAAGACTTCCCGCAGCCTGAGGGCCCGACAAAGCTGACAAATTCATGCGCATCCACATGAAAGGACACTCGATCCAAAGCTACGAATTGCGACTTCTTCGTACTGTACACCTTCGTAACATCAACTGCCTCAATTTTTCGTACAGCAGCACCCGCAATAGTCCCCTCAGAAGGTACGTTGTTATAATCTAAGTTTAATGCTTCCATCTTAACGTCCTCCTTCCAACCATGGGAAAAATCGCTTATGACAATAAGCAAATGTGCGATCCGTCAGTAAGCCAAGCAAACCAATCGCAATTATGCCTACGAAAATTTGATCCGTGTTCAAGAACCGCTGCGCCTTCATGATCGAAAATCCAAGACCACTGCTAGCCGCAACCAACTCAGCTACAACCAGATACGTCCATGCCCATCCAATGATTAAGCGGAGCGTATTCATCAAATCTGGAAGCAGTGCAGGAATCAGCACCTTTTCGATAACTTGCCAGCGTTTCGCACCTAACGTATACGAGGTTTGCAGTAGATCATTGGAGACCGACCTTGTATTGTCAGCAACCATCAGCATCAATTGGAAGAAACACCCCAGGAAGATGACGAGGACCTTCGCCCATTCGCCAATCCCTGCCCACACCATGATCAAGGGAATGAACGCCGTCGCAGGCATATACCGAATAAATTCAGTAGGAGGTACTAGGATAGCTTCTGCAAACTTATACGTACCTGCCAGGATCCCTAGCGGTATCCCGATGATACAAGCGAGCAAGAATCCACCGCCCACTCGGAAAATACTGATCCAAACATTTTGCCAGAACACGGGGTTCTGTAATTGAATCCCAAACTGCCGGAGCACCTGATCCGGTGTTGGAAGGAATGTACGATTAACCAAGTTGCCATAGCTCATTACGCTCCAGAACAATAACAGAACCGCAATGATAAGCACAACACCTGACAAATATGATTTACGGCTAATTTCACCTCGTATGGCAAACAATGTGGACTTGCGTCTTTTTTTCACCAGCGTTTCCATCTGCAGCCCTCCTGATCAGCCTTTATTGCTTTAATTTATTTCTTGCGTTCCTTCATGACTTCCTCTACAAAATGGCCATCCAAGAAGGTTTCCGCTTTCGGTATTGTGCTCAGCATATCTAAGCCTTTTAAGAATTCGGCCGTCTTAATAGAAGTAAAGGCTAGCGATTCGTAGGAATCCCCTTTAGCGAAAGCCTTGACGTTATCCTCCAGTTGGAAAATCTTCACGCTATCCACGCCAGCTTTGTATTCATCAATCGGCGTCTCTGCCGCTTTAGCCATAATTTTCAAAGACTCTTCTGGGTTCGCTTTCCAGTAGTCCAATGCATCGAACCAAGCGTTAATGATTTTTTTCACATCGTCTGGACGATTCTTCGTAATTTCTTCTTTAAATACGAGTAAGTCAGGAATCAATCCTGGTGTATCCTTGGATGAGAAGAGCAACTTCCCTTTCCCCTCTTGGATGGCTTTACTTAGGAATGGCTCCCATAGCACCGCTGCATCTAGATTACCCGCTATGAACGCTGGCCCTGCATCGTTGACTGTCATATTCGTATAAGAGACATCCTTCTCTGCTAATCCGGCTTTCTCAAGCGCTGTCAGCATCAGAAGATGATCGACGGTTCCAAGCTCAGTCGCGACTTTCTTACCTTTCAAATCTTTCAAAGAATTGATACTTGGCTTCACGACAACACCGTCGCCGCCATTCGAATTATCATTCACCAGCACTGCTTTCAACTTAATGCCTTTGCTTGCTGGAGCTAGTGTATCGCTTAACGTTTGACTATTTGCATCCACTTTACCTGAAGCGAGTGCGGATAAGGAGTCACTGTACACAGGGAACCAGACCAGATCCACGTTCACGCCATTTTTCTCGAAAAAGCCCTTCTCCTTCACAAGGTACCACACGAACCAGCCCGGCCATGGACTAAGCGCCAACTTGATTGGCTCTTTGCTGCCTCCTGCTGTCGTACTCGCCTCTTTGCTTCCACAACCACTGATTACTGTAAAAGTTAATAATACCGCCAACATCAGAAATATTGTTTTTTGTCTCATTCTCCGAACTCCCTCTCTGTATAAAATGATTAGGAAAAAGCCCGGAATGATATCATATCCTGATATCCTCCCGGGCTTTTATCCCTCCGTGTGCACGATGAAGCTCACCGTGTGTCTTCTCTTGGACCTGACCGATAGCCTTCATTCTATCGCGGAACCCTAGAAAACAAGTTTGCTATGCGGTTGTTACTTCGTTGTCTTACTTTTGTTTATATCATACTTAGATTGGTCGTTTGTGTCAACATATATAACATAATTAATTTTAACCAGTTCAAAATCGCCACTTACGTGATGTTACATGACATAAATACAGTCCTGACGGGGGCACCGCGATATATTCAATTCTTTTCCGCCTTCAGATGTTAGATAAACAGCCTGTTCAGCCCGCCTAGTCTCATGTCACCATGACCAAAAAGCCCCTTCGCTTAAACTGCGAATGGGGCCTTTGTCTATAGACAGCTAACGGTTATCTATATTTTACAAGTGACGAACAAACAAGTATCGAACTAAGGCTGTAACAGCCCCACATGAACTTTAATTACCGCTTTTTTGATTTTCGATGATTGCCCCATGCCAGGTCTATGAATATCGTTAGGGAAAAAGACGGCGAACATGCCAGGCTTGAGATGAAGCAAAATCTCGTCTGCCGATGGATCATATAATGCAAAATCATGTTCACTTTCATAGGCTTTTACAACACGGAGATCTTCCCGATCCGCAAACCAACCGATCGTCTCTTCTCCATCGATTAAGTAGTGGATATCAATATACGACTCGTGCTTCTCAGCTAGCTGCTCGTCCATCGGCTTAGCATCAAATTCCATAAACGATACGTACATCTGATCACCTTTGATCTCTACTCGACCTTCAGGCACGTCACCATTAAGCAGTAGATTAAGTTCCTCTAAGGCCGTTACGATAACTGTATGCTCAAATTTATTTTGTTTTTCCCACAATGACATTGTACCTAAAATCATGGACTGTTCCCCCATTGCACATGTTTAATCCTTTAAAGCAATTTCACGACCACGGACTCCGCTGTATGTTCCTTGTTCCTAATCGATTCCTCGTAGGATCTTTTGAAGTATTCCACATATAAGACATCCAACAAATAGAGCTGCGAAATTTTCGCCGACAAGGAACCTCCCTGCAGAGGGCCTTCATTGGCTCCACATAACAGCGTAAGATCAGAATACGAAGTTAATGGCGACTTGACAAAGCGGGTAATCGAAATGACGGTAGCCCCGCATTCCTTCGCCTTTTTGGCCACCTCAATCGTATCCTTGGTTGAGCCCGAATACGAGATGATCACAGCCACATCCCGTTTGGTCATCAACGCTGCCGACATCATCTGAAGATGTGAATCAATTGTGCATTCCGTTTTGTTGGTGATGCGCATGAATTTAATTTTCGCTTCCATGGCTGTCATTAAAGATGAGCCTACACCGAAAAATATGACTTTTTCTGCTTGAAGTAAGTAATTAATGGCTTCATCGATTTTGGAGCTATCAATTAAGTTGAACGTTTCGTTTAACGCACTTATGTTGGTTGACAGAACTTTGGATGCAACTTGTGCGATGGAATCATTCATCAAAACCTTCTCGGTAAGCTGCGGAATTTCATTTTCCACGGTAATGCTATGTGCCAGGGCAATTTTGAAATCTTGGTAGCCCTTGTAGCTCAAGGACTTGCAGAACCTGAATATACTAGATTCGCCAACCCCGCAAACATCTGCAAGATCTGTAATTGACATGTAGACAACTCTGTCTATGTTCTCCAGGACATAGTCCGCTACTTTTTTCTCGGTCGTTGTTAGGTTGTTATATTTAGAATGAATAGTTGTAAAAATATTGATTGTGCGCACACGATCACCCTCTTAGCCTCAAGATTCAGACATGATGCGCAACAATGATGCGAATGCGCCTCTTTCAGCGTAAGAATAATGAGGCCGCGCCCAATAGACCAGCCTTATTTCCCAAAGAAGCCTTAAGAATTTTCACGTCTGCAAAACTTTCCATGATCAAATCTTGCGTTTGGGCCTCGACTGCACGAACGAGTTCCTCTTGCTCCATCACACCGCCCCCTACAATAATAGCCGAGGGATTAAAAATATGAATAATTGAAGCTAAGCCAACGGCTACTTCTGCCGCCCAAGCAAGTAAGACCTTCTGCAATGGTTCGTTTCCTAATCTTATTTTACCAAAAAAAACCTTGCCGTCCACACATTCCGGATCCACCTGTTGCGCCATTCGAACTAATGCTGTCGTTGAGGCATAGTTTTCATAATAAGGCTTTCTCTCTCCACCGCGCGCGTCTGGTAATGGGTGCGTAATGATATGACCGAATTCCGCAGCTACACCCTTAGCTCCTCGGTAAATCTGACGATCGATAACGATCGCTCCGCCGATACCTGTTCCGAACGTAAGACATAAGAAATCTTGAAACGATTGCGCTGCGCCGAAATAGGCCTCTCCCAATGCTGCCGCGTTGACATCATTTTCAACTCTAACAGGCTTCTTAAATCGATTTTCAACGATCTCTCTGATTTTCATTCCCGTATAATCCGGAATATTCTCATTTGCATAAACAATATACCCTTCTTCGGAATTGACTTGTCCAGCTGTGCTTATGGCAATAGCATCGTAATCCGCATACACCGCAAGCTGGAGAAGCAATTTCTCTATGACATGAGGGCCTCCCTTGAGGCTTTCAGTGGGATATTCCTTATATTGATCGACATTCCCTCGTTCATCGCAAATCCCCATCTTCGTGTTGGTACCACCAATATCTGCCGCTAAAATTTTCATAAGCTATTGGATCGCCTTAACGAATCGTTTGGTAATCTCCATCGGTCGCGTGATGATAGATCCTACAACAGCCGAGTAGATACCTAGATCAAATAATCGCTTCAATTCTTCAGGTGTCGAGATGCCACCCTCAGCAATGATGGGGACGGATAATGTCGCAACGAGTTTCTGTGCCAATTCGAAATTTGGCAAAGGCTTGCCTTTCGTTGCTTCCGTATAACCGCATAATGTTGTACCCACACTGTCAAAACCCAGTTCAACTGCCGTGACCGCTTCCTCATACGTCGAGCAATCCGCCATAAAGAGCTGATTCTTATATTTCTTTTTAATTTGCGGAAATAAATCTGAAATCGTGGAGCCATCCGGTCTTATGCGGTCGGTTGCGTCCATTGCTATCATATCTACACCTTCCTGACAAAGCGCATCGACCTCTTTCATGGTAGGCGTAATGAAAACATCCGATCCATCGTACACTTGCTTGATGATCCCGATAATCGGCAAATCGACATGTTTCTTAATTTCATGAATATCTGCTACGCTGTTTGCTCGAATTCCCGAAGCACCGCCTAAGTAAGCCGCATAGGACATTCTCCCCATAATAAATGGACTGTGCAACGGTTCTTCAGGTAATGCTTGGCAGGAAACAACCAATTTCCCTTTAATCATTTCCAGAATTGTCTTATTTGTATCCATCCGTTCCCCACTCCACACCTATATTTTTATTCCTTCACTGCGCCAGCCGTCATGCCTTGGGTAAAATAACGTTGGAACAAAACGAATATTAACAGCATTGGAATTGCAGCAACCGTGGCTCCTGCCATTTTATAGGCAAAATTCGGATTAAGATCCTGCATCAAAGTTGCCGTACCTACCATCAGTGTTTTCATATTTTTCTCTTGTCCAACGACGGACTGCCATAAATAATCGTTCCATACTTGTACAAAGTTTAAAATAAATAGTGCACCAATACCAGGTTTAACAATCGGAAGCATAATTTGCATGAAAGTCTTCCATTCACTAGCTCCGTCAATTCTCGCCGCTTCTCTTAAAGCATTTGGTGCTGTATCGAAAAACCCTTTTAACAAAAACACACCAAATGCAGTGGCAACGTTCGGCCAGATCATGCCGTTATAACTGTTCACCATCCCGAATTGCTGCGTGATCCGGAATAGCGGAACGATCATGATTTCTTTCGGAATCATCAAGCTCGCTACAAAAATAATGAAGATGATATTACTGCCTTTGAACCTAATTTTCGAAAAGGCATAAGCGGCCATAGCCCCAACACCGATTACAAGCACCGTGGTGACACCAGAAACGAACACACTATTGAATACCCATCTCAGAGCTGGTTGACTTTGAAATACGTCCGCATAGTTAGAGAAAGTAATCGTGGTTGGCCACCAGTCAGGCGGCATTTTCACAACATCCGAGCTATTTTTAAGTGAACTTGTAAAGAKCCAATATAAAGGAAACAAGTTAAATATCGCGAAGATGAAAATGATCACATTAGATATGATATCAATCCGCTCCATTTTCTTCTTGCTGTTTGATTTCGACATGCTGAATACCCCCTTTACTTCTCCTTGACTAAGCTTCTTAACTGAGGCACGGACAACAATAATGTAATCACGAACATGATTACCCCAACAGCTGAAGCCATACCAAGTTGATTATATTTAAATGCGTTATTGTAGAGATAGTACATCAGTGTTACGGAAGCATTATTCGGTCCACCACCAGTTAAGAGCTGGATGACTACGAATATTTTCAAAACAGCAATGATGTTAATGATCACAATATAAATAGTCGTGGATTGGACAGAAGGAATCAATATTTTGAAAATGACCTGCCATCTGCTCGCCCCGTCCACTTCCGCCGCTTCAAACAGATCTTTCGATACGCCCAGCATCGCGGCGATATAAAGAATGATCGCTTGTCCCAYATTTGTTGCGAATGTTACGAATATAATAACCGGCATAACCGTTGTTGTTTTCCCCAATAAATTAACATTACCCAAACCCATTTCCTGAGAGAAATAAGAAATTAACCCATTCGCAGGATTCAGTAAGAAACTCCACACCATACTCATGACAACCATTGAGACCATTACCGGTACATAGTAGCTACCTCGAATGAATGAAACATACTTGGCATTCTTGTCAAATACAGCGGAAGCTACAAACAGTGCGAAACCGACCGTAAGAATAACGATAAACACGACGAACACAACGGTATTTATGAGCGCTTTGAAAAATACAGGATCGTTAAACAGCGCCACATAATTATCCAGTCCAACGAACTTTTCAGATTGATAATTGATCCGATACAAGCTAAGTCTTATACCTTCAATAATCGGATATACCAAGAAAACTAAGAAAATCAGCATCTGTGGTGAAATAAATAGGTAACCGGTGATACTATCTTTGAGGGATTGACTGCGTATTCTCATATCGGTTTTCCTTTCTAATTAGCAGCCTTAGGATCACTCGGATCCCAAGGCTATTAATCGGTTATTGATGATTCATTTACTTCGTTTGATAGATAACTGAGCTCTCTTTATTCGTTTGAATAACCTTATTACCTTTGGCCTGATAATCCTTCACAACCTGCTCAGGAGTTTTGGCACCTGTATATAGGGCTTGAAGCTCAGGGTAAAGCACTTCTCGTAATTGGCTATAGCCTGGAACGTTACCGCTGAAGTTAAATAGATACTTGGAATTTGCATCGTAAGCTGCAAAGAGCGGGTTCACATCTTTGAGTTCTCTGGATACTGAAGTTCTTACTGGGATACCATTCTTCGAAGACTTCACCAATTCAGGATCTGTGGAGAAGAATTTAACAAAATCTTTAGCTACTTCGACTTTCGCTTTGTCTTTATTTTGGAATACGCTCGCGCCCACTACGTACGTAAAGGACAATGGATCTCCGCTTTCAGACGGAATATTAGCTAGGCGTACATCGAACTTCGCGCTCTTGCCGCTAGCCATATCCGCTTTGGTGTTGTTGAACAAGATCGGATTCGTAAAGCTGATCGCTAACTGCTGATTACGGAACATGCCGTTCGCATCATTGGACGATACCGATTCAGGACCCGGATTCGTGTAGCCTGCGTCCTTGATTTTCTTCAACCAAGTCGCAGCTTTAACACCGTTCGCATCATCAAGCACGATATTTCCTTTATCGTCAAAGAATTTATTACCGAACATTCTCATATAGGCAAGGTTCCATGTGTCCCCTTGATTATTTACAGCATAAAGTGACATCGGATAAGCATTGGAATACTTATCTTTCGGCAGGTTATCTTTCAGACCTTTTAGAATTTGCTCATACTCGGCTAGTGTCCACGTCTTAATATCATTAGGTCCACCAATGTATTTCTCTAGACCGGCTGCTTTGAACATATCCGCGTTATAGACCAAGGTTCCTGGGTTATGTTGGAACGGGTAGAAATAAACATCTTTGCCGAAAGTCACCGCATCCCAAAAGTTTTTGGCAATGTCGGTTTTGGATGCATCATCCACAATATCAGTTAACGGCACTAAAGCACCGCGATGAACATAATCGCCCATTGCAAAAACGCTTTCAAAAAATACATCTGGCGCCGTTCCGCTGCTTAAGTTGACATTGAGAAGCTGATCACGTTGGTCGCCTGCAATAACTTCAACTTTGATTTTCGCATCATACTTTTTGTATTGCGCAGTAAATTTATCAGCTGCCGCTTTCAAGAAGCTATCGTAATCAGCGCCAGGCTCTGTAGAATCCAGAACACCTTTCCACTGTGGTGTCAGCCAAACTTTAAGCTCTACCTTTTTCCCAGTAGCTTCTCCTGCATTGCTAGTACTAGTGGCTTCTTTATTACTGCTAGTGCATCCCGCGACAATTGAAGTCAACATCGTCAGAGCCAAAACTGCTATTGGAAAGCGTTTAATTTTCATCATAAATCTACCCCTTGTCTATTATTCTAGATGCGATCTGACTTTGTATAAACTTTGGCAACTGAGCCCCTCTGCTATAACCGTGTACGACTCCCTACATGTGAAGGCGAGATGGCTCGTCCATCTCATCTCCTCATCGAATCTTGAACCCGTTTCTGCATTGTAGCCCCATGTGTTGGAGTCCCCAAAGCATACAATGGTTTTTTTCATCGTTTACAAAATTCCTGAATCGCTTCATCGATCATTGTCACAATGTTATCTATTCGTCCTAAGTCTTCATTGCTGATGCCTTCTAACGGCCCTCTAACGCTGCCAATGTTCACGCCTCTGCGATTCAGTACTTCTTTAATAACGGCATACATGGATCCATTCTGTGAGCAAAGCGCGATAATGATGTCATTAATACAGCTTTGGATGCGTTTCGCTTCTTCAAACTTACCTTGAAGGAAGAGTTCATTAGCTTGTAAGAATAATTCCGGCATAGCCGCGTAAGTGCCGCCGATTCCACCATCAGCTCCCATAATTCTTCCAGCGACATACTGTTCGTCAGGGCCATTGAATACAACAACGTTGTCTCCGCCGACTCTTTTGAATCGTTCGATATCCATCGTTGGCATTGAGGAGTTTTTCACACCGATTACTTTCGGGTTAGCAAGAAGCTTCTCAAATAGCGCCGGAGTTAATGTATAACCTGTCGTTTGCGGAATGTTATATATAATAAAGTCTAGTGGAGTTGCATCGATAATTTCATTCCAATATTTATAAACAGAACTATCTGGCAGCTTGAAATAAATAGGCGGGATCGCAGATAGAGCATCATATCCCAATTCAGCTGCATGTTTCGCCAATGCAATGCTGTCTCTAGTAGAAGGTGCCCCTACATGGGCAATCAACGTCATTTTGCCTTTCAAACGGTTTGCCACATAGCTAAGCACCGCTTTGCGTTCGTCAAGGTTTTGGTAAATACATTCACCGGAACTTCCCCCGACATAAACCCCATTGACTTTTTTTTCATACAAATAATCACATAATGCGTTGGTTCGGGCTTCTGAGATATCACCTTGATCGTCATAGCATGCGTAAAATGCTGGTATGATTCCATGGAATTTTTCTAATCTCAATGAATTCCCCTCCTAATGTTTATAATGTTTGGCAAGATCAACATTATCATAAAAACGCCATTCTGTAAATTAATTTCACCATTTTATATTTTATAAAAAATATTTCCACCAACCCCTTCCTCCTCTGGATTTGCTAGGTTATGTTTTGAAATTGTCATAGCTCTCACCTGCAAGTAGTATTTCCCTTTTTTCTTCCACGATGCAATTACAAATTGCACAGTACTTCTAGTTATCGGAAGTACTCCCGAAAAACCAAAAAAAGGCCCAGCACCAGAGGTGCTAGGCCTTTCTATCAGTCAGCGTCGCTTACACGCCTAACCATTTCTTGAACAAGTGCTTCGTCGTGTCCGCATTCAAAGCTGCGATTGACGTCGTAAGCGGAATACCCTTCGGACAGGAGCGTACGCAGTTCTGCGAGTTACCGCAGCCTTCGATACCGCCGTCTGTCATCAGCGTATCCAAACGCTCGTCTTTGTTCATCTCACCCGTTGGGTGAGCATTGAATAGACGAACTTGGGAAAGTGCGGAAGGCCCGATAAACGAGTTTTTGTCGTTTACGTTCGGACAAGCTTCCAGACACACGCCGCATGTCATACATTTGGACAACTCATAAGCCCATTGACGCTTCGACTCAGCCATACGCGGTCCAGGACCAAGATCGTAGGTTCCGTCGATTGGTACCCATGCTTTAACCTTTTTCAACGCGTTGAACATGCGTCCACGGTCGATAACAAGGTCACGCATAACAGGGAATGTGCTCATTGGTGCTACACGAATCGGCTGCTCCAGCTTATCTACAAGCGCGGAACAAGCTTGACGCGGCTTCCCATTGATAACCATGGAACAAGCGCCACATACTTCTTCCAGACAGTTGGATTCCCAACAAACTGGTGTTGTTTTGTCGCCATTCGCATTCTTAGGATTACGCTGAACTTCCATCAAACCGCTGATCACGTTCATGTTCGCGCGGTAAGGAACTTCAAACTCCTCTGTGTACGGTTTGGAATCCGGACTCTCTTGACGAGTCACGATAAACTTCACTGTTTTCGTTGCGCTTAGTGTCTCCGCCATGATCAGGATCCCTCCTTTTTCTTCTCCGTGGAGTAGTCACGTTTACGAGGTTTAATCAACGATACATCAATTTCATCATACGAAATCTTAGGACCATCTGGCGTCCAGTCTGCGATTGTCGTTTTCATGAAGTTATCATCATCACGCTCTGGGAATTCAGGCTTGTAATGCGCGCCACGACTCTCATCACGCATCAACGCACCAACTGTCATCGCTTCTGCAAGCTCGAACATGTTCCAAAGTTGGCGCGTGAACGCAACTCCTTGGTTGTTCCAACGTGCCGTATCTGTGATGTTGATGTTGTTGTAACGCTCTTTCAAATCCTTGATCTTGCCAATCGTTTCAGTCAAACGATCGTTGTAACGAACAACCGTCATATTAGCATTCATCATGTCGCCAAGCTCTTTATGAAGCACGTACGCATTTTCCGTACCGTTGTTCATTTTGAGCAAGCTCTCATAACGATCTTGATGGCGTTTCTTCTCACGATCATAAATGATGGAGGACGTATCATCCGCATGCTTGGATAAGCCGCGAATATACTCAACCGCTTTAGGACCAGAAACCATGCCGTCATAAATCGCGGAAACGAGAGAGTTCGCGCCCAAACGGTTTGCACCGTGATGCTGATACTCACACTCACCTGCTGCGAATAGGCCTGGAATGTTCGTCATCATGTTATAGTCAACCCACATGCCGCCCATGGAATAATGAACCGCTGGGAAAATTTTCATTGGAATTTTACGCGGGTCATCACCCATGAACTTCTCGTAAATTTCCATAATACCGCCGAGCTTAATATCAAGCTCTTTCGGGTCTTTATGAGAAAGATCCAAGTAAACCATGTTCTCGCCATTAATACCAAGCTTCTGATCCATACACACGGAGAAAATCTCACGCGTTGCAATATCACGAGGCACAAGGTTACCGTAGGCTGGATATTTCTCTTCAAGGAAGTACCAAGGCTTACCGTCTTTGTAAGTCCAAATACGTCCACCCTCACCACGTGCTGATTCGGACATCAAGCGCAGCTTGTCGTCTCCCGGAATCGCCGTCGGGTGAATTTGAATCATTTCACCATTCGCGTATTTCACACCTTGTTGGTAAACCGCACTTGCTGCCGTACCTGTGTTAATAACGGAATTCGTTGTTTTGCCGAAAATGATACCAGGACCGCCTGTTGCCAAGATAACCGCATCAGCTGGGAACGTTTGAATTTCCATGCTGCGCAAATCTTGTGCTGCGATACCACGGCATACGCCTTCGTCATCAATAACCGAACCCAGGAATTCCCAGTGTTCGAATTTCGTTACGAGACCCGCTGTTTCCCAACGACGAACTTGTTCGTCGAGCGCATACAGCAATTGTTGACCCGTTGTTGCTCCTGCGAACGCTGTACGGTGATATTTGGTACCACCGAAACGACGGAAATCAAGCAAACCTTCTGGTGTACGGTTAAACATAACGCCCATCCGGTCCATCAAATGAATAATGCCTGGAGCTGCGTCGCATAATGCTTTAACAGGAGGTTGATTCGCTAAGAAATCTCCCCCGTATACTGTATCGTCAAAGTGCTCCCACGTGGAGTCACCTTCACCCTTCGTATTCACCGCACCGTTAATGCCGCCTTGCGCACATACGGAGTGGGAACGTTTCACAGGAACTAAGGAGAACAATTGTACATGTACTCCGGCCTCTGCTGCTTTAATTGTCGCCATGAGTCCCGCAAGGCCTCCGCCGACGACGATGATTTTTGAATTAGCCACTTCTGTTCACCCTCCCTTAATGCCMCGTATGCGCTTCTACTGGAACTGAAAATTCTGTACCTGTAAACGCAGTTAATGACATGATAAACATCACCGTCATTAGAACGAACAAGCCCATTGTAATGATTGTCGAAAAGCGTTGCGCACGCGGTCCAATTGTAATACCCCAGCTCACTAGGAATGACCATAGGCCGTTCGTGAAATGGAATGTTGCAGAAACAATCCCAACTAGATATAACGTGAAAATAACTGGATTCGTTGCAATATCATGCATCGTTCTACCAAGTTCTTCATGTGCCACATTGCCTAAAGCAACCTGAACACGAGTCTCGAATAGATGCCATGCAATGAACAAGAAAGTAAGTACCCCTGTCACACGTTGCAACATAAACATCGTATTACGGAAATACCCGTAGCTTGATACGTTATTACGTGATTGGTACGCTACATAAAGTCCATAAACGGCATGATAAAGAAGCGGAAGCCAGATCCCCACGATTTCCATGAGCAATACTAACGGCAAACCGTTCAACCAGTTAATTTGATCCACGAAGGCTTCAGGCCCTTTCGTAGCTTCATAGTTAGTGAGCAAATGCTCAATAAGGAAGAAGCCCACCGGAATGACACCTAGTAACGAGTGGATCTTTCGAAAGTAATACGAATTACTCATAATGTAACCAATTCCCCCCTCAACAAAATTCAATAAACATCCGACAAGTTTTGACAAAACAAGCCACATATCATTGTACTCTCGCCGCAAACGAGCGTCAACCCATAATCATCCACGCCTATTTTGCCAATTCAGTCAATGATTATACACAAAGGTCCACGAAATATAGATAATTTGTGACATGTACATCGTACCTCTTTCGCGCTTATAATGGAAGTGCCGTTTTTTTATATCTACTTATAACTATTTCACATATAGAGATGAGGGAAACGTTTGGAGCTTTTAGAAGTCTTCGCCATCGTAGTCGAACAAGTCAGCCTTAATAAAGCGTCACAATTGTTAAACATTTCACAGCCTGCCCTATCGCGAAAAATTATGAAGCTAGAAGATGAGCTTGGCGTGGAGCTTTTTATCCGAAAGGGGAAAAGACTGGAGTTAACGAAAGCGGGGCAAATTTGTTATGACCATGCCTTAGAGAAACGCCATCTGGAGCGGAAATTCAAGCAAGCTCTTCATAGTTACAAAGCCGCGGGCAGCCTGTCATCACTTACCATTGGAGCCTCTCTAACAACACTCCAGTCTACGCTGCCGGATCTCATCACGGATTATTTACGTGACTATCCACTCACAGATATCAAGCTTCTTACCGGCAAAACACATGAAATTGTCTCCCTGGTGAAAGACAACAAAGTAGATATCGGCATCGTTGCCTCTCAAATTAATGCGACAAGCCTACACTGTGAGCCTTTGTTCGACGACCATCTCAGCTTGGTGCTCCCATCCGGACATCCCTTGATCGATCGTGCGGAGATTACGATGAAGGATTTGAATGATTTGCCGATGATCCTCTTTTCCAAAGGTACGTGGTATCGCATTCTGATGGACGAGCTATTCAATCGTTTCACGATATTCCCTAATGTTCAAATGGAGATCGATTCCTTCGAAGCGATCATTCGGCTCGTCTCTACCTGTAAGACGGCAACCTTATTGCCCAAATCCTATTTACGTGAAGATTTAATTCAGAATAATGAACTAATTTTAAGAGAACTCCAAGAATTGGAACAAACGAAACGAACAACCTCACTCATCTACTCCGATCACTCGGCAGATAATGCGGAATCCATGAAATTCGTCGCCCAGGCAATCAACTATTTTGCTAAACACCGCTAGCCCGAACCATACACTTACATGTGCACAAATTTATATCCAACACCCCAAACGGTTCGAATCCATTTCGGCTCTTTGGGGTTGTCTTCGATCTTCTTCCGAAGATTTGCAATATGTACATCAATAGCCCTGTCAGTCACGAAAGAATCAAATCCACGCACGGTTTGCAATAGATCTTCACGACTGTACACGCGACCCGGGTTGTTAATAAAGCATCTCATAATTTCGAATTCCGAATACGTTGTCTCAACAATCTCACCATACACACTCATGGAACGTGTGTTCGTATTCAGTGTTATCTTGTCCTGCTTGTCCATGATAGCCGCAAGTACAGTTGGATTAGCCGGTTTTACTTCTTCCTGTACTTTTTGTATCGACTGTGCCACAGGAAACTGATTCATGGTTGGATATCTCTGAGCGCGGCGAATAAGCGCATGAGCTCTCGCAATCAATTCATGCATACTAAATGGCTTGCACATGAAGTCATCTGCGCCCGCTCCTAGGGCGTTGACGCGTTCAACGATTTTATTCTTCATAGAAATTATCATGATCGGCACACTTGAGGTCTCACGAACTTGGCGACAAATCGCTAGCCCGTCCATATCTGGCAGCACCAAATCCAGCAGAATCAGATCAGGTTGAAATTGCGGTATGGCGGCAATCCCACTCGTCCCATTCTCCTCTCGGATAACATGGAAGCCCTCTTCCTTCAAATACAACGTTACCATATCACCGATCATCGCATCATCTTCGATCATGAGTACCTTATACATGCGTTGTCCACCTTCATATGAAAATTCCCTTGCTGCAGGACTTGGTATGTGTTCGGATCAGCCGATAACTTGACTTTCAAACTCATTAATTTGGTTGTTGGTTCCGATGATCACCATGATATCATTTTCATTCACAACATCACCTGCTTGCGGCGCAATGATAACCCCTGTCTGCTTATTGATCGCCACAACACTGCAGCCATATTTAGCTCGTGGATCCAACTGTTGAATCGTATACCCGCACAACCGCTTTGGCACTGAAAGCTCTACAATTGTGTAGTCTTTGGAAATTTCAATATAATCCAATAGATTAGGGGTCACCAATTGATGCGCCACGCGAATGCCCATATCCCGTTCCKGGTAAACGACGCGATCGACACCTAATTTCGTCAGCACCTTTCCATGAAGCTCGGATAATGCTTTGGCAACGACTTGACTTACACCCAAATCTTTCATTACGATCGCTGTCAAAATGCTGGATTGAATATCATCCCCGATGGCGATGACAGCACAATCGAAATTTCGAATACCTAACGATTTCAGTACATCTTCATCCGTTGCGTCCGCGACAACAGAATGTGTTAGTTCATCACTCATGTCGTTCACGACTTCCTCGTCCAGATCAATCCCCAAAACTTCATGACCAAGTTTCATAAGTTCTCTAGAAAGACTTGACCCGAATCTGCCTAATCCTACCACAACGTATTGCTTCTTCTTCATCTTGTTTTACACCTATCCAATCGTAATTTTCCCCTCAGGGTATCTAAATAATTCTTTTTCCTGCTTTGGCTGTAAGGCATAAGCAAGTGTAATTGTACCAAGTCGTCCAGCAAACATCGTTATACAGATAAGCACTTTCCCAAACGTTGTTAATTCTGGTGTCAATCCCATCGAAAGGCCTACTGTTCCAAATGCGGATGTGACTTCAAACAAAATTTTGATAAATGATGAATCTTGCGTCGTGGATAAAATCATTGTTACGATAATGACTAAGAATAAAGCCATCATGGATAACGTAATTGCTTTGAGAATACGATCCTTCGCTAAGCGATAGCGATAAATGACGATATCTTCTTTTCCACGAACCATCGTGATGATTGCACTAATCAGAATGGTAAACGTAGTTGTCTTGATCCCACCACCAGTTGAACCTGGCGAAGCTCCAATAAACATAAGAATGATGAGCAGAAATTGGGAAGCTTGACGAAGCGCACCAATGTCCACGGTGTTGGCCCCTGCCGTTCGAGCTGTTACAGATTGAAAAAAKGATCCTAATACTTTTGCGCCAAAATCTAATGAACCTAGGGTTCTGATATTTGTAAACTCGAATATAAAAATACCAACTGCACCTACTAACAAGAGTAAACCGCTCATGCTTAGAACGACCTTTGAATGCAAAGAAAGCTTTCTCTTATTACGAAATTCCATTAGATCGGAGATGACAATAAATCCAATCCCTCCAAGAATAATCAGCATCATTGCAACAAAATTAACAACAAAATCACCGACATATCCGGTTAGAGAAACAAAAGGTGCATCCACAGTACCGAACAAATCAAAGCCCGCATTGTTAAACATGGAGACAGCATGCCAGATGCCGTAATAGAGACCTCTAGTAAAGCCAAAATCGAAAGAAAACCGAATTGTAAAGATAACAGCAGCAATGGCTTCAATGGACAGGGAATAGATAATAACTTTACGGATCAAACGGACAATACCTTCCATACTGCCTTGGTTGAAAGCTTCTTGTAAGACTAACCTTTCTTTTAAAGTAATTTTTTTACGAAAAGCAAAAGCGACTAATGTCGCCATTGTCATAAATCCAAGCCCGCCAACTTGAATCAAAGACACAATAACTATCTGCCCAAACATCGTATATGCACTTCCGGTATCCACAACAACAAGCCCTGTTACACAAGTCGCAGAGACTGCCGTAAAAAAGGCATCAATAAAAGGTATGGAATGTCCTGTCGCCGATGAGAGTGGCAACGTCAATAGTCCCGCTCCTATGAAAATGATAACAGCGAAACCTAAAACTAGGATCTGCGGAGGTGTAAGCTGCCAAATATTCAGTTTTTTATTCATTGCGCCTCCTGCATTATGTAAGTAAATAAGTTAAATTCCATTTGGATATACCGATAGAGTTCCCCGTTCATTTGTAGAAATTCCACCAAGTAGCAATTCAAAAGGTATTATATAATTGTTTCCGAATGTTTACCAGCAAATTGGCTTTCTTTTTAAACTATGATAACGTAAAGAAATGATTGAGAATCGTGAATTCAGAAGGGAATTGACTATGCAAAGGCTGAAATTTAATCGTTTCCTGCTCCTCTTGGCTTGTATTGGCATGTTCCTTTACCTCGGGGTTTCGATGTTGTATGGACTGCGTGATGAGGAACCTGCCGTAGCGGATATGCCCTCGATCACGAAGCAGCAAGCAGCCGATAGTGCGGCAGCCTTCATTCGTCAGCGTTATGAGCTGCATAACCCACAAACCTATGTCGTCTATCAATCTAAAAAAGAACGAAGCGGCTACTTTCAAAAGGAACATTTACTAGAAGCTTATACGAAGCAATATGGCGAAAAGTTCCCCATTGATTATTATCAAGTCAGCGTCAAGGATGCCACTACCAAACGTCAGTTTGAAGTTGATGTCAATTATACGAATTCAAGCATCATCGGCTGGCACGAAAATCTGGCCATGACGAAAACGAAGTCAACGTCGCTCATGAGTAAAACCAAAGCAGATACATTAGCGAAGCTGGAGATTCGTCAAATGGGCTTTGATCCGGAGGACTTCAGCCAACTCGACCATGCAAGTAATGATTATCCTGAAGAGCAAATGACGCTTCAATACGAAAAACGCACGCAACCCATCGGTGAAGCAAAGCTAAACGTTCAAGTAAACTTCGATCAAACGAATCTCACCGGTTTCAATGTAAGCTTTGGGCTGCCTGATTCTCACCTGAATTGGCTTACCCAACAAGATGATTCCGCTTCACGCATGACCTGGATTTCCATGGGCTTCACGCTGTTGATGACGCTTGCTGCGATTGTTTTTGCCATTATATATAGGAAACTTATCAAATTCAGCAGGGGTTTGTTATTAACTACGATCTTCTTCGTGATTTATATCATGAACAATGTGAATATGTATCCAGCTTTTCGAGTTATGAGTGGGGATACGAACAGTAGTGAAGCCGTTTGGTTTACCATTGTATTCATGAGTGTCGTCACTATCCTACTTGGGATATCGCTCTATCTTTCTTTAGTCGCCGGTATTGGATTGTGGAAATCCATTAGTCTTAATAAATGGACTGCCTGGAAAGAAGACAAGTTTGGCCAAGAGGTGTACGATGGAATGGGTCGTGGCTATTTACTCGCACTCTTTATCTTAGGTATCCAGCAGGTCTTATTTTACACAGGTGAAGTGAAATTCGATGTGTGGTCGGTCAATGACCCTGCCGATTCGGTACTCAATATGCTCAAGCCTCAATTATTCCCGCTTATGGCGTGGGTTGCTGCTATTTCGGAAGAAGCTACTTTCCGCTTCCTAGGCATTATCCTTTTCAAAAAACTGTTCCGCAACAATTTCATCGCCATCTTACTCCCGAGTGTGATCTGGGCAGCAAGTCATACGCAATATCCGATCTATCCCGTCTACACCCGACTAATCGAGGTCACCATTATCGGTATCATTCTCGGATATGTGTTCCTGAAATATGGATTCATCACCGCGATATTCGTCCATGCTTGTATGGATAGCATTCTGATGGGGCTGTCCCTCTTCTCCTTAGGCCACATCAGCGATGTACTCGCTGGCATTCTCTATCTTGCACTCCCTGGACTCGTTGGGCTTGGCTTAGCTTGGCTGCATGGAAAAAGGCGAAAGCCCCCTATTCCTGGGGAGCCGCCGCCTCGCCTTGAAGTGCTTTGATAATGTCACTCGCTAATTTTTCACCAATACCTAGAGGCTTGAAGTCTGTGACTTCGGCCTCTTTTATTTTGCGCACGGAGCCAAAATGCTTCAGCAGCGCCTTACGGCGCTTCTCACCGATGCCTGGAATGGCATCGAGCTGTGAGACGACCATCGACTTGGCCCGCGTTTCCCGGTGAAACGTGATGGCGAAGCGATGGACTTCGTCTTGAATACGCTGCAGCAAATAAAACTCTTGGCTGTCACGCGGCAGTGGAACAATTTCGGCAGGATCACCAATCATCAGCTGGGCTGTTTTATGCTTGGCATCCTTCACAAGCCCGCAAATCGGAATATATAAGCCTAGTTCATTCTCCAGAATGTCTATGGCAGCTGAGATTTGCCCTTTCCCCCCATCGACAACAATCAAATCAGGCATTGTGAGATTGTCCTTCAGAACACGCTCATAGCGCCGTCTGATGACTTCCCGCATCGTTTCATAATCATCTGGTCCAACGACCGTCTTCACTTTATATTTACGGTATTCCTTGCGATCTGGCTTCCCATCCACGAATACAACCATGGCCGACACGGGATTCGTCCCTTGGATGTTCGAGTTATCGAATGCCTCAATTCGGCGAATCGTGCCAATGCCCAGCCACTCACCGAGGTTCTCGACAGCCTTCGTTGTACGACGCTCGTCGCGTTCAACAAGTCGGAACTTCTCATCCAAAGCGTTCACCGCGTTGTCTCTGGCCATATCGACCATTTGCTTCTTCAGCCCGCGCTGCGGCATGTGCACTTTCACCTTGAGCCAACCTTCCAAGGCTTCGCGAATCTCTTTCTCGTCAGCCTCGGTGCGTCTTACCCCATCCCCCAATGCCTCTTGCTGAGCTTCTGGCTCTGGCATCGTGGGCAGGAAGATCTCCTTCGGCAATGCTGGATTGTCGCTGTACACCTGTGTGACATACGTCATGAAATCGTTGTACTCATCGCCGTAGTAAGGGAAGAGCGAGACGTGCCGTTCGATGAGCTTGCCTTGGCGCATGTACTGGATGTGCACCGCCATCCAGCCCTTGTCGACGGCATAGCCGAAGACATCGCGGTCCAGCGCGTCGGCCGTCGTGATCTTCTGCTTCTCCATGAGCGCGTCGATGCTCATGATGTGATCGCGCAGCTCCTTCGCGCGCTCGAAGTTCAATTCTTCAGCTGCCGCCAACATCTTGGTCGTCAGCTCTTCCTTAATGACGTCGTGTCCCCCGTTCAGGAAACGGCTGATCTCTTGCACCATCCGCTCATTCGTTTCCGCGGATACCTCTAGTGCGCAGGGCGCAAGACATTGCCCCATATGATAGTATAGGCATACTTTATCGGGCATGGTCTTGCACTTGCGCAGTGGATACAACCGATCCAGCAGCTTCTTCGTCTGCTGGGCCGCGAATGCATTCGGATAAGGGCCGAAATACTTCCCCTTATCCTTGTACACCCGCCGCGTGACTTCTAGACGCGGCTGCTCTTCGTGTGTAATTTTGATATAAGGAAACGTCTTATCATCCTTAAGAAGTACGTTATACCGCGGATGATGCTGCTTAATCAGATTACACTCGAGGATAAGTGCCTCCATATTAGAGGAAGTAATAATATATTCAAAGTCGCGAATTTCGCTGACTAACTTTTGCGTTTTGGCACTGTGACTCCCCGTGAAATAGGAACGCACACGATTTTTCAACACTTTAGCCTTGCCTACATAAATAATTGTGCCTTGATGGTTCTTCATAATATAACAGCCCGGCTTATCCGGGAGTAAAGATAGCTTGTGCCTAATCGTTTCTAGGCTCTGTTCGCGGACGTCTGCGTCCTCTTGCTCAAACTCAGTCATACCTAAATCTCCTTCCAGAAAAAATCATCGCGAATGAAAAAAAAGCTCTTTCTCAGCATAGCAGAAAAAGAGCTTTTTCTCACGAACAATTGTTTCTAGTTTGTAACGGTTAGATCTTATTGATGACGTGAAACAACGTTTTTCAACGCGTCTTTGGATTGGAAACCAACCACTTTATCAACGGGTTGACCATCTTTGAAAACGATTAGCGTAGGGATACTCATAACGCCAAAGCGAGCAGCGGATTCCGGGTTGTCATCCACGTTTACTTTTGCGATTTTCAAAGATTCAACTTCTTTATCTAGCTCTTCCAATACAGGAGCGATCATTTTACAAGGTCCGCACCAAGGTGCCCAGAAGTCTACAAGTACTGTACCTTCTCCTTCAACTTCTGCTTTAAAACTGTTGTCAGAAACATTCACGATTGCCATGATAGTTCCTCCTTCTAAGAATGAATTTGATTTATAAGGTGAAAAGTAAGATTAAGTTCGTCACTTAACTTGCTTCGCATCACGTCAACATACAAAGTATACCACACTCATATGCCTTTTCAACCAAGCCATAAGTTAGCAAACGGGGTATCCTTTGGTCTATATCGAGGGTAATCCAACAGGCAGCCCTTGGCGTCGCTGTTCCTCAATATAGGATATACGGTCTTTGAGATTCGCTTGGAGCAGTTGCAGCATCTCCATTTGTTTCTCGATTTCTTGCAGCTTCTCGGTGTACAGAGGCAGCAAATCATCACACTGTGATTCTTGATTCTTCATCACACAGTTCAGAAAGCTTTCAATCTGCTCCGTCGTAAAGCCGAGACTCAAGTAAAACTGAATGGTCTTAACGCGTTCAACAACCATTTGATTGTAGACCCGATAGCCATTCTCTTCACGTTGTGTTGCGATCAGCCCTTTGGCTTCGTAGTAGCGCAAGGACCGAATACTTGCTCCGGTAAGCTTGGATAACTCACTAATCCGCATGGACGTCACTTCTTTCTATTCCCACATGCTTGGAGGGATGTCTTTATTGTAAACCATAACACTAATGTCAGAGTCAAGAAGTATTTTACCCATTTCGCTCTATATTGCGATTGTTTGCACAATTGTCACTTTGATTAGCTTTACAACTTTCGACGAATTTGGGTATACTAGGCTTACAAATACGAATGTCGGACGTTAGGGGGTAACCACATGAGCAATCAACACCCTGAGCATCACGTGTACGAAGAACCGCGTAATGATTTCATGGATGTAGGCATAGGTTTTGGCGCATTCTTTGGCGCATTGTTCGTCATTGCAGTCATTGCTACCGTCATCCAAGTGATGAAGTAAACGAAACATCAAAAGTTAAAGCCGCTTTGCAGGCAATTGCGAAGTGGCTTTTTTCTTTTTCTTGCGCTGCCTTAGTCATTAGCTGTATAAACTACAGTTAATTTGGTGGATTTTTGAAGAATTGACTAAAATGTTGAAAAATAAATGTAGGAAATACAACTAATCCATCAAAAGCTGCTACAAGGGCTCATTTAGATGGAGGAAATCCAGTTATTCTCCAAATCCGTGGCGCTTGCATGCTTACATGATACTTGCATGCTTTATAGCAAGTAACCGCAATTGTAACACAAAAACCTAGCCATCTTCGGCTAGGTTTTCTTTCGCTTTATTTTCCACGCTTGTTCGTCCCCGTTACCTCAACCACATCAACGAATGGTCGTATCCGATCCATGATTCGTTGCCCCTTGTACTCCTCGTCGCCGTCTTTGTTCGTGAAGCTGAAATGCTTCTCCAAACCAGATAGCGCATAATTCGAAGTAAAGAACGTTGGTTTGCGATTCATCCGATGATTCACGATAGCGCCAATAACATGATCTCTCAGCCAAGGGTTCAAATTCTCTGCCCCAATATCGTCAAATACGAGCAAATCCGTTTCCTTGAGAAGGTCAATCGTCTCCTTGAGCTTATAAGGTTCTTGGAACATCCCTTTCAAGTCCTCAGCAAAGTCTGGCATATAGACGATGGCACCTGTCATACCGACCTTCGCTAGCTGATGCAGCATGTAACCCATCAAGAACGTTTTCCCTGTACCGAACGATCCAGATAAATATAGCCCACGCGTCTGAAGACCTTCTTCAATGGTTAAACTCACATAGTCGTTAATTTGCATTACCGCTTTCGCACGATCGAGATCCGTCTCCAAGATATCTCCAAAGGAGAAACTACGCGAAATCATTCGTGGGTCCACGTGAAACGTGCGGATTCGGCTGGAGATGGCGTCCTGCTGGCCTTTGGCAATAAACTTCTTGCAAGCTACCTTCTCCTCATGAATAAAAGGCGTTTGCCCGTCCACCGATTCGGCTGTAAGAATTGTATAATGTCCTGTCATATCATTCGGACAGTTCTCAAGACCCGGGCAATTTGAGCAAGTTTTAAATTCCGAAACATGCTGATACAGCTTATTCATATTTATTTTAATCGCATAATCATCCACAAAAGGATACTTCTGACGAAATTTAGCAATCAAAGGATCCGCAAGAACGCCTTGAATTTTCAATTCAGCTTTTCTTTTCCATTCTGTATCCGGCAATGATTTGAGTAAATGCGATAAGGACTCCATCATATTCGGCACCTCCTAACAGTTCCATCGTTCAGTCCGTAGATAAGCCACTTACTAACTTTTTCGGTTAAAACGCTCATCCAGCTTCTGCGCCATCCGTCTTGCCGCCTCTAGCTCCTCTGCAGACAGCCTAGTAGACGCTGTAGTCCCCGTATCAGGCAATACAATAGGGATATGAGGCTTCTGTGTCTTGCCCTGACGTCCACGCGTAGCAGAGCCTCCGCCAGCTTTCGCAGATTCCACTTTAGAAGCAGCTTTCTGCTTGTAATTGATTTTCTCACGTACATATTCAACGGCATGCTCATACGAATTAATCTGCTTGCCTAGCATATCGGATGCTACAGCCTCAATCGAAGATTTGGCCCAAGAACGCCGATCAATATGCAAGAAGTGAATCAACACATTAATAACTTCTTCTTTTAATTTATAGTTCAAATCGATTTTCTCGAAAATATTAAGTACGCCATCAGGTATCGAACCCTGTGTGAAAAACATTTTCAACACAGCCGTGTATGGCTCATTTCGCATGATGTAGTTGTACTGATGATCCGTGCATTCGCCGCGCAGTTGCTGAGGTACTTCTAAATAATAAGCCATCTCAACGGACTGCTCTTCCGAAGTTTCCACTTCATCCTCAGATTTCGTAATCGTACGTTCCMGTTCCTCATCCCGCTTCTTGCTCTGTCTGTAGAACAAATTCGCATTATATTGCATGAGATCCATGACAAGGTCACCTTCTTCGGTGAACACGCCATCCTCATCAAGCAAGCGGCACGTTTCTTGCAGGGACAGATTGTACTTCTTCGCCACAATATTAATGGCAACCATATGCTCCGGCTTGTGCTTCAGCGCTTCAACGAACACGCGGTTACTCGCTCCACGCGGGAACCTCATGATGATATCCGCATACTTGAAGCCTTTGGTCGTCACGTCCATCCGTGCTTCCCCTTGCTTGCTTGCAGACGCCTCATAGAGGGCTTGTTCCAGCTCATAGTCCACAACCTGTGTGTTCAGGCGGAATAACTCATAAAAAGGAACCGACAAGTTCTCCTCGACCGCCTCACGACACTCCTCTGGTTCAGGTGAGAGCAGATCTTCACGCAGCGAAAGCAGCATGAACTTCCCAACCTTGTCGCGCAGCAGCAGCGTTAAATGCTGGTTTCGGAAAAACTCATTCGGCCCTAAAGGCGCGAACAGCGTATAGACGAAAACATAGTCTTCTTCCTCGGGTACAAACTTGCGAGTCGTCTGAAGAAGACCAATCGCCTCTAGCTTGGAGGATTGTTCAATAATATACTTTCGACCTCGCTCATTCTGTTCGAGATCTAGCAGAAGAAACAACTTGCGTTGCTGCTCCATCGGCGAAAAGCCCACTTTCTCTGCACTCATCTGCTGATAGAGTGCTTGATAGAAGCTTATGGCCAAACCGCCTATCATCGGTTGATACATCATCGCTAGCATTTTATAGTCTAAACTGCTCAAAGAAAATTCACGGTTCACGCAAAACCTGTGATTCTCGGTGAAATGCAGCATATTCGTCATTCTCATCCCGTTACAGCACCATCCTGCCTYAGCTCGACTGAAAGATCGCTCATAATCTAGCTATCCCATGTCTCAGTCTCTCTCTATTAGTCTACCACAAAAATCGACAATCTTGGTATCTACAAGAGAAAAGATAATTTTACCTTTCGGGCAAGAAAAAGATTCCATCGCAATTTGACTAGCAATGGAATCTTCATTTTGGCGTCATTATTCTTACGTATAAACTGGGGACTCATCATCACTCGAATACTCGTGTACATTCCCATACATTTGAGGATTAAGCTTCTGTGCGATAGTTAGATCGAGTTTCCAACGTTCCTTCTGTTCCTTCTTCTGGAGGCTGTCCACCCATAGATGAATAATGTCATTCATGCGTGCAGCGCTTTGAATCGGTACAGGATGCTTCGCATCTTTGATGAAAAAAAGAGAGCTATGCGGTATCCCCGTATGGAGAATTTGAGCATAGGGATGGAAGTCAACGTCTTTTTCACCATAGATCAATAAGACGGGCTGCTTAATCTCTGAGAGACTATTTGTACAGTTGTAACGCAAGGATTGCTCGAAATAGGATCTTACATTGTCTGCTTTATCTTGCAAAGCATGGTCTTTTAACGCCTGATACGTTGTCTTTTTATCGGCATTGCCATACGTAATCGCTCTAATCAAAAAATTCATAATTCGACTTGGATTCGCCATTCGTATCGCAAGCCAAATTCTGATTCGATTGTACGTATCTGTCAATTCTGACATGCCACTGACGACAATCCCCCCCACCCATCGATGGGGATGCGTAAGCAGTGCCTCCAAGGCGACCGTTCCTCCCGTTGAGTAACCGCAAAGAAAGGCATCCTCGATCCCTAAGAAATCAAGAAGCCCTATCATGTCTTGCGAAATCAGTTGATAACTTAGTGACTGCTTCGAACTCGCACTTCCGCCATGACCTCTAATGTCAAATGTAATGACTCGGAAATGGGCGCCTAGTTGTTCTTTCTGATACCTGAACGCTTCTAAGGTTAGCAGCGGAGGATGAATAAAGACTATAGGTGCGCCCCATTCTGGTCCCGTTATCTCATAATGCAGTGATGTTCCATTCACATTCGCCCAAGGCACGGATCGTGTCTCCCCCGTAAGTGACTTTAAGTAACTTCTCTTAGCCTGACCCAATTGCCCCAGTAATATTAGAACATTTTGAAACCGCGAATACGCAGTGCTTTAATCGCCGAACCGCTCAAAATTGCACCGACTAAGCCGCCGATTGCCGGAATCACGTCAACAATGGTGAAACTCTCGTCACTTGACATAAAGGAAGAATTCCCCATGTATCCATAGATGATAATCCCAATCACTAAAGCAATGAACGCGTAAAGTGGAAACCACGTTGTTTTCATTAGCATGTTCAGAATAAAGCCGATCCCAAAGAATAACACCATCATTAAGACCGTGGCGATAACCATTTGCAGCACGATAGTTCCCCCTTATATATGTAGAAGCACTTCCTAGTTTTGGCCTCTATAGCTCTTATTATTGTAATCTACGGAAAGGTACAGGTAAAGTGTACACAAATTGAACAATTAATTGGACATTTCCTATACTTCACCCCTCCATGCATTTGCCCTTTCTCCATGAATTGGATACAATGTAGGGGATATTAGCCCTTGAATGGAGGAAAAAAAATGAGTGAAGCCGTACAAACGCTGGAAGGCTGGTATGCGCTCCATGATTTCCGTCTAATGGATTGGAATGCATGGCATGCTGCAACCCCACAAGAACGTAAGCATGCAGCGGACGAGCTGCAATCCTTCTTGTCCCAGTGGCAACAAATTGAGAACGATAAACTAGGCAGTACTGCCGTTTATAGCATCGTGGGCCAGAAGGCTGACTTCGTTTTCATGCAACTGCGTGAAACATTGGAAGAGCTGAATGAGCTTGAAACTGCTTTTAACAAGTCTAGCTTTGCTGCTTTTACTATACCCGTTTATTCCTACGTCTCCATCGTAGAATTGAGCAGTTACCTGGCGAAGCCAGGTGTTGATCCTGCACAAGATCCTGAGCTTCAAGCTCGTTTGAAGCCGATTCTTCCGAAATCCAAGCATATTTGTTTCTACCCGATGAACAAGCGTCGTGAAGGCAATGACAACTGGTACATGGTTCCTGCAGAAGATCGTAAAACGATGATGCGCAGTCATGGTATGATCGGTCGTACATACGCTGGTAAAGTAAAACAAATCATTACAGGCTCTGTTGGATTGGATGATTGGGAATGGGGCGTTACACTATTCTCAGATGATCCTCTTCATTTCAAAAAGCTCGTGTACGAAATGCGTTTTGACGAAGTCAGCGCACGTTTCGGTGAGTTCGGAGATTTCTACGTTGGGAACGTTATGCTTCCTGAGAAATTCGCGTCATTCATTCAAATATAATGACTTAAGAGCAAAGGACTTCGGTTCTCTGCTCTTTTTTGTTGATTTTACATAGAAAAAAGAAGCACTGCCCTCATATAGAGCAATGCTTCTTTGGTATCTATTCTTCATCCTCGTCGTCACGCAGAGCAGCTGCTAATTCAGCTTCCATCTGAGTTTTACGTGCTAGATACGCTTCAGTATCACGGTCACGCTGACGGCTCTTTTCCTTCAGACGTTCAATCGCAGGAAGAATGAGGATATCAATTTCCTTTTGGACAACAGCGACATGATCGTAACGTTTCTCAATCTCTAAGAAGTGACCGACTTCGATCAAGGCATTGTAACGATCCAGTTCATCCCGGGTAAGAAGTCCTCTTACTTGGACACTACAGTGTCGCATGGCAATCCCCCCGTTAGCGTTCCTTGACTAGAAACGGCCTTTACGTATAACTAGTGGAATTCCGCCAATAATGTAAAGGTATCTCATATCAACCACTTTTTTCATCATAGCAGCAACATTCCCTTTCAATTTACGGGAACCTACGATACCGATCGCTTGACCTTTACCAAGGGAAGCTACTGTACCTTTGTTCGAGTATTTGAAAGTTTTCATCTGCGATCCGCGAATTGACGCGATCAAGTTGTGAGCTACAGCTTCACCTTGTTGCATCGCAATTTGTGCTGTTGGTGGATATGGTCTGCCTTCATCATTCATCACGATGGAACAGTCACCCACAACATAAATATTATCAAAGCCTGGAGCATGAAGGTGCTCGTTAACTTTAATTCTACCGCGCATCGTTTCGAAGCCGGCTTCGTCTAGCATATGGTTTCCGCGGATACCGCCTGTCCACACAACTGTTGCAGCTTTGATGAACTCATCGCCAGCAATCAGAACGCCTTCTGGCGTACATTCTTTAATGGCTGTACCAATTTTGAAAGTAATACCTTTGTCCGTAAGAACTTTCATCGCGTACTCAACAAGCTCAGGATCGAAACCTGGCAATGCTGTTGGCGCAGCTTCAATATTATAAATCTTCACAAKGGAAGGATCCACATCGAACTCTTTGCATAGAAGAGGGATACGATCAGCAAGTTCACCGATGAATTCAATACCCGTAAATCCAGCGCCACCAATAACGAAAGTTAGGTAATCTTTGCGGTCTGGTTCACGCTTAAACTTCGCGAATTGATATTCAATGTGCTCACGAATAAAACGAACACTATTAATACTGCGAATATTCAGCGCATTTTCTTTCAGACCAGGAATTCCGAAAGTTTCCGCTTCGCCACCAAGTCCGATTACTAGGTAGTCGTAGGAAAGTGTTCCGTCTTCCAAAATAACTTTTTTCTCATGTGGACGAATTTGCGTAACTGTCGATTTCACGAAATCAACTTTAAATTCATCAATCAATTTCAAAATGTTCACGCGTGCATTTTCAGGATTATCTGTCCCGGCAGCAGGCATGTGGAGATGTGTTGTAATGTAGTGATAGTCATGCTTGTTAACAAGCGTAACATCAGCTTCGTTGTAGTTCAATTCCTTCTGCAACCGAATTGCAGCAAGGATTCCGCCGTAACCGGCTCCTAATATAACGATTCTTGGTATTCTACTCATGTCTCTCTCACTTCCATATCCGTATTTTGTCCCATGGTCTCTCTATCTTGTGAAAAATTACACAAACAGCTTCAAAAGTAGTATACTGCTACTAGTTTGCACGCTTTCGAAGTGAATTATGATAAAACAGGTGGAAATTCGTCACAACATGGTAAACCGATTCTCATGATATGATATAATTTTCATAAGTAAATATCAAGTGTCATTTTGCATAAAAAATCTTGTATTCTAGGCGTTTTAGCCTATCCAATCCATGTAAGCATTTACTTATCCTATCTATAAGCAATTTATATGTGAAATTTATAATTTTCTGTTTCCTTCAATAAAAGGGACGTTTATAATTAGTATGATTATCACTGTGTTACACTATGGGTTTGATCGGAGGTTCTATCATGAACGAAAGAGAAACCAGTCAAGACATCGTTGATATTATCGTAATTGGCGGCGGCCCTGCTGGCATGTTCGCATCATTTTATGCAGGGATGCGTCAAGCATCTGTGAAAATCATTGAAAGCATGCCACAACTTGGTGGTCAACTTGCAGCTCTTTATCCGGAAAAATACATTTATGACGTTGCAGGCTTCCCAAAAATTACAGCTCAAGAGCTTGTAAATAACTTATATGCTCAAATGAAACACTTTCCTATTCATATTTGTTTGGAAGAAAAAGTACATAATGTCGTTAAGAAAGAAGAACGTCTTTTTGAAATTACAACAGACAAAGGTGTACACCTAAGCCATGCTGTTATCATTTCGGGTGGTGTTGGCGCATTCGAGCCGCGCCGTCTTGAATTACCGGAAGCAGCGCAATTCGAAAAGAAAAATTTACATTACTTCGTAAGTGACCTGTATGCATTTGCCGGTCAAAAAGTACTTATTAGCGGTGGAGGTGATTCCGCAGTTGACTGGGCATTGATGCTTGAGCCGATTGCTGAGCAAGTAACCTTGATCCACCGTCGAGATAAATTCCGTGCGCATGAGCACAATGTAGAGAACTTAATGAATTCGAAGGTTAATATTGTTACACCCACTGAGATCACAAAACTTCACGGAACAGATCGTATCGAGCAAATTACACTTAAAAATATTAAATCCGGCGAAGAAAGCATCCACGATGTCGATGCCGTTATTATCAACTTCGGCTTCGTATCCTCTCTTGGACCGATTTCTGAATGGGGTCTTGACATCGAAAACGGCTCAATCGTTGTTGATTCCCGTATGGAAACAACGATCCCGGGTATCTTCGCTGCTGGCGATATTACGACATACCCTGGTAAATTGAAATTGATTGCTGTTGGGTTCGGTGAAGCACCTACGGCAATTAACAATGCCAAAGTTTACATTGACCCAAGTGCCAAGCTTTCACCAGGACATAGTTCGAACATGAAATTATAATGTTTAGAAATGAAAAGGGGTATTCTAACCTAATCTACGGATAAGGAGGAATACCCCTTTGTCATCTATATGTCCAGTTTGTAACGGCATGCAAGAATTGCAGACCTACTGTCCTGTGTGCTCGCAGCGTATGTGTGACCATGGTAAGCTGAGTGACTTGCTCGGTCCTTATTCGCCTTACGAGATAAACACTTCCTTGATTAACCAGGAAGGCGATGAGCCAGAGCTCTGCCTTCACCTCTTGAATTGCCCCGACTGTCATTCTAGCTTTACCTTGCAAATACGTGCTGAGTTGAATTTTTAATTAAGTGGTGCCTCGTCCTTAACCAACACGGATAGTTTTAATTTGCGTCTCTGTATTTCCGCGAGCAATAGTTCAAGAAAATCCGATTCTAATCGTAAATCTAGTGCCTTGTAATAAGAGTCGATCAATGTCTCATCGCTAATTTGTCTCACTGAAATCACCCATATTCTATAATTTAAACTAATAGTATCATGGGGTTTTTGATAGAACAAGCGTTCCGTTATCCACAGATAAGTGTGCATATCCTGTGGGTAAATTGTTAATATGTACCATAAGGGCTATCAAAGTATAGGGGGATACTGTGCATAAACTTATACACATCCAAAACTTGTAAATTGCTGATAAAAAAAAATGATCACTAATTTAGGTATTTTTAACGTTTATTTAACATAACCTTCATCTATTTCACAAAATTGAAAAGAAATTTTAATCGTCCGTTAATATTCATCGTCTACAATGATAGTAGAACAACAAATCAAACAAATCTAAGGAGCTGAATGAGTATGATCGTTTACGATATCGTGTTAAATGGAGAAATTAAAGAAACAATCAAACCTCGCAAGAACCGTTTGAAAGAAATTTATGCCTATATGCAGGAACAAACGAAGTTGATGCAAGCCAAATATGGTGAAAACGTAAGAATTAAAGGCCGAATGGTTTACTAACCTCATCAATACCCCTTTCGGCCCCTATGATTTCTTCCACATTTAAATAATGCCCTTGCGATGTAACACAGTTAATAAGCGATAGAAATCATAGCTTCCTTTCTCAGGTGTGTCGATCAAGCCAGCCTTAACTGCCGCATCAACGGCTGACTTGGCCCATGTTGGCACGATCGTCAAAGCGGCCTGTTCTTCGAGTGAGTGCACTCTACTTGTTAATTCTGAAATCTGGGCTTGTAAGTTCTCTAACATCCGTATGACCTCCTCATCGAAGAAGATTAACCCTTCCGTCGCTATAATTGCATTCAATTTACTTGGATAGGCAGGGTCAGTCGCGTATCCACTCTTCTGTAGTGCAGCTGTTTGAGTTTGTGGAATGCTTGCTGACCGAACTGCCGAATAACGCGCAGCTTGAAATAATAAATCTTGATCCCGAAATCCATCCTCAATGGAGCCGTATGCCCGAAAATCCCCCGGTACATCAAACACGTGATTCTCATTTATGAATTCCCATGTGCTTACAGATACACGATCGCCTTGCCAATAAGGCGTTAGTGCGCCATTTCCAACTTTATATCCAACCAAGTTATTCCAAGCGTTTATTTTACTCCCAGTTTCTAGTATTGCTTGTGCAATTCGAACAGAAGGGAAAATTGGCGAGCCTTCTAAACGAAGCTTCAAAGCAATCGGTGCAACGAGATCGATGAAATCCTTTCTAGTTGCCATTTGACTCCCTCCTTTCAAACAAAGACTAGTACTATCATCATAGTATATTCCACAATTTGGTAATGAGGGACGACTCCTATCTAGCTAGTCCACGCTATTTGCAACTTTACTTTTCCCTTACGTTAATGTTTATTTAAAGTGAGAGAAAGGGTGAAAGCATGCAAATTAAAGATGTTGCAAACAAATTGAATATTTCTCCAAGAGCCATCCGCTTTTATGAAGATAAAGGGCTTATTTCACCGTCTAAACAGGAAAATAATTCATATAGGACATTTACAGAAAAAGAAATATGGCGGCTGCAAACGATTATTTCGCTTCGTGAATCCGGTATGTCTGTTGCCGATATTCAAAAAGCCTTACAAGAAGTTGATGCCGATGATAAAGAGCAGCTTCAATACTATTTAGAAATACAACGGTCTGTTGTTTTTGCTAAATGGCTGGAGTTCAAGCAAATCATTGAAACGACGGATACCATGATTGATCTTCTGAAACAGAACAACTCACTTCCGATCGATGATATTTTCACACTCGCGGAAGGTTCTAAACGGCTTCGAGAAATGCGCAAAAGTTGGAAGGATACATGGAACTTTGATCAACAAGCCTTGACTCATGATGAACGGGTTTTACATAATGACCACGAGTATAAAGGATACGAGGAAGTTCTCGATCTAACACTTCAATGGGTAAAACCGAGGGTTGGGGAGAAAGGGCTCGATCTTGGGACAGGCACAGGTAATTTAGCAAGGCGATTTCTGCAAAAGGGCATTCACATGGCTGGCGTAGACCAGTCCAAAGAAATGATCAAGCAATGTCAAAGTAAACATCCGCAAATGGATATGAAACTCGGGAATTTCTTGGCCATTCCCTACATGGATAACCAATTCGATTTTGTCGTTACATCGTTTGCCTTTCACCATATTACGAACGAACAGCAATTGCTGGCTCTAGATGAAATGCGCCGCGTACTCAAGTCTCACGGCAGAATTTGCATAGCGGATTTAATGTTCGAAAATGAATCAGCCAAGGAACAATACATGCACGAATGTACAGCGAGCGGGCGAACAGATCTACTCACAACCCTGCAAGATCAGCATTATGCCATCTGCTCTTCCCTGCTAACTTGGTTTGACGAAAATGGTTATATTACCAAACATACGAAACTCAACGATTTGCTATATATCGTCTATGCAGTTCCCATTCAACCCTAAAAAAACGATGTCTTGACCTTCTCCTTACGTTACACATTATGATGACATTGTTTAACATACCCCTAAGGAGGAGATTACCACATGCCTAATCATGCAGACATTTATGCCAATCAAGCAGACATGTATGAACGACTCGTTTCCAAACAAGCAAGCTTATATGAAACCATTCAAACCATCATCCCCGTTGAAGGTCTAGACATTATCGACATGGGAGCCRGTGCTGGAAGATTAACCCGTATTCTCGCTCCACAAGCAAAGTCCATTGTAGCTTTAGATGAATCTGAATCTATGCTGCGAATTACCGCAGATCATCTTGGGAAAGCTGAGTTGCACAATTGGCGAACACAAGTTACTGACCATAGGCATTTACCTGCCGCCAGTCACAGTGCAGATTTAATCGTATCCGGTTGGAGTATTTGCTACCTTGGAAATTCGGATGTCGATCAATGGGAAGCCAATATTCACCAAATTATAGGCGAAATCAGAAGAGTTCTGCGGCCAGGCGGTACGGTCATTATTATCGAGAACTTCGGAACCGGCTCCGAAACACCCCATCCGCCTGACTTCTTGATGAATTATTATAGGCTGCTTGAATCCGAGTATGGTTTTTCTCATACGTGGATACGGACCGATTATACGTTTGAGAGCGTAGATGAGGCCGAGATGCTTACGCGATTTTTCTTTGGCGACGCGATAGCTAACAAGGTTGTTAGTGAGCAGTTGAGTGTGTTGCCTGAATGTGCGGGTGTTTGGTGGTTAACGGTGTAAGTGTCGTTGGTTTACTTTGAAAAGGGAACGTAGATGCGCTATTTCGCCGAAATCACTTGAAATATATACCAAGAGGAACGAAGATTCGCTATTTCCCTTATTTCCGAGGACTTTGGTGTTTCTGGCCAAAATAGGGCACTGTCGTTCCCCTTGGATGCTCATTTCGTTGAATTATTCGAAAATAGCGTATCCTAGTTCCCTTTCTCAGAACACAAAAAACCTTCTGAACTAAGGAAACAACTTCACTTAGCTTTGTAATAGTCTTGGCTTCTTCAGCACAAAAAAACCTCCTAAGTATGTGTTTAACATCAACACACAAACTTAGAAGGTTGCGTACATTCAATTAAATGATTGCGGATTGTTGAAATTCTTTTGCAATCCTTAATCTACTCTTACTCTCATTGTTCTCATTAACAAGGTGTAATATTCAAGCGATAAATCCGCTCAAATCCCCCGTAACCCCTTACTTAAGCCTCAACCTTTTCATCACAAGGCTCAGGTGTTCCTTCATAATCAGCTGGCTTGAAGGAAGAGCCACACCCACAGGATGCTACAGCATTAGGGTTATTGATGGTAAAACCGCCGCCCATGCCTTTGTCTTCGAAGTCGATTTGGACGCCGTATAAATACTTAGCGCTCTCTTCATCCACGACAACCTTCACGCCGTGAATGGTAAATTCTTTATCGTCAGACTTTTGATCATCGTCGAAGCCCATTCCATAAGAAAAGCCGCTGCAACCACCAGCCTTCACGCCAAGGCGTAAGAAAAGATTCGGTGATTCTTCCGATGCCAAAAGCTCTTTAATTTTCTCACTTGCAGATTCACTTATATTAATCATAATGGAAATCCCTCCTTGGTTTTTCCCTGTAAATTAAGGAAAACTGGCATTGGTATTACGAAGTGCTTGCTATAAGTATACTCCTAATCCATCCGATGCTCAAGGGCAGCTGTTCACTGTTTAGAACGTCTTGTGGCATAATACTGCAATAGTAACTGGTCCAGATCTCGACTACATTTCTGCACGTCAGGATGAAGGAAACCATGCGAGGTCCCTAAACTAACCATTTTGCCTCGAAGTTGTTCAATTTTAATATGAAGTCGTTCCTGCGGTTCGGTCACGAATAATGGTAGCACGATTATTATCACCTTTAGCCCTTACGTAATCACATTGCAATAGTATACAGGAATTTGTTAATATTGGGAATAACATTTCGCCGATTTCATCGAAAAAATATAGGTCATGGATAAGATTGTCGATTTATCTTCAACGTTCTGATGTTGCCCCTCCCAAGTAGGAGGTTTATAATAAGAGAGATGGATAGCTTGTATCGATATAAATCTGGTTGTGAATTCCTTAACCGAACTGGTTGACAGGTACGCGAGCAACTCACACCACCTAACGCACCTAGTCCTAACTGCTGGCTGCGTCGTTTCATTATGCGGTTTATTTTATTTTCATAGGAGGCATGGAGCATGAGTATTACGACAGTAGACCCGATCAAACGGATGGCTGAGATTGCTGACAAAGTTGAGAACGGCGAACGTCTGACCATGGAAGATGGACTGTTTTTATATGAATCTGACGATCTTTTAACCATCGGTCAATTAGCGAATAAAGTGAATACACGATTGAATGGGAACAAGGTGTATTTTGTACAAAATATGAGCTTATATTTCACGAATGTCTGTGAGGAGCATTGTTCATTTTGTCATTTCCGCCGCGACGAAGGTCAAGAAGGTGCTTATACCTTAACACCAGATCAGATGTTAGATTATATCGCTGAGAATTTTAACCCTGAAATTAAGGAATTCCATATTAGTCAGGGGCATAACCCTCATCTGCCTTTTGAGTATTACGTTGATTGCATTCGTCGCTTAAAGCAAGCATACCCGGATGTCACGATTAAAGCTCATACTGCTGCCGAGATCGAATTCTTCTCGCGTATTAGCGGCCTCAGCTATCGAGATGTACTTAAGGCATTAATGGATGCTGGACTTTCCACACTTCCTGGCGGAGGAGCCGAAATTCTTACGGAACGTTACCGTTCAAAAATGAAGGTCGAAAAAGCTTCCACTGAAGAATGGTTAGACGTTCATCGTCAAGCTCATCTTCTAGGGATGAAAACACACGCGACCATGCTATATGGATCCATTGAAACGAAAGAAGAACGGATTCGCCATATGATGTTGCTGCGCGAGCTGCAAGACGAAACAGGCGGTTTCCTCGTATTCATTCCTAATTCTGTTCAGCCAGCGAGCAAAAATGCAAGTCTTAAACGTTTCGTTCCTGCTTGGGACGAACTCAAAACGATGGCGATTAGCCGCCTAATGTTGGACAATTTCCCACATATTAAAGCTTACTTCATCAATATCGGAACGAAACTTACGCAACTTTCCTTCACATTCGGTGCTTCAGATGCTCACGGCACGATCGTGAAAGAGAAAATCTCACATGCTGCTGGCGCTCTTTCACCAGAAGGTTTAACACGCGATGAGATTGTATGGCTCATTCAAGGTGCGGGCCGCGTCGCGGTTGAGCGAGACACCTTTTATAATGAAATCAAAGTGTATGAGAGATAATAGAGAATAGATCATCGTTCAGAAGGGATATTGGTTGGCTATGAAAAAGTTTGTCATTCTCGGAGGAGGCTATGGCGGTCTGACCATAGCTTTGAATTTGCTGGAAAAGGATTTACCAGACGACACTGAACTTATTATGATTGATCGCAGTCCATTCCAAGGCCTCAAAACGGAATATTATGCACTAGCTTCCGGTACCATTGCTGAAACGCATATTCGTGTAGCTTATCCCGATGATTCGCGGCTTCAGCTTGTTTACGGAGAAGTATCTGATGTTAATCTCGAAACGAAACAAATCAACTTCCACGACAAAGAACCCATCTCCTACGACTGGCTAGTCATTGGACTTGGTTGTGTTGACAGTTATCATGGTATTACTGGCGCTCAGGAGTTTTCGTCCAGTATCCAGACACTGGCTCAAACGCGGGCAACGTATCAGAAAATAAACAACATCAATCCATACGGACAAGTATCCATCATTGGTGGGGGACTTAGCGGTGTAGAAATGGCTTCAGAACTTCGTGAAAGCCGCCCTGACTTGAACATCCGATTAATTGATCGTGGTCCTAGTCTGCTCTCCGCTTTCCCTACGAATCTGCAGCAATATGTGCGTGAATGGATGATCGAACATCATATTGAGCTGCGTACACAAGTATCGCTTGTTCGATTAGATGGCGGTGATTTGTACAATCAAGATGAAATTATCCGTACTGATGCGACAATTTGGACAGCGGGTATACAACCAACGCCTATTGTCGAAGCTTTGAATGTACCAAAAGACCGTCAAGGACGTATTCTATTAAACGAATACCACCAAATCCCGAACTTTGAGGAAGTTTACGTCGTAGGTGACTGCGCGTCCCTACCGTTCTCACCAAGTGCCCAAGCTGCACAAGCGCAAGGTAAACAAATAGCCGAAGTCATCCAAGCGATTTGGAAAGGCGATGCACCTAAACTTGGTAAAATCAAGCTGCGAGGCACACTCGGTTCACTTGGCAAAAAGAGCGGCTTCGGCATCATGGGAAAACGTACGCTAATGACAGGGAAAATTGCTCGTATGTTGAAAAGCGGCGTGCTTTGGAAATCCAAACGCCACTTCGGTTAGGTTAGCTAGATCGGCTTATTCACTAAKCAAATCATACATGGCCTCTATCTCTTTGATCTTTTCCAAAATAAGAACATGGAGGCTCTCGGCGCTTTCTGCGGCAATGATTTCTCCGTTGACTAGCGCGTAAGGCTCCATGTAGCACTGGCCACAGTTGCCCAGACAGCCGTATTCCATGACATCAAATTCCGGATTTTGTTCAAGGTCTTTCATTACTTTATCTGTTCCTGTGTGCATATTGCTGGCACAAAATTCTATAATTGGTCGCATTTAAAAATTCCACCCCATGCTGATAGTTTCAAGCCTCAAACCATTTTCATTTAAAGCGTATTGTACTATAATAGATAAAGAAAGGAGATGAATCAAATGACAGAAAAAACCAAAGAAGCGATTTACGATGAAGTTCTTGAGGTTTTAGATAAACTTCGTCCTTTCCTACAACGTGATGGCGGTGACGTCGATCTAGTTGATGTGGAAGACGGAATCGTAAAACTTAAACTTATGGGTGCCTGCGGCAGCTGCCCAAGCTCAACGATCACTTTGAAAGCTGGTATTGAGCGCGCATTGGTTGAAGAGGTAGAAGGCATAACAGAAGTCGTACAGGTATTCTAATTACGACTATATCATAAAGAAGAGCTTACCTCTATGGTAAGCTCTTTTTGCTATGCCGCGTTCTATTTACGTTGTTTGAGCACGGGTATTGGCTGAATAGGATCCAACGCGCCAGAGATATCCATAATATTGCCTGTGATAAAATCCGAGTTAGGCGAGCAGAGGAAATCGATGACACGCGCTACATCCTCACCCGTTCCCGGTCGGCCAACAGGTGTTTCGCCATCAACTTCTAAGCGAGCTTCTTCCATGGTGCGTTCTTTGTTCTTCCCGCGAATGTCGCCCGGACAAATCATGTTCACCGTGATCCCATGCGCGGCTTCTTCTTCGGCTAATGTTTTGGTAAAGGAAACTAACCCTACTTTGGCAGCCGCATAAGCAGCTCTGTGCGTCCAACCTCTCGCTTCAGCCGCTTTCCCAAAGCCGAAATGGATAATACGCCCCCATCTGCGCTCTCTCATCATAGGCAGCACAAGATGATCCAACTCCATTACGCCGATCAGATTCCCTCGCATTAAATAGTCTATTTCGTCCATGCTGTAATCAGCGAAAAAACGCCGTTCACGAACAAAAGGCCCTGCGTTATTGACAAGTATATCTATCGGCCCCAACTGTGAGGCCGTTTCTTCAACCATGCGAAAGATGTCCTCGCGCTTGGCTACATCTCCCTGCACCGCGATGCTGCGAACGCCCATATCCTTCAATTGATGTACGAGTTCTGCAGCTTCCTTCTCACTTGTTACATAATTCACAGCAACCTGGCAGCCCTTCTTGGCTAAGGTCAATGCCGTCATTTTGCCCAGACCCTTGGCACTGCCTGTCACAAGCACTGTTCGACCTCTTAATGGCATGGTCCCCTACCCCTTTGTCACATATGCCGTGATATAAGTAAATGCTATTGTTAAGGTTCGGCATACCATGTCAAATCCCTGCTGCAAATCGGATAAATTCAGCTTCACATCCTCAATATGAACGCGTTCACCGAGCAGCGGCTCTTTCTGCATAAGATCGTCTAACATCTCAGCATTAATATAATGCATTTCCATATTACGTAGATTGCGGAGTCGTTCTAACGGCACTTTATACGTCATTTTGAGGGTATAAAGCTGCAGTTCTAACGAGCCATGAAGATGCTTCTCATGCATATGGCGGAGTACCGTAAAGTACGAAAATCGCGATTTCACGGTTTCGGTCTTCAGGGCGAAGAGGTCATTCATAAAGGTTCCTAGTTTATCAAAAACAGAAAAAAGACGGATGAACGCATTTTTGTAGAAATACACAAAGCGTTGATAATCATCTGTTTCTTGCGGAGTCATTTCTTCCAAATAGCCTTTAACAATCCGCTCACCATATCGCTCACAGCAATATTTGCTCTGTTCGAGCTCATCTAAGGCATCAATAAAACCCTTGCTCCATATCGCTTGCCGATGAAAGATCGAATGCACCGTGGAGAGGTGACTCTGTTCCGTTTCGATCTGTTTCATATAGGCTCTCACCGCATCGAAAGCTTCCAGCAGGAGTCCGCTGTCGATACGTTCCGGCTCATTAAATAACACACGAAGCATAAGATCACCTCCTTTTTATCCAAATAATAAGCGATCTCGCATAGCCCAGTTACTTCGTTAACGTCGTGGTCGTTGGTGCAGGTACAGGTGCCCGTTTGACGCYGGATGTACGATCACGCTGCACGAAAAACATCGCGGCTAACACACCTACGCCACCAAGATACTGACTTAACGAGATCGATTCTCCTAGAAAAAAGAAACCGCCAAGTGCAGCTGTAACCGGAAGTAAATACCCATAGGCCGATGCTTTGAAAGGCCCCAGTTTGGCTAAACTCCAATTGTGTAAGGAGAAACCTACCGCTGTTGCCAGCAATGAGGTATAGATTAAGCTAATCCAACCTGTCTGTGAGATCGCGGCGAAGTAAGCACCATCTGCACGCATTAGCACGAACGGTAATAAAGACAAGGCTCCAGCGGTCATTTCAAGTGAAATTAAAATCGGAAGCGGATACTTCACAACTAAACGGTTCATCCCAATGAGATAAATGGCTCCCATAAAACTGCGCATTAGCAATAGAATATCACCGCGAAATGTTTCACTGCCCAAGTGAAAGCCTTCGGCTCCCCCCGAGACAATGAGGATCACACTGCCGAGCGCCAAGGGAATTCCGATGAGAATTCGCCATGTAATCTTCACTTGCCTAGCCATGACGGCAATAAGCACTGTAATTACTGGCATAAAACCTCGCCCAAGTACGGCACCATTCGCAGCGTTGGAAAACTGTAAAGCATATTGCAGCAGTGCTTCCATCCCTACGGCATTAAGTATCCCTAACCCACAAATAAGCAGAAGATCACGACCCGCAATTTGGAAACGAAGTGACCGAGAACGATAATAGAAGTAAGTATAGACCCACAGGATCGGAATCATACTTGCGAAGCGCAGTCCATTAAAGACGAGACTGTCCCATTCTCTTCCGCCGATTTTGAGAGAAGCCAAATTGATCCCCCAAAGCAAATAGACCAATACAAATCCCAAATGTGGATAGATCGCCTTTAATCGTCCCGAGCTCATCACGCGAAATATTCCTTCCATCTACGGTCAACGAGTTCTACTATATCTTCCCGTGGGAACAGTTCATCTGGATAGCCCGGTTTCATCCGCGCGTCAATAACAATCGGAACTTCATATGCAATATGATGTCGGTTCACACTGGATTGCGCGTACATATCACTTGCAGGGTTAAACCGTGTGAACACCGTCCACAAGAATTTCGTTTGGTCATTCGCGATGTCACTGGCATCATCCACGAGGATGACCATAGGCCATTGCTTCAATCGGTCCGCTGCATTCGCAAGCAGACGCTGTGGCAGTTCTGGCTCCGCAGCATAGGAAGCGCCAGAAACGAGCAGACAGCCGCCGCAATAAACAGCGATATCATGAATCTCAGGCAGTTCGCCCTCTGTGTATGCCCTTGGCAGCTCGCGTACAGGGTCACCTGTGCCGAGCAGGACGGCCTTCGAGCCGTGGTTGAGCTGACCACCGGTATAATCCAAGGTATCATGCGATGTTTTATTAAATATAAACAGATCCCGCGCCGGATCGAAACGTTCTAATACAGTTTCTAACAGTTGTGAGAAGTTCGCTAAGGTCGTCGGACGATCCGTCACGATCAAGAACTTCGTGAGGGATAGCTGACCCTCACCGAGGATCCGGAACGCCGTGCCGAGCGCCTCACGGCTGTAGCTTTCGCGGACGACAGCGGCTGCGAGCGGGTGGAACCCGGTCTCGGCATACGTCCACAGGTCTTTCACCCCTGGCATCGCCATCGGGAACGCGGGCTCCAGCAATCTTTGCAAGAATTCGCCAAGGAAGTAATCCTCTTGGCGGGGCTTGCCGACGATCGTCGCCGGATAGATCGCGTCTTTGCGGTGCCACACATGATTCACGTTGAAAACGGGGAAATCATGGGTGAGTGAGTAATACCCGAAGTGGTCGCCGAACGGTCCTTCGGGGCGTCTGAGATGCGGCGGAACGGAGCCGCATATCGCGAACTCCGCCTCGGCTACGAGGCGGTGCCCCCCATGGGGATTCTCCACCATGGGCAGCTTCTGCCCGAGGATGAGCGAAGCGAGCATCAGCTCGGGCAGGTGCTCGGGCACCGGCGCAATCGCCGAAGCGATGAGCGCGGGCGGTCCGCCCAGGAACACGGTGACGGGCAGCGCTTGATTGCGCTTCTCGGCTTCGTGGTAGTGGAAGCCGCCGCCTTTGTGGATTTGCCAGTGCATCCCGGTGGTGAAGTCATCATACACCTGCATGCGATACATGCCCAGGTTATGATGACCGCCGTCTGGATGCTCGGTGTACACCAGCGGCAGCGTGACGAACGGGCCGCCGTCTTCTTGCCAACTCGTCAGGACAGGCAGTCCTGCCATCGGGTTGTCCTTCTTCAAGCCGCCGAGAATCGGCGCTTGATTCGGCTGGATCTTCTTCGTCCCGACTTTCATGAGGTCAAGGATAAGACCTCTTTCACCCCACAGCGCTTTGGGCGTAGGGGGCATCAACGAGTTCGTCGCGTTGATAACCGCTTTCATGAATTGCTCCGGCTTCGGACCGAAAGCCAGATCCACTCTTCTTGTTGTGCCGAAGAGGTTCGTCACGACAGGGAATGCGCTGCCTTTTACATTCGTGAACAGTAAAGCTGGCCCTTGCTCGTCGATGACGCGACGATGGATTTCTGCAAGCTCGAGATTCGGATCCACGGGAGCCGAGATTTCGATTAATTCATTTTCGCGTCGTAGAATCTCTAGAAACGCTCGAAGATTGGTTGGTACCATGGGAACTTCCACCTTTGTCTATGTAATGTTTACTCATTCTTTGGAGATGAAAAAGGAAATGGCCTTCCGTTAGAAGGCCTTGTTGTGCCTATGCCGCATGGTGCTGCTAGGCTTTGCGATCATATAGCGTGAGTACACACAAATAACATAAGAATCCAAACATACAAGCCACAATAATGGCATGAATCATACCTGTGAATAAATAGGCGACTTCATTCCCTAAGGACCAGGTTACGACTGCGCCGCTAATCACTTGAAGCGAAACGAGTATAAGTGCCCATTTGCTCCCGAACCAAAGTTTATCAGTCTTTTGATAATAGCGTCGCGCTTGCAGGTAAAGAAATAAAATACAAACAAAAAGCAGCAAAGCAGCAATCCGATGTGTAAATACAATTCCTGTCGCACCGCTAAGTTCTGGAATCACTTCGCCATTACATAACGGCCAGCCCGAGCAGCCACCAGAAGAAACGGTATGACGCACGAATGCTCCTAAATAAACAACGACGTAGCTATAAATCGTGGTAAACCAAACGATCACTTTAAAGCTAGTATGAATCTGCGTTGTGCGTACAAATTGTCCCCACGGAGTAAACACGAGTGCAAGCAGCAGGGAGAAAGCAAAGGCGAGCAAGGATAATCCGAAATGAAGTGCTAGGACAAGGGAAGATTGCGGCCAAACAACGGCCAACGCGCCCATTGCTGCTTGAACTAGGGTCATGACCACTGTTGCTGTAATAAAGAATTTTGCATCTCTACGCTTCACATATCGGAAAACTAAGTAAAACGTTGCAACAAGTATCATGGTCACAATACCTACAACTAAGCGATGGCTGTACTCGATAAACGAAGAAATGGTATGTGCTGGAATGAATTTTCCATGACACAACGGCCACTCGTCTCCACAGCCCCGACCTGCGTCAGCTTTGGTTACTAAGGCTCCCATAGCAAGAATTAGAAACATGCCGATGGCTGATAAATTAGCTAATCTTTGGATCCATTTTTGCATGATTGCACCTACTTTATGTCATATCTACTGAGGATCATGTCGAATACTGTAGTTCCGCTTTCAATTATATCTGTAATATGAAGGCATTTCCATTCGCAATTGTTACAAAGCTCCGAAACCACAAGGAATCGGTTTGTTGGCTTATCACCGAGATGCGCCCAACACTTGGAAAAAACATTATAGTGTGTGTAGTATGGAAGCATTTATTCCGAAGTGGGATTAGAAATGGAAAAAGACTGCCGTTAGTCCGATTTCTCCCAACTAAAACGATGATCGCATTCATCGGTAGACCGTTAGTCCGATTCTGCCGAACTATTTACCTATTTTTCTTGCTTGAAGGTAGTTTGGGGCGATTTAGTTCGGCGATTTCGGACTAATTAGGATTTAATGATGCGGACAGTGAGATTAGTTCGGTCATTTCGGACTAAATAGGCGTCGGTCGGGGATCAACGTAAAAAAAACCGCCTTCGGATTAAACCGACGACGGTGTTGCTATTCCTGCTATCCTCTATGCCTTACTCCTTCTAAGGAGCTAAAGCATTCGAAACTTCAATTGCACGATCAAGGAATTGCTCGATTTCCTCACGGGTTTTACGCAGCTTGCTAACGAACCGAACGACCTCTTGACCGTTGCGGAAAGCAATGAAACTCGGGATGCCTAAGATGTTCAATTGTTCACACAAATCCGGGAATTCATCGCGATCCAGTTCAATGAAAGTGAGACGGCCTTCATAAGCTTGCTCCACTGCTGGCATAAAAGGGTCAATATAGTGGCAATCCTTACACCAAGTCGTTTTGAAAATGGCGATGGTCGCACCGGATTGCGAAATTTGTTCTTGAAATTGTTGTTCAGTCGATACTTTACGCATGGGACACCTCATCACTTCTGGCATTTACTCTCTTATAGCATGTGAGAAAATCAGTGTCAAGCGACTGGTCCAGTAAAATAAAGTTCGTTACCCAAAACCCAGTAATTACAAGGTTCCAAAAAATGTTTTACTCTTATTAAGTTCGTTAGTATGGGAACTCTCCTCTGCCAACACGCTTAAAAGTTGGAAATTAAAGTTCGTTATTTTCGTTTACTATTGTAATCACAAATAAAAAAATGACCAAGACTTATTCTTGTCTTTGGTCATTTTTTTATTATTCAATTCATTGGGTCACACGATCTGTTTAAAAACCCTTATTTCCACATGTGTTATTTAATCAGTTAGTTGTAAGCTGTGCCCTCGTTAGATCATCATTTGGAACCATCTATCCCATTAGCGATGGAGTTACTGTGATCGTCGTAGGCCATGTACTCCGTTTGAGAGTCAGTTCCCATGAGGCTGTCTTCACCTTGTTAGCAGATTCTAGCACTAAACGGTACAAGCGATCTCCCCAAACCTTTTGGAGCTTTTCATCCGTCAATTCGATGATATCTACCTTGCATTTCACTTGAGGACCCGAGATAGAAATACATACCACTTCCTTGTTCTCAATAAAAAGCCATATCTCATTATTCTCATCGATCCGGGGCAGACAAGGAGTGATCAGATGCATACATACATCTCCGTATTCCTCCCGCAGAGCAACTTCCTCTGCAATGGTTACTTTAGATTCTGGCAAGCGATGAAGCGTTATTGTACGCAGCCATTTTGCTATGTCCGCTTCATCCGGATATGCCCCAGACAGATCTACCGACATCATGGCCTGATCTAGTTTTGTCTCATACTTGCAGGCTTTTGCCGAATATTTACGGCCTGCGAGTTGCTGATACCCGTTTATAGCGGGCAGGTTGTGATAGGAGGATTGCATGGTCCAGATCTCATACCTCCCTTCGGAGAAGGTTTGGGCCGTATACGTCCCCACTCCCGGGTCCACTAGAACTGGTTTGCCATCCAGATAGACGATGAATTGACCTATATCGTTATGGTTATGGTTTTCTGCATTGTGCCCGCCCTTGGCTGCGATATAGAAGCCTTCAGCCGTTCCACTAAACTCTCTGGCGGTCATGACCTGAAGGTCCGGCAGCCAGGCATCCGAAAGAAATATCTGATCTTCCCCAACCTCTGTCTGAATCCCGTCATAACAGGCGATCTCCGTTAGCTCTCGGTATAAAGAATCCGCTTGCAGCAACTTGCCCTGAAGACGACCCAGCTTGTGGAGATGCCTTCCAATCGCAGACAAGCTGCTGTTTCCAGTTCGTTCCCCATATCGATACAGGCATACGGGAATACCAAGATTGCGAGCAGCTCCATCAGCAAAGTTTACGAAGTAGTCGTCAGCTATGTACACCTTGGACATAAAGCGGCCTATCTCACGAATCAAAGACTCATCGAATATATCGATCCTTCCTCCACTTGCCACGTATAAATGTTCCAGACATTCAAACAAAGAGCCACCGGCGCGGTACCAGTACGAACTGCCCTCATCGCAACCGCCGTCCTTCGGGTAGTGTGCCAGGAACAAGTCCAATGTTCGCATTGCTTTGGTCACACAAGTTAAACGCTTATTCTGGTCAGATTCATGTAGTAGAATAACCGACAGACAATTAGAGGTACACCAAGGTGCCCAGTTGTTGATGCCGAAGGGATTTACCTCCAGCATCCACCAGAAATCGCTACGCGTAAGGTAAGGGGTGATGATACGCTGCTTCAATTCTCGGTGCATGCGGCTTACCAACAGCGGACTTACCTTAGCCAGGGGACGTTCCAATATATACAGAATCCAGGCCAGCAGCGCTCCTGTTTCACTTGCAAATAGATCAATGACTGGTTCATCGATATCAGTTATAGGTTCCATCTTACTTCTGGTCATATACAGATGAGCAGGAAGCACCCAGGTTGTTTCCTCGCAAATGGCCCAAATGCCGTTTACCAGATCATTCATGAATGTCCCTTTTCCCTCTAGCCACTCCCCCAGAGCCAGAGTCTGGAGTGCCCGTCGGCGGGCAAAATATCGGGATTCGTATAGTTTCCGATCACCACTCCTAGAAAACTCCATAAACAATGTAGCCGGCAAACACGGCCATTCATAATTCAAGTAACTCTCAGCGCGATTTTGCGCGTACTGCTTCAAAGCTTGAGGCAAGGCTCTTGCAACGCGATCAAGCGGAATCATCCGATCTACTGGCAGCAGCAAGTCATTCAAATTTCTGGCATAACGTTCAGTTAACATTTGATCCTCCATGTAGATTATTTATTTACGCTTATCAACAGCTTGTCAAAACAATGGTTGATGATGTCAGACCTTTCCCTTCCACCACAACCTCTATGGGTCCCTGTGTTATCCCGGCACGAATAACAGCCACGCACCTGCCTTTAAATGCTTTGCAACTGCTTGCTCTATAGCTGGTATTGCTGGTCAAGTCCCCGGAGATAACCCCAAGCAGATTTCCATGGCCTGTCACACCGACAGTTACCAGATTGGATGCATCCGGCACAAGAACCCCTTTCTCATCCACGATAGAAATTTCGATGACTGTATCCTCACGTTCTCCTCCCTGAAGAAGGCCATCTTGGCAGTACAACTGGATCTGCGAAGCTTGGCCTGAGGTAACAAGTTCACTTGTGCTGACAGGCTTGCCTCCTATATAACCCACTGCCTGCAGGATTCCAGGGGCATATTCAAGCTCCCACTCCATGGCAAAGGGATTGTTTGGTTCGGTTTTCCGCACACCAAGGGAATTGCCGTTGAGAAACAACTCCACCTGCTCACAATTCGTAAAGCAATAAGCCGTCTTGATGGCTGCGTTATCTTGGAAATTCCAGTGCAAATCCGCTTTTAGATAGCGGTAATGTTTAAATTTCTCTGCTTCTTTCGCTTTTACAGCCAAATGAAGGACCGGGGCATCGGACCAGATACTGGCTCTGTAGAAATATTCCCCATTGGGAGTGTCAGCGCTGTCCACCATGCCATATGCATAGCCGTGGCGTAATATCCGCTCTGCACATTTATGGGAGCTGGCCAACTGCGAGATATCGAAGGTATCCCCGAGATGGGCATCCTCTCCGAATCGATCAACGCCCTCTCCCATATAGTCATACCCAGCCCACAGAAACTGACCGATTGCATAATCCTGATCGCAGATAGCTTGCCAATGATGGGGCTCAAAGCCTGTCTCCGAGCCTAGAAGAATCCAATCGGGGTGTGACCGATGCAGGTTTGYATAGTAGGCACTTCCTTCCCGGTTAGATACATAATTGAACCCAGCCACATCCACTTGATCCATGATCCCCTCATAGATAGGAAGCATATGGCTGCCCTCTGCGCAAACCGTAATAGGTCGGGTCATATCTTCTTCTTTGCAGATCCCTACCAGCTTTTTCAGAATTTCAACGCCTTCCTTAAAATACAATTCCGGAATCTCATTCCCTACACTCCACATGATGATACTTGGATGATTTCGGCCACTGCGAATCATAGCACGCAGATCGGTATCATGCCATTGCTGAAAATCCAGATAATACCCATAAACATTTTTGCCATATGGCTGATCGCTGTACCCCCGTGTCCAACCAGCTTGCCACTCGTCGAACKCTTCATCCATTACCATAAGACCCAAGAAATCACAGGCATGATAAAACTCAGCGGGAAACGGATGATGCGCAGTACGAATCGCATTGACTCCGGCTCCCTTCAGTAGCTTCAATCTCTTAACCCAGGCTTTGGGCGGCACCGCTCCTCCGTATATTCCCACATCCTGATGCAAACAGACACCCTTCAACTTCAAGGAATCACCGTTAATCTCAAATCCTCTATCCTGGTGAAAAGAGAGCGTCCTAATGCCCAACGGGGTAATGCAGTCATCCACGAGTTCACCATCCGCCAAGAGTTTGGATTGAAGCCTGTACAGTTCCGGATGTGCCGGACTCCAGAGTAAGGGGCTGATCACCCGCAGCTTCTGTGTGAACTCATGCCTGCTGAATTGGGGGAGAATAGCCGAATCCCTTGCCTCCGCTACCACATTCCCCTTGTTATCTATAAGGGAGGTAACCAGTAAAGCTCTTTTTTTCACTTCACAATTATCTTTCATTCCCGTTCCTTGCCAGTTGAAGGCGTTCCAGACGGTATCCTGATATCGCTCAACGCGGACTTTCGTGTGAACCTGAAGCTCTGCCAGATCGGTATCGATTTTAACCGTATCGGTCCTGATCCCCCATTGCTCAATATGTAGAGAATTCATGGAAATCAAACAAACTTGACGATACAAGCCTGCCCCTGTATAAAATCGGGAATATGGCTGCAAGGAACTGTCTGCTCTGACAGCTATCCTATTCACCGCTCTTTCCTCTTGATGGACATAAGGAGTGATGTCATACCAGAAAGGGGTAAATCCGTAAGGGTGTTGCCCTAGATAGTGTCCATTCACCCACACCTGACTATGCATGGCAACACCGTCAAAAAGCAAATAGTACTTTTCATGATTGTTTCCAGAGGGTAATGTCAAGTTCTTCCGGTACCAGAGCACACCACTTTGTACAAAGCCATTAGCCTCATGGTCTTCAGAAAATTCGCCCTCAACAGAAAAATCATGTGGAATATCCAGTGTGCGCCAGGAGGAATCATCAAAATCCTCACGGTGAGCATCGGAGATATCTTTCGGACAAAACTTCCAGTCCTGACATAGAAATTGTACCTCTCTCGCTTCTAAATCCGAGGTTATCCGCTTCATATAAGATTCGAACATAGCAGTAAGACTCACGTTCATGACAAACCTCCGTAACCGTATTGTTAAAAATCCCAGGGCAGAAGGGTATTGCAGCTCTGCAGTCTCATGATCGACTCGTAGAGAAAATAATCCCCATATATCAGACTTTGGTTGGAGTAGAAATAGTTCCGATCTTTCTCATCCATGCTCCCTTCCCTATAAGCAGGCCCCACGCATCCATGCAAGAGGAAAGCATTACCCACGGGAAAGGCCGGGGCGCGATGGGTCTGGAGCAAATGGGAAATCATACGTTCCGCCAACACTCGCAACTCCCAATCGTCCTGAGCGTGCAGATACAATTCCAGAATGCCGCAACTTGCAATGGTCATAGCGGAAGTATCTACTGGAAGCCATTTATTCCGTGGTGCTGCAAAATCCCAAGGAGCATCTCCTACAGGAAGAATCGAATGTTTCCAATAATTCAGACAGCGCTGAGAAGCTTGAAGGAATTCCTCATTGCCCGTATACCGGTATGCTAGCGCAAAACCATAAATTGCCCACGCTTGCCCCCTGGACCAAGTAGAGGCATGAGAATAACCTTGCACACTACGCCCGCCAATCGGAATACCTGTATCGGGATTGAAATTATAAGAGTGATAGGTGCTGCCATCATCTCTAACGATGTTACATGCCAATTGACGAATATGAGCCTCCGCAGCATGCTTGTAGCGAGACTCTCCGGTTTCCTTGGCAGCCCAGAATAGGAGAGGCACATTCATAAGGCTGTCAATAATGACCTTCCCCTTCTTCTCTTCCCGGAATTCCGGCGTGTCTGTATCCCAGTCATTCCATGCGCGAATGTAGCTGCCCTTTTCCTGAAAACGGCCCAGCAGCGATTCTGCTGCCTTTAGCCCTATTTCCCTTGAAGATAGCGATCCGGTTAGTGCATAGTGATAGACTGCAGTGAGATGAAATATAAAACCTACATCATGATCCAGATTCAAATAACCCCGTTCTTTATTGACTGTCGGATCATTATTAACCCGCTCTATAAGAAACGGCATATACCGCTCATACTCACCTAACAGCAGATCATCCTGCAGCCCGGCGTATGCCAGCAATTGTAACCCTGGCCAGAAACCGTCTGTCCACTGTCCTTTTCCTGAAAGGGTGTACTTACCGTCCATGGAACCAACCGCAAAGGGAATGTCTCCATTGTAAAGCAGGCAGTTTCTGTATATTTTCATATTCATATCCCGCATCGCATTTTCATATCGATTTGGCTCATTTCGAACCAAACCAAGTTCCGGTTGAACAGTGTCCATATTCTTTTCTATCCTTCCATTTAGATTGCAGCAATTGTATTTTTTATCCTTTCACCGCGCCAAGGGTAACTCCTTTAACGAAATATCTTTGTAGAAAAGGATATAGAACCACAATTGGTAGGGCTGTCAAAATGACTGTTGCCATTTGGATAGAAATCGCAGGAGGCAAAGGGCGGTCAGAGTCATTCAAATTAAATAAATCGGACTGCCCTACAGAAACAACCTGCCGAAGAAGAACCTGAAGCGGCCACAATGTTGGTTTGTTTATATAAATAACTGCGGAAAAGTACTGATTCCAGTTGCCTACTGCATAAAACAAGGTAAATGTCGCAAGAGAAGCAGTGGAGAGCGGCAGCACAATTCGCCAGAAAATTCCCCAGTCGGAACAGCCGTCGATAACAGCAGACTCGATAATCCCTTCATCAATGCTTTCAAAGAATTCGCGGATGATGATGACATTGAAAGCAGATATGGCGCTGGGAATGATCAAGGCCCATAGACTGTTGATGAGTCCAGTTGCTTTCACTACTAGGTAAGTGGGAATAAGTCCACCTCCGAACATCATAGTGAATATGATCATCAGCATAATCCAGCGCCTGCCCGAGAAATTCCGCCGTGACAAAACGAAGGCTGTAAGTGTAGTAAGGATCATGTTAACCGCAGTTCCCATGATCGTAATAAAAATCGAATTGTTAAATGATTGAAAAAAGACACCTGTGTCAAAAATATATATATAAGAAGTGAAATCCCATGTTTTTGGCCAAAGAATAAAATCGCCGGACATCTGATCCTTTACATTCGCCATTGACATGGCGATAACGTGAAAGAAAGGGACAAGACATAAAAAGCAAAAAATTAACAAAAGTAACACATTAATCATGTCAAACCATCGGGAAGTCCATTTTTCTGTCATTCTGTAAGCTCCTCCACATCCAATTCCGAAAATAGTTCAATACAGCCCTCGTCCGTTTATTCGTCGAGCTACCTTGTTTGATCCGTATATGAGTACAAAACCGAGAACCCCTTTAAGCAAGCCCACAGCAGTTGCGAAGCTGAATTTGCCGCTAACCAACCCAGTGGAATATAGATAAGTCTCCAGCACATCTCCAACCACGCTAACTCGTGCGTTCAGCATGAGAAAAACCTGTTCGAAGCCTACATCCAGAACGTTGCCCAGACGCAATGTGAAGAGTATCATAATCGTACTGCGAAGGCCCGGGAGCGATACATGCCATATTTGCCTAAATCTCCCTGCCMCGTCCATCTTAGCCGCTTCGTACAGTTCCGGACTGATGCTTAGTAAGGCGGCCAGATAGATGATCGTTCCCCAGCCGGATTCTTTCCAAATCAGTTGGAGTACTAACATTAGCCGAAAATGGTCAGGATCAGAGAGCAGATTGAAATCTTGAATCCCCCATTGTCCCAGAAGAGTTGTAACACCGCCATTGCTGCTAAACATGAGGTAGAAAATACCTGCAATAACCGGCCAAGACAAAAAGTGAGGCAAATAAACAATCGTTTGGATTGACCGCTTCAACCAACTTCTACTCACTTCATTAATCATGATGGCCAGCACAATGGGAAATGAAAAAGCCAACACAATTTGATAGAAACTAATTACAAGGGTATTCCACATCACCCGAGGGATGGCATCGTTGGTGATGAGATTTGAAAAATGCTTCAGTCCCACCCACGGACTGTTCAGGATACCGCGAACAGGGTTGTAATCCTGAAAAGCAATCACGATACCTAACATCGGAATATACTTATAAATAATAAAATACAGGATACCTGGCAACACCATTAACCATAAATACCTTTCTCTCTTGAGTGTCCGCCAGAATCCAGTTCTCTTCGTTGCCGCTGAATCAGCATTCAATGCCAGAAGCTCTTGTCCATTCATTGCCGTGCCTCCTCAAAAGCATGCATGTTAAAATCTAATCCTTTGCAACAAGTCGTTGCATTTTACCAAAAACGGGACAGCCCTTGCCGTCCCGTCCACCTGAACATTATTTGGTTTGGCCTTGGCTAGCCACATAAGCTTCGTTCATTTCGTCGAGAATCTTTTGGCCTCCCTTTGCTTTCCAATCCGCTAACGCCTTATCGTAGCTTTCCAGCGACTGTTCTCCAGTGATTACTTTTACGATGCTTTCGAACAAATTTTTATTCAATTCTGTTCCTTTTTCCTTTAATGTCGGTGTAGGCACAAGCTTAAGCGCAGGATCGGAATATGGAGTTCCTGCTAATGCAGCTTTGTACGAAGCATTCTTGACATCCTGAAGCTCCTTGCTATCGTTGGGATTGTTCAATCCAGTGGCTTCACTCGGAGGATTCGTTATTAGATACAAAGAAGGACGTTCCTTGTTGCCTAGATCGGTATAAACAACCTTGCCGTCCTTCAGGTTATAATGTTCGCCTTCTTTTCCGTAATTTAATAATTTATACAAATCGGAATTCATATCAGCTGCCATCTGGTCATCAAGGAATTTCAGCATTCGTTTTACTTTAGCTACATCCTTGCTCTGCGTTGCCGGGATCGCTACAAAGCCGTTAATGCCCGACCCTTTGGCATATCCTTGGAAACCATTTGGTCCTTTAAGGGCGGGAATTGGCTCCCATTGAAAATTCGGATTGACAGCTCTGGCTTTGTTCAGCCTATCCGCGGAATAGGCATTCCAGGCAAAATCCCCAATTACACCTGCACGGCCGTTCAGAAAATCATCCTCTGCCTGGTTGCCTTTCATAATGACAAAATCCTTGGATAGGATGCCTTCCTTATACAGCTTAGTCAAGTATGAAAGTCCATCACGGAAATTAGGATGTGCTAGAACCGGATAGATTTTTCCGTCCGTATGCTTACTCCAGTTAATATTCGTAGGCGTGTTGAACGATCCGAGAAGAGAAACCGCCCCCAGGGTTCCTGATCCTGCATTAAACGCCAGGCCATACGTATCTTTTTTGCCGTTTCCATCCGGATCACGTTCCACGAATTGCTTCATTACCGCTTCCAGTTCATCGTATGTGGTAGGCATGGCCAATCCCAGCTTATCCAGCCAATCTTTGCGAATTGTCAGGGTGTGAGCCGCTTGAGAACGGAGTCTTGGCAGGCCGTATACATGACCTTTATAAGTAACTAAACCCAACGTTTCTTTTGGGATTTTAGCCAGATTTGGCGTATCCTTCTCATTAATATAGTCTTCGAGAGGCATGAACACGCCATTATCCAAATAGTTATACCAATTCTCGTCTAATCCGGGATAAACCGTTAGATCCGGAAGATCGCCGGAAGCAACCGCTACCCCTAGCTTGTTGTAGTAATCTGCAGCAGTCACGGGAATAAAGGTATAATCCATATTATATTTATCTTCCAAAATCTTCATCCCCGAGCTCTTGTCCGGTGGTGCAGCTGAATACAGTATCGTCATGGCCGACACTTTGATTCTTTTGGAAGTATCGCCATTGTTGCTGGCAGCAGATTGTGCCTTCGTTGGCTCTGCATCAGAGCCCTTGTTATTCGAGTTATTCGAGCAAGCTGTCAGAAGTGATGTTAACACCAACATGGATGCTAGTGGCAAAGCAATCTTTTTTTTCATCTGGCAAATAAACCTCCCTTTAATAATCGAGCTTTATTATCACATTTTTCGCCATCGGCCGAATGGATGCTTTTACTTTACCCTACTGTTTGATTAGCAAGCAATGAAACTCTTTTGACCTCAGTTTTTCTATTGTGTACACTTACTTTTTGCAAATAAGATTCACATTCTGCAAAAAACGTTCATGTTCAATGGTAACTTGTTGCACCAAATTAAGAACTCATTGTATGATAAAAAAGACGGCTCCGTTCCATAAGTTAATGGAATGAGTCGTCTTTTTATTGATCTTAACTACCTTGCATTCAGTACTGCTCGAGCATCACGCAACAGGTAATTAGCCGCCTCTTGTGTAATATGCTTCCCGCTTTGAGCCTCAACTTCATTGATGAATGGTTGCAAATGATCTCCGCTTAACTTTTTTTGCAAGCTCTTGACTATGCCATCATTGTCAATCCAATTTTTGTCCCCAAAGATAGTCACCAATTGTTTTAGCCCATCGACACTGGCACTTGTCCGGAACGTCCAGGTTGTATTCGTTGTATTCCCTGCTAAATCGCTCGCATAAACAACAAGCGTATGTGAGCCCAACTGCAGCGAATAAAGATCAATAGGGTCACCAAGGTGATAAACATGGGTATCCAGTGTTGCCATTGTCTTGCTTGAATCCACTCCGGAGCTTCTATCGCTCAGTGTAATCAAAGGCAGTAATGTTTCGGCAGAGCTTAAACGATATACGCTGTTCGTTACCGTGATCGCCGGAGCCTCAGTATCTATGTTAAATGTTACGGTTTGGGCAGCCTCCACCTTCCCTGCCTTATCAGTCGAGCGGTAGCCTACCCTGTAGGCTCCATCCTTATCAATTATCACGGGTTGGTTATACGTTAACCACGTTGCACCATCATCGAGACTATATTCCGTCTTTACCAGCGTTGAAGAACTGTCCGATGCACTCAGGCTTAGTGTTACAGGATCCACGTACCAATCATTTTTTCCATTCGACTGTTCTGGCGTGAGCGTGGCGTTCGTGGCGGGCAGCTTGGCGGGAACGGCAACCGTCGCACCGTCATCAACCAGAACCCAGTCAATTTTGCCACTCCAGGTGCTCGTAAGAGCACTAATACGGTAATTCCATCGGTACGATGGCTGGATCATGAGTCGCTCAATGGTACCTGTCCAGGCCGGTATTGTCGACATATCCAGCACGTAGTCGACCATTCCACTTCCCGGTACCAGCGGGAAAACAATCCCTCTTCCGTCCACTTCATTGCCGGCAGGCCAACCTTTCTCCGGGGTGTCGAATGCAGGAGCTTCACTCGTCGTAAACAGCAGATAAGCGGTGAACCGATTGTCGGGATTGGACATGCGGATATGCACATAGCGCTGCGTGGCCGCATCGATTCCCAAACCGTTTGGAGAGAGAAGGGCTGGCTCGTATGCGCCGCTTCCAACGATCTTTCCATTCGATACCGTAACGGGTTTATATCCCTTGTCTATCGGAGTTGCTTCGAACTGTGTAGCAGAATAAGTGCGGAATTTCATGCTGCGTTTGGATGATCCCTCTGGACCGCGCCAGATGCCTCTGCCATCAACACTGTAATAAACGTTCCCTTGAARGTATCGACCTGTGTCGTCATAAGCAATGCCATAGTTGCCCCCGTTTGGAACCACATAGGGACTGAAAATTTGCCAGCTGTAAAGCTCATTAGGATCAAGTCCCGTAAGCCTCGGATATACGCTGATAAAGTTCCCCGTCGTAGTAACTGCACTTGGTGGAACTGCTCCTGTGAACAACACCTTGTCATGGGAATCCGCCACTTTAATGTAAAGAGCGCCAGCTGGTGTACCTGTCTTATACACCCATACGTCCAGTTGAGCCAATGTGCCTGTTGACACCCGGAAGGTTTGGGAACGGGCTTTATTCCAGTTGATGTCTGCTACCTTGCTGGCGCTCCAATCCCCGTTGTTAATGTCGATTTGCGGATCAAGCGGGCGAATCCCGTCCGAGCCCTTGCTGATGTCAGGGTTAATCTTCCATCCCCCGTCGCTGTCAAAGTCCCAGCGAGGACCCGCAGGTTTGGCAAATTGCACAGAGTCAATCCTCACCTCGCCAGCGCCTGTACTCGTACCTAGTTCTATTCGAATTTGGTCAATTGTTCCAACCCAGCCTTCAGCTTCAGTAACCGGAATGAGAATGTCGACAAAGCCTTCCGTAAGTCCTTGCATTTCGCGGGGGTTTACTTGGAAACTAACCGCTCGATCCTCAGAAAAGATTTCATCATCCGCCCGAAAAAGGAGGCGACCTGAGCTTATACCACTGCGGTTAGCAAGACGGAGGCGAATGGCACTGCTTCCCGCCGCCTCAATGCCTAAGGACGGCGGAGAGGTCAACGTTGCACCGGCCGAAGTCGTTCCGATGGCAAGCCAGCCAGCTTTCACCTGGATGGGGCTATTCGAAGTCCAGCCTTGGGCATCGTTGTCGACTGAAAAATTCCATTCTCCGAGCGTGTCTTGAGAAAGAGCTTCGCCCGTGAAGCTAACGGATGGCGTCCAACTGACTGCAGGTCCCCCAGCCGGCGCCACGAAACGAATGACATCTCCCGGCTGCACGGCGATATCGTCCGCGATCAGCACAGTCCCTTGCACAGTTGTCGTAGCGGTTGCAACTTCGGCCCCATTAACAGTGATGCGTACGTCCGAGGTTCCTGACCAAGCGACTGGGTAACTCCGAATGGCAATTTTTCCAGAACGCGGAGCAGTCCAGGCAAGCTCGGCGGAGGAACCTAGGCTGGGGGTGAGTTCGAAACGTGAAATAGCCACATCACCGTCCCTGTATGTCCCAGAAGCGGAATCCAGCGTCAGGTCCGACCAACCTGTAATCGTCGAGCGCTGGTAAGACCACAGGCTGGACGAATTGCCATAGTCAGCAGAAGATTGCGATATCCATTCAGCTTTCTCAAGCTGAAGATTGTTTGTAACGGTGAGCGCTGAGGCAGTTCCCMTCAGGTGTGCCGTCAGAAATGCATACGGCTCGTATGCGATGTTGTCTGCGATTACTGCATCCGGGACGATGCCATTGCCAACTTGGGCAATGGCCCCGCCACCTGGATACGGAATATTATGAATATAACCGTTCCGAACGAAGACATTGGCCCGAATCGAATTCTCAGTGGAATAGTCGTTGGAACCATGAATCGCTAAATATTCAATGCCACCACCATAATTGTCTGCAAAATAATTGCCCGCGATCAAAACCTTGTTGGTGCCTGCTTCGTGATCGATGGCCACCATGTCCGGATTCTCGGTATTCGGAGTGTTGACAAAGATATTGTTGGCAACAACAACGTCTTTAACCGTTCCCAGATAAAGAGCTGCGGTACCCGAATTTGTACGGCATCCTGCGGAACCGTCAAACACGGAGTTACGAATCATCACCGAGGAGGCGGATGCAACTGAGAGACTGTCGGGGCAACCGGCATCTGTCTGAGCGAATACTTGGGATGGATCAGGGTTGTTGTTGTCGTCGTCATGCTGAAAAAGCCCCTCAATCAACACATTGCGAAAAATCCGATTGGCTGCATTATCAGGTGAAGCCACAGAAGCCGGGTTAGTGACTGTCCCTTGACTGGCAAATACGATGCCGTGGGCGTTGTGGGTAGTTTCGATGTTGCGCAGCGTTATGCCATCTATTGCGGTATCTGTTCGTGCCAGATTTGTTAAGTTGCGAACGAACATTCCTGCAACACGATTGTCGTGAATGTAGAGGTCTTCAAAGATGACATTGCTGTTGTTAAGAGTCGAAAAATCCACACGCAGCCCGTACTGAAAAGCCCCTTTTCCATCGGCAGTTGTGTCACCAATGTCCAAATTTCTTACAATCACGTTACTTGGATTGGCGATTATCATGGCGGCGTTTGTGCCGTTAGAGATAAATCGTGGACGAGGGCCTTGGCCATAAGCTTCAATGGTGATGCGCTCCGAGAGTGTACCCTTTAGATTGGCAATACTGACTTGCTCCGCGAAGCTGGTTCCCCGGGCGATGAGAAGATGGTCACCAGGGCCAAGAGTAAGTCTGGCAAGTGGAGCGAAGCTGCACCAGGGCGCATTGGAATCAGTACCGGCCCCATCGTCTGAGCACGTGGTTGCTGCACGGTTGTCGATGTAATAGGATTGTGCAGCTGCTTTCACCAGATTTGGAAGCGCTAACAATGAACTCAATAGCAAAATAAATACAATTGCCGCCATAAGCTTTCTTCTTGCACTTGCAAAGTCAGTTAAAGCTAAGTGTTCGACCGTTTTCAGATTAGTTTCCTCCTTAGAGTAAATTACCTGTAAAAAAAGATGTTTGTGCCTCCCGATCCCGCCGACTGATTAGCCTGCCTGCGCCAGCATCTCGAACTCTCACCTCCTTTTTAATCTTTCTGAAGCAACACATTCAACATTACCCATCTTGTGCATGACACGCAATGAAACTGTTTTGATGGTACATTTCCTACCGGGATGGGGCATTCGCAAGAAAAGTTCATTTTTCTCAAAAGATGTTCATGTACTTGGGGCAAAAAACCGCTCCTCTCATGTTGACCCGTTTCTTGCTTCAAGATATGCTTAACTAATCATTTGAACTAAGGAGATGGCTATGTGAAGTATTGGGCAACACGTTTTTTTCAATTAGCGTTCACACCTAAGCTGAAAACCAAAATGCTGGCCTATCTACTCTTGTTATCGAGCATTCCGGTTGCCCTAATGGGCTTCGTCTCTGCATACAATACCTCAAGGATCATTCGGGAGCAGGCGGTTGAATCGAATGCCGTACTGCTCAAGCAGACAGAAAAAGAATTGAATATGTTCTTCAAGAAGATCGATGATCTGATGCTCCAATATACATATGCCTCTTCTAACTCAACCCTATTGCTTAAGCGATTTGTCGATGAAGATTTATCTAGCGGGAATTGGAAAACAGTGATGGATTTGAGCGAAATTCTCGTCAAGTTGCAAAGCGGGATGGAGCATGTACTAGAACTTGATTTCTATTCTGTCCCTTACGGCAAAGTATTGAGTTCCCATGGCAATATCTATACGGAAGAAGAGTTTGTCGACCCGGTGGCTATCAGTGAAGCTAAGAAATTAACTTACTCCAACCGTTTTCTTAATCTTCGCATGTCCATTTCCAACCAAAAAGTTCTGGAGAGGCCTGTTTTAACCATTATCAAACCAATCCTGCTAAACAATCAGGTGAATGCCGCCCTTATCGTCTATCTGGATGCCGCTTCCATCAGCAGCTATAAACTGGCTCCACCTTCCCCGTATGAAGGCTCTACACTTTTCGTCACGGATGAGCAAGGCAAGATTATTTTGCATTCCCAAACCTCCCGAATCGGTACTTCGGCTGACGAAGCTGTTGTTAAGAAGATTAAGGAGACTGCCACTTCGGATTGGATTATTCATGATAAAGTAAGTATCAGCGGTACTGTTTCCAATACCGTGATGCTGCGCTCAGATTCGAGGAATTGGTTTTATTTTGCTACTGTTCCTGAGAAATCGTTTATTACAAAAGCTAACAGCCAACGCAATACCATATTTGCTATCAGTTTAGTACTAGCCTTAAGTGGCTTGCTTATCGGCTATCGTGCGTCCAATGTGCTGTACCGGCCGCTCAAGGACCTGACCAATAAGGTGAAGCCTGCGGCGATGAAGACGAATATGGACACAGACGGCGATGAAGTAATATGGTTGGACCGCTATCTGGAGAGTATCGCTTTTGAGAACAGACAACTCTTAAATGAGATGAGTATTTATTTTGATCAAGCCAAGCATTTTATGCTCCACCAATTGCTCGTCGGAAGCATGCCTCATCAGAATTTTCTGCTTGACGAGCAGGAAGCGTTTCCCTACGAATGCTTCTTCATCCCTCTCTTGGTATTGGATTTGAACCGAATGAGGATGATGGAGAGCTATTCCCGTCAAGATTGCTCCCTGTTTTATTATGCGGTAGATAACATCACCAAAGAACTACTAAGTGAGTACGGTAAACCGCAGGTTATCATGATTCAACCGGGAATGTTCGTAGCCATCGTCCCCATGGCAAACCTGCTGACACAAGAGGAACTACGTGGTCTGGGTCGCAACCTTCAGGACGCGCTTCATAAGTATCTAAAGCTGGATTCCTATATCACCGTCAGCTATTCTGAAACTGGAACGGACGGCTTGCACGAAGCCTATGAGGAAGCCTCCGACCTTTTGCGTTACCGATTTCTTGCCGGGGATAACCAGGTATTGTTGATTCATGATCTGGAATTTTCCGTTTCCATGCAAGCAGATGTCTTGTTTCACAGTGATAGCGAAATTGCCGCTGCCATCTGTTTACAAAAATGGAATGAAGCGGAAGAAATCTTCCAGACGCTGATCGATGCACTTCAAGAATCATTCAATATTTCTGAGGATTTATTGCGCGGCTACTTTCCTCAATTAGTCAATACGATAGTAAAATCCTTAAGATCAGCGCCACAAGGTCCTTTCGATGATAATAAAGTCCAAGAGCTTATGCTGCATCTTTCCGAGTGCAGTACGCTTGATGAAATCGGGTTATTTTTTCGAAACCGTGTGTTTGCCGTGCTGCGCCAAGAATACAAGGAAACTGGAGCATCTTCTAGCCGCATCCAACTTGTGGAGCAGGTTCAGGCTTTCATTCAAAATCATTATGATACGGATCTTTCCTTGCAACAATGCGCAGAACAAACCGGTCTTAACTCTTTTGAATTAAGTCGCTTATTTAAACAAGTTACAGGAGTTAATTTTATTGATTACCTGATTGAGTTTCGGATGGAGAAAGCTAAGGAGTACCTTGCCGATCCAACTATGAAGATCCAGGATATTGCAGATAAACTGCGCTATACCTCTATTCAAGGATTTATGCGGGCCTTTAAAAAATCAACGGGGATGACTTCCGGTCAATACCGCGATAAATTTAAAGCTTGAGAATAGTGCACACATTTTGACTTTTATTTATTCGCAGTCCGCAGTCCCAGCAAAGAGAATTTTCTGTCAATTGCAAGTAAAACAATAGGTATTTAATTAAACTTAACTTTATTTTATTCTCCTTGTGCCCATCCGTATCGACAAAACAAGTCGTTACCCGCTCCAAGAGGCGGGTTATCGTTCCAATCAATAGCTTAACGTCCCCGCATTTCCAGCTCATTGCGTAATCCGTAAAAAAATCGTTCACTCAGAGTTGATGAGTGAACGCTTATTAAAATTCACTTGAACAGGTGAACATGGCTCAGGATGCATAGGCACCTCGAACCAGCTTGCTTGGCAAATTCGAGTCCGGGACGATTATTATCGTCTTTATAATGGTATGGCTTAAAATTCCGCGGATCTGCTTGATGCCAGCCGATATTACGATCTCGGTTGTTTTGATAACCCATTCCTCGGCCAGTTCAACAAGTGTCTCATCCAATTGAAGAACCTGATATTAATACTATACACTTTGATAAAGACCCAATGGAAAAGGCGTATTCCATTTAAGTATTTAAGTGCTTGCGCCAGATGCGCCAATTATTCGTTATCCGCTAACGTAAACATCCAAATCTCATTTGCTATTTATGGTTATATCGCTTGAAGATACGTATAAATAAAAAAATGCAGATGCATTATGCCATCAGCAGTTCCTAAGCAATATGAATCTCAAACAACTCCTCAACTTCCCTCTCAAGCAATTCACTCAGCTTCTTCGCAGTGAAAGGTMCTAATACTCTTCCAATTGCCGTAGAGACAACATCAGTGATATGTACGCATGACTAACTCCATAGTGCCGTGCCAACTCTCTTTGAGAGAATCCCTAAAAATCCGAGCTTTAATAAAAACTTCTGGTTTGGCTGCTATTTCTATTCTAATCTTGATCCCCCCCCCCCAACAATCGTAATTCTGCTCGGATCTGTCGTTCTTTTGATGTGTTTGCTTTTGTAAAACTGATTAACGAACTTTATTTTCAATTAACACACTTTATTTTCCACTAACGAACTTTATTTTCCTTGATCAGCGACGCCCTTATCCCTCCCTTGGACACCTAATTTAATTTTACAATTTAAGTAAAAAGTGATATCATATAAATATCACAACGATATACACTAGGGAGGTTTTTCAACGTATGAAAGAAACGAAGACATGGGCACTCAATGGTTTTATCGGCTTACTCTTATTTTTCGCCGCGCTCGGGCTAGGTATTTACAGTTTCACACAAGAGAGCTTTTTGATTGGGGCTATTTTGATCGTAGTTAGCATCATCTCCCTCACGACAATTAATGTCGTTCAGCCGAATCAAGCCTCGGTCATTACTTTTTTCGGGAGCTATCTAGGGACGATTCGCAAAAGTGGCATGTGGCTCGTCATTCCTTTTTCTTCACATAAGAAAATATCGCTGCGGGTTCGCAACTTTAACAGTGTCAAATTAAAAGTGAATGATATTGATGGCAATCCGATTGAAATTGCTGCTGTAATCGTGTTTAAAGTCGTTGATACGTACAAGGCTTTGTTCGATGTAGATAGTTATGAGAAATTCGTTGAAATTCAAAGCGAGACTGCACTACGTCATGTAGCTAGCAAGTATCCTTATGATCGTTACGAAACAGAAGGCTATTCGTTAAGAGGAAATGCCGATGAGGTTGCGGCTGAGCTCAGCACAGAGCTTCAACATCGTCTTTCCGTTGCAGGTGTTGAGGTGATTGAGTCTCGTCTGACTCACCTGGCCTACTCCACCGAAATTGCCAGCGCCATGCTGCAGCGTCAACAAGCCTCTGCGATTTTATCAGCACGCTCCATTATTGTCGAAGGCGCCGTGGGCATGGTTCAACTGGCTGTCGAACAATTGGAAGCGAAGGGCTTGCAGCTTGACGAGGAGCGTAAAGCTGCCATGATCAACAATCTTCTAGTTGCGATTGTGTCTGATCGTTCAGCGACACCGGTCATTAATACCGGAACGTTGTACTAACGGAGCCATGTTATGGCTCCCAAGAAGAATTTCCCACTTCGACTAGATCCGAAGCTGCACCAAGCTCTTGAACAGTGGGCAGAAGACGAATTTCGAAGTGTTAACGGACACATTGAATATTTACTACGCGAAGCGCTCCTCCGTTCGGGACGGCTCTCCAAAGCAAGTCTTGCACAGCAACCGAATGAAGATACGGACACGTAACAAAAAACATCTTACATGCTATATGCCATAAGTGAGGCTGCCATCTAATTCACCCCCATATTCACCTCAGTACGTATCCCCATTTATAACAAACAAAACCCCCTAATCATGGTGATTAGGGGGTTTTCTACAGTTTTAGTTCTGCACTTTGATTCCGTTCGCGTTGATATAGCCAATACTATTTTGATCCTTACGCTCAACTTCTCCCTGATACAGGATGTTCCCCGTTTGCAGCTCAATGATAGCAGCGGATGGTTTGGGACGACCAGACATGAGTAGATACAATCGATCCTTCTCTACTACGCTATAATTGACTCTGCCCCACTCTTTCTGAAGAGCTTGCAGCGGTAATTGAACATCACGAATCATTTTATTCTCCGCTACATTTACTACCATGACGTGAGTGTCTTTATTCTCCGATATAGCAGCCATTGATAGCTCCTGATTGGCATACTGAATAGACATCCCCATCGAGTTATCCTCCATCAAAAAGCTATGCAGTGGCTCACTCTGCAGTGTTCGCCATTGTCCGTTCCAAATATCGTATACTCGAATTTCCCGGTTTACTAACCCTTCATTTCTCTTTACGGTCTGACTTTCGACCTTATCTATGATTTTATTTTCACTGCGATCAAATATCGCATATCCACTTGGGCCAATCCGAGCATTTCCCGCTATATACCATGTGGTCGTTCTTATTTCATTCGCTTGTGTCTCGGCAGCCAAGATCTGTTCGCTTTTCAGCAAGCTTTTGTTTGTTAGATCAATCGTATACATATCGTATCCAACATGATAGAACTGCGGATATTTGTCGGTTCGCATACGATTAACAAGTACCTTCATGATCTGATCTTTGACCTGAACGTCATGAATATTAATATATTCATCGTTTTTCTTGTCTGCACGAACTTGAAATGAAGAGGTTTCTTGGTTCAATTTCCCCATTATCGAGATCGTTAACCGGTTAGATTGCTTCTTCGATGCATCATTGTGAGCTTCAGTACCCACATACGCAAGTACCTGATCATCCTCATAAAAAGCATCCACATCATTCTTCCCTCGCATGAAAGAACGATGCTCATTAACAAGCCGTTTTAAATCGTCCTCATAGTAAGATTCCGCATCAAGCCTTTCCAAATAGGAGAGTTGCTCGACTTCCGACTCGCTCCMTTTCGTAGAAACTGTTGTCGTGATGCCATCCATATTTACCTTAATTTGCAGCCCAGCAGCATCGCTTTCTAAGCCTTTCATCGTTTTCAACACAAATTCCTGCTTCTGATCACTAGTACCTGACACATAATACGTTCCCATGGCTATTACACAAAAAGGTATCAGTGTAGCAAGCAGCCAGTATCGTTTCATGCGTGCACCTCCTTAGCATTGTCTTTGAAAGTTTTTCATGAGAATTTCGAGAATTCGAGAATTTACACCGTCACCTTTTTTCGCAGCAAATAAGAACTAAATCCGATTGAAACGGCGATCATACACAGTCCGATGAACACCTGCAACAACACGATTTCGCTTGGAAATAATGGAAGCGTAATTCCTAATTGACTTATTTCTTGTGGCAAAATGATCACGATCAGAACCGCTGCACCGTAAAGAATACCCGCAACAATGCCCTTCCAACGATAACTTCGTTCCAACAGTATGGCCGTGAAGAGTACAAAAACCCCTAGAATGCCAGCTCCATAATACAAAATAAATTGCATAACATAGCTTGGCATAAACAAATTCAGCAAAGGATCTCTTCGGATCAGTTCCCCTATAGAAACCGTTACTCTTAGATCAGCTGGAATGATGGCAAGGAAGGAGGCCAATTGAAGCGGAATCACCACAAATTGTAGGGAGACATAACCAAATACAAATAGCACAATTGCACTTAACTTAGCGAAATATACGTTCATTCGTGATGTTGGCAACATAAGAAGTCGATATGCAAACGTATTCCGGCCGAACCATTCCTTGTACCAAATCATAAAAACATAAAGGAGCAGAACGATGGCACATAAACTGATGGCTCCTTCGTACCAGACCGAATGAAAAATATTAATAAGATTCAATTTTTGAAAGTTTTCCGCGTATTGCGCTTCTGTTCCACCATTTCTGTCCACCCAAGCATGTGCATCACTGAGATAGGATTGGGCTGTAAGCCAAATTCCCGCAAACTGAGATACTACTAACAGAAGTGCCAAGGCACCGTATAGTTTGCTAAACCGTACAATTTCCCAGTTCAACAGCTTGATTAAGTATTTCAAGTCATATACACCTCTCTCATGACATCCACAACGGACTTACCTTCATTCGATCGCATTTCCTCTGGATAAAACTGTTTTCTAACGCGCCCTCCATCAAGCAAAACCACTTTATCAATTAAATGCTCGATATCTTGAATTTCGTGTGTTGTGATGAGAACTCCGCGGTCTTCCATCAAATGGCTGGTAAATACGGCAGTAATTTGTTCACGACTAAACATGTCAATCCCCGAGAATGGCTCGTCCATAAGTAAATAGTCGGCATCCAATGAAAGTCCCAGTAACAGATTCGCTTTTGCCGAGTTTCCTTTGGACAAGCTGGAAAGTCGATCTTCAGGATTCAATTTGAAAAAGACGATCAACTCTTCCGCCCGCACTTCATTCCAGTTTGCATAGAAATCCTTCATAAACAGCATGGCTTCCTTTATTTTCATGTGAGAAGGCATCGTTAAGGTGTCAGGAATGAAAACAAGCTTCTTATATGTATGTGTAGTGGGAACCTGACCATCCACACGTATGGTTCCGCCTTGTATGGGTGTCAGCCCCATGATCGCCTTCATGATCGTAGATTTGCCTACGCCGTTGATCCCAATTAAACAGGTGATTTGGCCTTTCTCCGCGGTAAAGGAAACGAGATCCAACACATTTTTTCGCCCATATCGCTTAACAAGTCCATCCACTTCAATCATTCCGAAACCTCCCTTCCACGTTCAGCCTCATACTTTTCTTTAACAACACGCAGTAATTCATCTGTTGGCAACCCAATCTTACTTATGGATTGAACGAACACGCCAACGGCTTCTTGAATGAGTTCTTCACGAATGGTATTCAAAATATGCTTATCCGTCGTTATCCGACTCGGGGAATTACCTGCAGTTGTGATCAAGTTCTGCTCCTCCATTTCTTTATAAGCCTTCTGTGCGGTATTCGGATTGATTTGAAGCAGCCCTGCTAGCTCACGCCTAGACGGGATTTCTTGTCCGCCTTTCAGCCTGCCTGTGGCCATTTCCTCTTTGAAATACCTGACAACCTGCAGATAAACGGGATCGCGATTATTAAACGTAATGTTCATCTACCCATCTCCTATGTTCCTTTCTAGGTAAAACTGGAATTATTTAGTGTGTGTACTAACTAGTTCATACATAATAAGTGTACTATACTACCCACACACTTATTATGTCAACATTTGGATATTCCAAGAAAGTATTTACGCTGTTTTTGCTCCCTTTGACATACCTAGCTAGTTACATGCAAATAATAGAAAGATGGATTTTGTTTCTAGAAAGGAGGCTATCATGAGAGTCAATCTTCCACCGAAAAACAAAGATAATCAGGGGTTTTACGAGAAAATGCGAGGATTGCCAGGTGCAGTTGTACAGCTTGTTAAACAGCAGGCCGCCAAGTTCATGACTTCCTCAGAGCTTGCTGAACAAGGATCATCGAGGCCCAACATCGAAATCCCTCCTGCGACACAAGCCAGATTAGAAAAAGCGTTGCATCAACAAATAGCCTTACAGGAAGGTGGCGTCTCATCTCCCTCACCCACCGTTCAAGAACAACAGATTGTGGAACAAATCGTCGCCCTAACTAAGATCAATAATCGCAATAACGTGACACGTACACAAGCCTACTGGGCTTGTTATCGTGATTATCCTGAGTTGCATTGGGCCTTGTTAGCCCATATGGTTTCCCGCAACGGAGGCTGGTGCATGACGGATTTACGTGGTGAACTTGTGCCTCACTTGATGAACAACGACGCTACAGAGTATGTATTTTCTTTTCTTGAACGCGCGAATTCTCTTATTTTCCAAGATGCTTACCCACAATTACTGCTTTATGCTGAAAGCAAAAGAAGGAGACTTAACTTATTTCATCTGCTTCCGCATTTACACATATCGGCTTGGATGCTCCCTTTCTGGCAGGAATTCTGGCTTTATCAAGACTCCGCACTGCTCACCATAGGACTGATTATTAATGAGCAGCATTACATCGAGGATCGTGTTGTGCAGAATCCGCTCTATAAACAAACTGTCTTAGATACCACTCTGTTCAAAACACAGGCCTGGCTGCAGCTCAATCAAGTCGGATTCCCTTTTCGTTCCACATCCATGGATCCACCTCAACCCCATCTTGCTGGCCTTATACTTGAAAATTTTACTAAAATCTCCGAACGCATCGAATTCGGCAAAAGCTTATATGCGATCCTGTTTGGAGCTCCAGGCGTGCTTCAAGGCGCTTTAGCTTTCGCCTCTGCTACACCACACACCGGTTCTCGTTCTGACTACTGGCCTCATCTCTTCGCCCCCATACGAAAAACCCCTCCTGATCGCAAATATCAGGAGAGGCTCGATGGCTACAGCCTTAAGAAAGGAGCTGCGCCGTTCTATAGTCCCCCGCTTCACTCAGCATGGCCTGACAGGCCAATGGCTCCAGTTGAACGAGGTGATTGGTTTAAGCGTGAACATGAACCTTTGCAGCATATCAGCTCGATGAAGGTTCCAAGTGCTTTCGATTTGACACAAGATTTGTGCCTAGGATTGAGTAAAATTGAACTCGCTGTTCTAAGTGCACAAACGATTAAGACAATCATTCGCTAACAAGCGCGATGCGATTACGAACGTTTTAACAAACGACTCGCTTTTCCTATGATCTTCTGTATGGGTGATGGAAAGTTCTTCACATCATCCTTCGTCACTACGCGCGTAATCATGAGCATAAGGGGATACAAAGCAACTGTTAACCCACAGATTAGCACCGCTTGGATACCTTGATTCAAGCGGAACCAAGGTGATGGTACCACATAGTTATGTGTCAGCCATTCTGCTGCAAAGCCAAGCACGCCGATGACAATGATCGTGAGGATAAGTCCACCGAACCGGCGCCCCAGAATGGTGAACGATACCTCCTTGCGGAGTGAGCGAATATTCAGCCATGACATCGCGATAAAGCATAGTCCTGTTGAGATAATGATGCCGTAGATGCCAAACCAATGCCCCAGCACGAAGCTGCCAAGCAGCTTGATCGCGATGCCGACACCCACATGAGCCATCAATGGCTTCATCCGTCCCATCCCCATCAGAACGGCTCCTGAGGTCTGCATAACGATCTGGAACATTGCTCCTGCCGTCAGCAAGGAAATCATCGCGGGTCCATGGGCGATTCCATAGGCGGAATCCTCATGCCCAAAGAGGAAGAAGTCGAGCGGTCTAGCCGCAATACTGATCATTAATACAGCAGGAAGACCAGATAGAATTGCAAGCTGCAACACGCGTGTCGTCTGCTGTCCGACCTGTTTCAAATCTTTGCGTGAATACGCAGCCGAAATAATAGGTACAACGGATTGACTCAAGGCGATAGCCAAAATAATGGGAATCCCCGCGAGCGATTGCGCGCGTCCACCTAGAATACCTACTAATCGTGAGGCTTCGTCAGTGCCGATAGCATCTTGCAGGATTGGAATAATCATTGACGTATCAATCAGATACACGAGTGTAACCGTCACGGAGAAGACGACAATCGGTATCGAGAGCCTTAACATGCTGCGATAAATATCCCTGTAACGCATCAATTCCACAGGACGATCTTCTGACCTTGCAACCCCCATCTGCTCTGCCGCGGCTTGTGATACAGCTGGCTGTCGTTCTTGTGCATCGGCTTTCTTCAGCTTTATGGCATAATACAGCATAACTGCTAGAGCCGCTAAACCTCCAACCACGCCTCCAAAAGAAGCGCCAGCTACAGCCCATCCAAGCGAGAAATCGAGCAAGAAAAAGGCAAGCGTAATTGAGATAATAAGTCTAAAAATCTGTTCCACGACTTGTGAAATGCCGTTTGGCATCATATTCTGTCGCCCTTGGAAATACCCTCGCATGATTGCGATAAGCGGAAATACAAGCATGGCTGGCGCGATCGCTCTTGTAGCTAAAGTCGCGTCGGGACCACCCTGTGATATGCTTTCTGCGTAGAACGGGGCGAAAACATATAACAACACAGTCATGGCTGCACCCGCAACAACAGCGAACCAAATTGCAGCCTGATAGATTCTTTGCGCTTCATCCGGTCGACCGATGGCACGTTTCTCTGCCACCATTTTACTTAATGCGCTGGGAATTCCTGCGGTCGCAATGACCAACAGAACCGAATACAAATTGAATGCGATAACATAACTCTTCATACCTTCTTCATGAAGCAAGTGCACCAGCGGTATTCGCTGGAAAACGCCGAGAAACCGCGCTACAAGCGCGGCCACGGTGAGAATGAGCGTCCCTTTTACAAGGGAATCTTTGGTTACCTTCGTCAAGTCCGTTCCTTCTCTCTCTTACAGTTTTCTTACGTCCTTCTAAGCCTCAAAAGATCCACAGGAAGAAAATAATAATCATAGCCAGCTGCAAAACAATTTTCACCACTGAGCTGGCAAAAAAACCAAGCACAGACCCAATTCCTGCGCGTATAGCATTTTGCCAATTGGTTCCGGCAATTAATTCACCCACTACGGCGCCGATGAATGGTCCTAGGATGATCCCGAATGCTGGAATCACGAAAGGACCAATGATCAAACCAATGGTACTTCCGACGATTGCCGGTTTCGAGCCTCCGAACTTTTTGACCCCCAAGGCACTAACCGCATAATCCGCCACGATAATAATAATGACAACCAAGGTCTGGATCAACCAGAACCAGAAGCCGAATGGCTCCCAAGTGATCAGCCAACCATAGATGAAAAAGGCAGCATAAATAGCTAGTACACCAGGCAGGATCGGATAGACGGCACCCACCATTCCGATGACAAATAAAAGAATAACGACAATCCAACCCAAGGTAATCATGCGCAGTTCATTCCTCCATGTTAGCGTAAATGTGGAGCTTGGTCCTGGGTTAGGTGAGCAGGTAAGTGCGAATGACTTGCGCGACAGCATGCTCATTGTTCGTTACTGTCGTAATATCTGCGATCCGCTTCACTTCATCTTGGGCATTTCCCATAGCCACACCTAGTCCTGCTTCACGAATCATCGCAATATCATTTTCGCTGTCGCCCATAGCAATCACCTCGGACATCGCAATGCCCAGAAGTTGGCACACCGTTTCAACACCCGTTGCTTTGCTGATGCCGAGCGGATTCAGTTCCAAGTTCGACGGGTGTGAATTGGTGATTTCAAGCGTTCCCCAACTCGACACCAATTCGCGAATGCGTTGCAATTTCTCGGCATTGTCTGTGAAATAACCGAATTTTAGCCATTCATGCTGATTCATATCTAATCCTTCACTTTCTCGATTGAACACACCCTCTACGGAATACGCCCACCACCAGCAGTCGTTTTCCACCGCTAGCTGGTGCAAATTACGTATCGTTTCAATCGGTACTAGCGTTCGTTTCAGCAACGTATCTGGCGACGCCCACACTTCACTACCGTTTACCACAACAAGGGGTGTTGAGAGCCCAAGCTCTTTAATGAAAGGCATAGCACTGATGGCACCGCGTCCCGTGGACATGATCACCACTTTTCCTTGTTCAGTGGCTTCGCGAATCGCCGCTTGATTCTCCGCAGATATTTTCTTGTCCTCGTTCAATAAGGTGCCATCCATATCAAGTGCGATTAATTTGTAGTTACCCATTCGCGTCAACTCCTGTCTCATGCTGCCTTACATTTGTCATTGTCGTTCTAGTAAGCAGTAAGCACTCTCTTTGGCAGCTCTTCCATGAACGTTTTGTGCCATAGTGCAAAAATATAGAGAGTCCACAAGCGTCGTGCGTAGTCTCCTTGACCGATACGATGCTTATGCAGCATTTTCTCAACTGCCTCAATGTCGATGTAATCCTCAATACCGCTGGTTTTGATTTGATCCATCACCATATCGCCCATAGCGCCTTTCATCCAATCCCGCAGGGGTACTGGGAAGCCTAACTTCGGACGATTCAGAATCGGATCCGGAATGATGCCTTCCATCGCTTTTCGGAAAATGTACTTCGTTGTCCCATTCGCTATGCGATACTTCGCTGGAATGCGGCGAGCCACTTCGTACAGCTCCTTGTCCAGAAAAGGAACGCGCAATTCCAAGGAATGCGCCATCGTCATTTTGTCGGCTTTCATGAGAATATCGCCAGGCATCCACAAATTCATGTCGATGTACTGCATCCGGCTTACTGGATCCAAATGTTTCGTTTTGTTATAGTAATCGCCGGCGATTTGCACGGGATTCTTGTAGGCGCGCAGCATCTCACTATCGAGACGGAGCACTTCCGCTTTCATATCCTCGGAGAAAATTTTGGCATTCCCGAGGAAGCGTTCTTCTAGCGGAGTCGTCCCCCGCAACACATAGTTGCGGCCTTTCACTCCGCTCGGCAGTATGCGTGCGAAGCGGTTCAGCATGCGCTTCACCGATGGCGGCAGCTGATCCAGCGGCTTGAGCGACTGCGGCTCGCGATAGATGCGATAGCCGCCGAAGAGCTCGTCCGCGCCTTCGCCGGACAGCACGACCGTTACATGCTCGCGCGCAAGCTGCGCCACGTGGTAGAGGGCAATGGCCGAAGGATCGGCGACAGGCTCGTCCTGGTGCCAGATCGCCTTCGGCATCGTCGCAAAGAAATCATCCTGCGTGATGATTTTGTCGTAGTGCTCGGTCCCGAGCGTCGCTGCGGTCTGAGCAGCGATCGGCGTCTCGTTGTTGGCGCCATCGAAGCCAACGGAGAACGTGCGGATCGGTTCGATATTCCGCATGTGCGTAGCAATCGCCGTCGAGTCGATCCCGCTCGACAGGAAGCATCCGCGTTCCACATCACTGACCATGTGGAGCTTGACGGACTCTTTCAAGCCTTCACGAATTTGTTCCACATAGTAGTCAAATGGCTTCTCTTCCGGCTCAAACATGGGATCCCAATATTTATGTAGGGTCATTTTGCCGTCAAAAGTAATTGTAACCGAATGAGCAGGCGGCAGCTTATAAATCCCTTGGAACATCGTATGTGGCTCTGGTACATATTGAAAGGTCAAGTAATTCAGCAAGCTGTCCGTATGGATCAACCGATTCATGCCTTCCGCCGCAAGCAAGCTCTTGATTTCCGAGCCGAACAAGAATTGACGGTCACTCACATGATAATAAAACGGCTTAATGCCGAAGTGGTCTCTCGCTCCGAACAGCTGCTTTTTCTTGCGGTCCCAGATCACAAAACCGAACATACCTCGCATGTGCTTCACGCAATCCTCGCCAAATTCCTCATAAAGATGGACGATAACTTCTGTGTCGCTCTGCGTGCGGAAAATATGACCGCGCTCTTTCAACATCGTGCGCAGCTCTTTGTAATTATAAATTTCACCGTTGAAAATAATCCAGACGGTTTCATCTTCATTCGCTAACGGCTGATGGCCTTCTTTGATATCGATAACGGATAATCGTCTAAATCCTAAGCCAATGCGATTCTCTGTCCAGAAGCCGACATCATTAGGCCCCCGATGCACAATCACATCTGTCATTTGCTTCAAGCTTGCCTCAGTTGGTTCTCTATCTTCAAAATACATTACACCCGTAATACCACACATGGTGAGACTCACTCCTCCGTACTCTCATCATTCTTTCTCTTGGACAACCGATATATTAGTATACCATATCAGCCCGTCTTTCAGGAAATACCGTGAGCGTACAAGAATGGCTGTATCTTATAGAAAAATGATGGAAATGAGAAGTCGTTTTAGAGAAGCAGATAACCGGCTTTTTTTCATGAGATTCGACCACCTTTCCTCTGCGCACAAAAGTTGACCTCGGGCAACATTTAGGGTGAAGCTAATTCTTACCCTTGGAATAGGATATGCCGTTGGGCAGTAACTGGTGCGTGTTGCTAAAAAGGCAGAGTTTCGTTACTCGATTAGGTGCCTCAGTAGATCAACTTATACTTAACTCGACCTGACTTAATTTTTCTCAACTCAACTTAATTTAATTTAACTTAGCTTAGCTTAACTCAATTCAACTTAACTGGAAAATGTACAGCTATTTAGGAGAAATCCATCTGATAAATCGATTTAGATGGAAAACATGTAGCTAATTCTCCCTCATCAGCACATATTGGCGAAATTTCCTGAAATTAACTGTACAAAATCCAGCTATTCTCGATTTTTATCGGTTTTACGAAGAATTAACTACAGGAAATCCATCTATTCGCAAAAATGGGGCAAACGACGTTCAGTGGGCGGGGGGGGAGTGGGAGTCGCTATGTGGTCAGTGGTTTGTGGTATGCGGTATGTGTATGTGGGTTTGCGGTATGTGATTTGTGATTTGTGATTTGTGGTTTGTGACTTGCGATTTGTGATTTGTGATTTGTGATTTGTGATTTGTGATTTGTGATTTGTGATTTGTGACTTGCGATTTGTTATTTGTGATTTGCGGTTTGTGATTTGTGGTTGTGGTTTCCGGTCAGCGGGTTGCGGGTTGTGATTTACGGTTTACGGTTTACGGTTTACGGTTTACGGTTTACGGTTTACGGTTTACGGTTTACGGTTTACGGTTTACGGTTTACGGTTTACGGTTTACGGTTTACGGTCAGCGGGTTGCGGGTTGTACTTTGTGCATAGAGGCACTCGACAGTTGACAACCGAAGCTGACATACCGCGGCAAAATAACCAATGCCAAAGACCCTTGCACGCTACAATAGCTTTAATCACAAAAAAAAGAGCCTGCCGCAGCTAAACTGTACCCCGTGTAAAGGACATTTTAAAAAAAGTCTAGGCAGATTGAAGAAGATGATCTCTGTATTGCACAGGGGTCATCCTTTTTAAATTCCATTGGTATCTGTAGTGATTATAGTATGTCATGTAATCTTTAATCTCTCGTTTTAGCTCGTCCAAAGTCATACATGGCTTGATGGAGGCCTGATCTTTAAAATGACCAAAAAAGGATTCCTGAGGGGCATTGTCCCAACAGTTTCCCCTCCTGGACATGGATTGTTTTAATTTCATCCTCTTAAGCATTTTTTGAAAGTCTGGATGTGTATAATGGGTTCCCTGATCAGAATGAATGAAAGCACCTTCTGCCTGCTTAAACCTTCTATTTTTTTTAAGTTTAAGGAGGGTATCTGTCGCTATATCCATCGTGATCTGGCTAGATACATGATAGGCTAGGATTTCATTGGTTGAGCTGTCCTTGATGGTTGATAAATAGGCTTTTTTACTCGAACCGTAAAATAAATAGGTAATGTCCGTTAGTAACACTTTACCAGGAATATTCTGCTTAAACTCTCGGTTCAGCAGGTTAGGAACGATCCTATGCTCTTGGGTGGCCTTCATCATCCTTTTATAGGGATTGGCCTTTCTGTAAGGACACACAATGTTGTATTTCTTCATAACCCTCCTGATGCGTTTCAGATTGTAGACAACCTTAAATTGCCCCTCCAGTGTCATCTTGACGGAACGAGCCCCTTTTTTGCGGCGTTTGAAATGATAAGCCTTTAAGATGATCTCTTTTACCTGTTCATCTTGTTGCTCCCGCTGGCTTCTCTTTTGCTGTGCCTCGAAAGTCCAGTACCTGTAGTATCCACTCTTGGAAACCTCGGCAACTTTACATAAATAGTTAACCATACGGTGGAGCTCATATTTCTTGATAATGGTATGGATGAGTACGTATCTTTGATCATGAGACAATGCTATCCTTTGTTCTCCCTCCTTTCTGCAAAACGGATCTTTTTTAACAGTTCGTTCTCCGCTTTTAATAAGTTGTTCTGAGCCTCCAACCTGGCATACTTCTCTTCCATCGTCAGTTCCCTTGTAAGAGGTCTACCAGACCCTTGGCTTCTCGTATCCTGCAAACCTAGAACACCGTTCTCCTGGTAACTCGCACGCCATCTCTTTCCTGAGGATCTGACTCTTTGTATCCCAATGACTGTCACGTCAAAACCACATTCTTCAAATATTTCTCTAGGCAACTTGCCTTTGCCGTTTTCTGTTATGAACAATTGTTTAAACGCATCAGTATACGTAATTGCCTTTGATGAAACAGTCTTAACATAAGGATTGATAGATAGCGACTTGATTTCGTTATCTGTGAATATTTTCTTACTCATTTCATTTTCCCATTCCCATCTTTTCTGATATAAATAAAAGTACCCTATCGAGAGACTTTTTTAAAGTGTCTACTCGATAGGGTACAGTTTAAACGGCATTCTCTACCCTTCCGCCAGCCACATCCTGCGTGGATGTTCCTGTCTTACGAGCGACATTGAAGGGTAATTCGTCAATGCCTTGAGCGCCGCTTTTCATCCCATGAATAATTGTATTCCAGTCCGACTGTGTGAACTCCTTGGATGAATCATCTAGGACCTCAGGCTCAATCGTCTTCACCAGATTGCCTTGATAATCACGTATTTCTTCTACGAACTGAGGTTTCATCCGTTTCCCACGACTAGCAAGTGTTGCCGTATATTGCGCAAGTTGCAGCGTTGTCGTTTTCTCATTCTGTCCCCATGATGCGTAAACCATCGCGGATTGATAACTGTCTTTCTCCGCATTTTTAATAAAGTCATTGGATCCTGCGTATTCACCAGGCAATCCACTGCCCGTTTGCACACCCATTCCGAACTTAGCTAGATACTCTGCCCATTTGGCTGTCACCTTCGAGCTTTCCCGACCGTATTTATTCCAGAAAGGGATACCTACCATCGCCGACATATACGTATTCGAGGAAACCTCAATGGCGGACGACGCATTTAAACTGCCATAAGCGTGTTTATCGGAGTTTGAAATGGAGCTATTACCATCCCTACCAAAGGTAAATGTACCTGTATCATTGTAATTCTGAACCCCCGCTGTAAAGAACTTTTCTTTCAATCCGATTAATACGGATAACGGTTTAATCGTTGAACCCATGAAAACAATGGAAGAAGGATGCTTCGCATTTTCTTTGGCGTCTGGATATTTGGCTTTGGCAGTAGTGATCGTACCATTCTGTATGTACGTCTCGATCTCCTTATAGGTGGCTGTTGCCATCCCACCTGTCCAGGCATTCGCATCGTAATCCGGGTAGTTCGCCATCGTGATGACACGTCCCGTATCTACTTCCATCGCTACTGCGAAGCCCGAGGAGGCCTTCACCCCATATTTCAAATACGCATCATTCGCATTGGAAGGAGAACGGAGATATTGGATATGATCATGCAGCATTTTCTCCGTCGCCTTCTGAACGTCCTTGTTGATCGACAGATACAGATTATTCCCCTTAACCGGGGCTGTGACTTCGGCCCTTCCAATGATTTTCATCGCGGCATTCACTGGATACTTCTTACTCCCGTTCTTGCCGCGGAGCTCATCTTGATACATTCGCTCGATTCCATCGAAACCGACATTCTCGTTGCTTAAATATTCTTCACTATTCGGATTATCCTTATAGATTTTTTTCGCTGTTTCGGTTGAAAATGCATTCGTATACCCGACCAATTGTGTAGCAATTGTCGTCTTATCGTCTTCCACCTCATAGGTACGGATACTTTCTTCCGTCACTTCCAGCCCTTTGAATTCATCCCGGTGTTCCAGCAAAAATGCAATTTCAGCATTGGATAAATCTGCTTTAATACGGCGTGGTACGGAATAGTAGCTAGGGTCTTTCACTTTATTTTTATTAATGTCATAGCCCAAGTCCATGGCAAGAACAATCTCTTCAGCTGTTGGACTAACTGTATTCGGTTTAGCATACTTGTCAAATACTTCGCTCTTAATGCGTTTGGCTAAATCAATATTAGCATCCTTATCCTGGCCTGGTTCAATACGGAAAAATAAGGATTGTACGGGAATGGTATACGCCAGCGGGGATTTCGTAGAATCATAAATATTGCCGCGAATTGGGGCGATTTTGTTGGTTTGATTCGTGTTGGTATTCTCTGCAGCCTTCAGATCCTTGGCTTGAACGAATTGAAGAATCGCTAACCGTACAATGAGTACGGAAAAAAGTAAAAAAGTAACGAAGAAAAATATATTGATCCGAAACGAAAAGTGCCGTTTTTTAGTGATTTCTTTTTTCTTCGGATCATCCATAATGGATGACTTCATGCGGGTTCATATCCTTTCTCTCCACATAGGAACTACTATGTTTTCGGTCCCCGAAAACTGCTTTCCTATTGGCGATAAAACTTACTGAATCAATTCAAGTAGGGATCGGATTCCATCTCCCGTGTGATAAGGGTACCGAATAATACGAACAGCATCTATTCCTACTTGATTAGGGGCCCAAATATCATTCGTCTCATGATCCCCGACATATAGGACATCACTAGCCTCAACGTCCGCCATCTGTAAAGCAAGCCGAAAAATTGCAGGGTCAGGCTTCTCCAAACCAACTTCGGTTGATACCAGTACGGGGTCAAAATAGTGTAATACCCCTTTGTCAGCTAGAATCGCTTTCAAAGTCGGCGCAAAATTAGAGATAATACCGATACGAAAACCTTGTTTCTTCAACTCTTCCAGAAATGGCTTCACATCATCAAACAAATCATAATACTCCGGTGCTGTGAAAATCTCGTATAACTCATGACAGCAGTTGAAAATCTCTTCCTCTGTCCAATCCTCATGAACGCCTAACTTATGCAGAACATAGTGGTATAGGTTAACCCAGAATTCACGATCTGACTCTGGACTGCACACCACGAAGTTATCTTTTTTCTCAACATAATAAAATAGACGAAATGCTTCTGTAAAAAGTTCATTAATATGATCTTCATCTCGGTCAACTGCGCGCAGTTGCAAGTATTGTTTTAAAATCGTTTGTGCCGCAGGAATCGTTACTAACGTATCACCTGCATCCAAATAAATCATCTTGTAAGCATGTAACTCTTTCCGCATATTCTCTCCTCTAAACGTCCMTCACATGTGTTTGATCGAAATTCGGTGGATTGAACCAATTTGCTCCGCTTGCCACCCAAGTAGAATCCAGAGGTACCCACTTATTCGTTTCCTTGAGATACACTTCATTCCAAGCGTGCGGGCCATATCCACCCTGACCATCATACCCTAGACCTGTGACAACCTTCACATCAAGTCCAATGGATCTGGCCATTTGTGCGTATAACCTTGAATAATCGATACAAACGCCTTCTTTGGTATTGAACGTATCCTCTGGCGTTTGCTCCTTCCAAATTCGTTGTTCTTCATATAGCTTTACTTTATTCCAATCATACTGAACGCGGGTTCCGACCCAACTGTACAGCAGTTTAGCTTTTTCTTCATCTGTCGTGGCATTTGCTGTAATTTCCTTGGCTGCATCCGCAATGTTACCCGGGATTTTCGCGTCAAGAACTTCATATTTTCGTTGCAAAATATTCGTGAATTCTTGCTCTACAGCACGTGTAAAAACAGGCGCCTTCTCCGCAATAAAATCACCTGTGAACGGTGAAATCACTTCTTGAGCTCCTTTTTGATACATATGTGAAGACTCAATATATGGGGTTAGCATCGAGTGAGGGAATATGGAAACATAAATGAATAAAATAGCTATTAGCATTAGAGCTCTAGCAAATCCAGCTATGGATCCAATGGCCCCGCCTGAAATCGAGCTCAAGATCGAATGGCTCCGTTTGGGCATGGCAAACCGTTCTGCTAACCAACGCCCTAACACTAAATCAACCAAGTGATTCAAGATTTGTTTGATAATAACATAGCCGAGAATAAATAAAACGCCAAAACGGAGTAATGGAAAATCGCGCAAGCTAGTAATGACGGTATAGTAAGCTTGTTTTAACGCACTTATGTCCACCGTCGGAACCTGCAAATTCTGATCTTTCAGCCACGTTTGAATCCAAGGTGAAATCAGTTGCACACCCTTCCAAGCAATAAACATGGCGAGGATGGCGAGCACTGCTTCCACCAACATAGCAACGAAATGCCTGGCTGAACCAGAGCCACCACGGAAAAACCCCTGTAGCACAGAAGCTGCAATCGTGAGAACGATCAAGATGGATATAAAATTGATTGAGGTGGTTGAAAACCACGCGTTATCCGTCATGTGTACTCACCTTCCTTTGATAAGCTAGCCCAGCAATTGACTAGGCATTTTTCTTTGCTTGCTCGATGAATGCATTCACCGCAGCATTTGCATTCATTTTGAAAGTTTTCCCGAGAAAAGTGACCTGAACCTCATCGGATCCCGGTTTCCCTTCTACTTGCAAACTTTTCGTGGTAATTAAAAAGGAACCGTCCGGGTTAGCCTTGAATTTCGCCTCTTTGGCTTCCGAAGTCAAGGCGCTAACTGTCTTATCTTTGATGTCATCGCTGACTTGAGAAATAACCGTTGCCCCAATATCTTTTATTTTATCCTTATAACTCGCTCCATAAACGATAAGCGCCCCAACGATGACAAGGACTACGACCCATTTCACCACGGTTTTGACAATACCAATCACAATAAATAGAACAATAATAGCCCCTACAATTAAATACCAACGATCCTGTGCAAACGAAATCCACTGATCCAACTTTAACCCCTCCTTATAATCCAAAAGTCCCTTCCTATCATACTACACGGACTCCTTAATCTTCATCTCTTTTTTTCCTTAACTGTGCTAGCTTCTGCTCGATTTCTTTGGTCTTATCTATGCTTTTTCCAGTTCTACGATAAGATTGTCTTAAACGAAAAACTAGAAAAATTCCGACGGCAGCCAAAAGTATAAAAACTATAGGGTCCATACTTCCTCCCTGTTTCGAATTTGTGTCATTTGTCCCGAACGGTCATATCCTTGGGACGAGCGGCGTAAAACTTAAGAAGAGATGAAACTAAAGGATCGAGGTGGTAAAACCGTGCGAACAGCCATATGGTTGTACTTATTTATGTTTGTTGCATTTTTTGATTTACACGCGCAATACCCGATTTTATCCCCTTTCGCCTTATCGCTGGGAGCTGCTCCTTCATTTATAGGGCTCATCATGGGCGTATATTCACTCACACATCTTCCTGGCAATCTCCTTGCAGGCTATGGTGTAGACAAATACGGCAGTAAATTTTTCATTGTCTTTAGTTTAATTGTAGCAGGGATCATATTACTATTTCAATCCAACGTGAAAGATCCGTGGCATCTGCTTTACATTCGTTCCATCAGTGGATTTGTACTTGCCTTCCTATCACCTGCTTGTTTATCTCTACTTGCTCGCATAGCGCGTGATCGCATTCATCAAAGCAAGCTCATGGCAGGCAACGGCCTGGTCCACACCCTAGCATCCGTAGTCTCGCCTGCGGCAGGTGCTGTATTAGTAGCCAAAATTGGCTTTACAACCTCTTTTTCCGTATTAGGCTGGATCCTTATTTTCACGGGTATTCTTGCCATTTTCGGTGTAAAAGAGAAGGAAATGCTAGCTCACAAAGAGGACAAGACAGGAGCCAAAGCCCTCTTAGATCCGCACGGACATCATGCATCACAGGATATCAAAGAAGGTGATGAAGGTGATGGTGTCTCTATCCCCTGGCTTTTCTTCCTCATTCCCATGGCACTCTCTTGCTCACAGGGGATTCTGTTCTTCGAACTGCCCTTAATGAAATCAGCACGAGAGTCAATTCTTACTTCTGGCGTATTTTTTACATTAGTCAGTTTAGGCGCATTGCTTAGTATCTCTTTCTGGTTTTTGAATAAAATATCACCTTTTTTACGGACAATCGGCGGGAGTATCGGGCTTGCCGCAGTTTTCTTCGGATTAGCCATCCAGTGGCCAATTCCATTAACCGTATCCCTTTTCTTAATCGGCATGGCCAAAGGTGTCATTTATCCCGCACTTGCAGCTTTACTTGCCAGTATTACCAGCAGCTCTAGGTATGGTCGTGTGTTTTCTTTGCTTTCGATTTCTTATTCGGTCGGTGCCTTTATTGGACCCATGATGGCTGGCCAGCTTCGCGATCATATATCCTCCTACTTCATTGCATTCTTCATCCTAATGTTAGCTCTATCACTTCTACCTTTTCGTACGTTCAAATCACCTGTGATAACTTCATAATTTCTCTTCACATAAAAGGCTTGATGTCGTCAGGCCTTTTTCCATGTGTCATACGCTGTAAATCCTTGTCATTTCCCAGGAAATATCGCAGCTCCGCGTTACTTGGATCGCCGCTCCAAACGGGGTATACTACTCTAAAAAGGAGTGAAGGTGAATCCATGTCCATTGCCATAATTGTTGAGGGAAAAAATGATAGGAGTCGCTTGAAGCGAGTCGTTGATGATACCGTCATCATCCACTGTACCTTCGGCACTCCCAGTTCCATTACCTTGGATTCGTTGCGCAAAAAGGTAGGCGATCTGCCTGTTTATATTTTCACTGACAATGACGCATCCGGCAAAAAAATCCGCTATTTGCTGCGCGATACATTTCCCGATGCCGAACACATCTATACCCGTAAGGGCTATGCAGGTGTCGAAGGCACACCAGAAGAATATCTCATTGGGCAATTAGAAAAAGCAGGACTGGACGCGTATATTATCTACCCTGCGCCCAACCCTGCTTATGAATAATCACTTTGCGTTATTTCCCTTTTGAAAGGGTTACAACATCCTTCACGATATGATCTGCATCCAATTCTGGATTACTTGCATCATAGTAATTTCTTAGCTGACCCTTTGGATCGACGAGCAAGATCGCATTGGAATGTGAGAAATTGCCGTCTTTCTCTTTGATGACCATAATACCGAAATCTTCAGCAAGCTTATGAACCTTCGCTTCTTCACCTCGTAGGAACGTCCATCCGCCTGGAACCGGCTTCGATTCGAAGCGATTTCCGAATGCTTTCAGCACCTCTGCAGTATCCCTTACTGGATCCACAGTTATCGATAATATTTCCGCTTTGGATCCCAGTAAATCCTTTTTCTTCAATTCATCCTGCACCTGTGAAATCAAGAAACTTGTCGGCAAGCACACATCTGGACAAAAAGAGTAAAAGAAATACACGAGTCGTACTTTACCGTTCATACTTTCGGAGGTAACTGTTTTACCATCTAAATCTTGCAGTGTAAAAGAAGGCGCAGCCTTCATTGCTGTTAATCTTTCATCCGGCTTACTGCCGTTCGTCACTAATTTATAAGCAAAGGATGCAATCATTGCAATTAAAATCGCACCCAGTGCTAGCTTAAACCAGTTTTTCTCCAAAAACGTCCCCATCGTTTTCGTCCCCCAGACTAAATTTTCGCTGTCGTATCAATAACCATCAAGATCGATAACAGCGTTAAATATAAAAGGGAGAACAAGAACATGCGCTTTGCCCATACAATTTCTGCTTCCCCATTTGCTTTGAATCCTTTGACACTCATGAAAACCCACGTTAATCCAAGAATTGTCGATACGATTAAGAAGATCGTCCCTACATAACCATATGCCGTTAACATTACTGTAACAGGTACTAATAGAACGACATAACGAACCATACTAATTTTCGTTACAAAAGTTCCTCTGACTACCGGCAATAACGGGAAGCCCGCTGCACGATACTCTTCCATACGGCGAATGCCAAGCGCCCAGAAATGCGGCGGCTGCCATAGGAATAAGAACAAGAAAACCAAGATCGCTCCCAAATCAATATTCCCGCTAACCGCGCAATAACCGATCAGAGGTGGTACTGCTCCTGAGATCGCTCCCACGAATGTGCTCCATACCGATGTTCTTTTGAACCACGCTGTATAGATCCAAACATAAAAGAACAATCCAAGTAAACCCATTAATGTAGCTAAAGGTGAATGCGCCCCTAAATAGAGAACCCCTAATCCAATCGTACCAAGAATAATTCCGAACCAAAGAACAAAATTGGCGCTTAACCGTCCACTTGGCAGTGCTCTATTCTGTGTGCGTTCCATCTTCGCATCCATCTCACGGTCCAGATAATTATTCAGTACCGTACCTCCAGCCATAACAAGTGCTGTGCCTAGCATCGTCATAAATAAATGGAGCCAGTCAACATCCCACTTGGCCGCTACCCAGTATCCAGCGAATGCTGTCATCAAATTGGAATAAATAATACCCGGTTTCACCAGTCGGTAATATTCCTTCAAGGTCACAGGCCCATTTGCACCTTTCGTCGAGCTAGCATCTATGGCATCAGTTCCAGCTTGCCCTTGGGACGAGCCGGTTGAAACATTTTCGTAAGTGACTTGATTATCCATGTGCGTTTACCTCCTCTATATCAAATTTCCGATCCTACATCTTAATGAACATTCTCATCATACCAACCCCTACATCATTTGACAATGAAGCACGGGCAGTTGTCATCATATTGTCGATTCTCCCTTCCAGTATGCGTGGAAAATGCACTTACCATTCGATTCCATTTTGGAATATGTGAAAAAATTGTGGAATTAACCTCTGGGACACCTTAACGCCTCTATCTATGCTCTCTTATAGCTATCTAACGCCACTATCCCCTTCGCTCAGGTTAGCAAGCGGCAACGATCCTGAGCCAATGGGATTGTGTCCATAAGCTTCAGCCTTAAACATATTCCCCCACCAGCAGCCAGTATGAATAGAAAGAGGAGACAGGTCATAACCTGCCTCCTCTTTCTATTTATTCACTAGCAACGGTGTTAAATCAAATAAGCTGCAGCGGATTTGATGCCATGCCTTCGTCAAGACATCTTGCAGCTCCCAGGCATGCCTTCCCATGACGTTCACAACAAGTCCATATTTATAAGTTAGACTTGCTCCTACTCGAACCGTATGGCTTTCCAGCTGACTTAATTTGTCCACAATGACTTCAAGGTGGCGTGGACCAAGCCGGTCTGAGAAGACAAACAGATTTCCCATATGCGTCTCACCTTCCCAGCAACCTGGTGCAGTCAGCTGCATCGTCCCCGGTTCAACACGCAGATTCTGATAGAAGATCAGCTCGCCCTCATACCAGACCTTCATCCTGTTCACATACCTCGTATAGTGAAATATTTCCCCTCGCTGCGTGCGACCGGGACAAAGGACATCTGAGAAAATCAATGCTGATCCTCTCGCTATATGCGCTTCCGTTTCAGCGAATAAATCAGCATCCTTATAGAGCATTAACGGTTCCGGCATATACTCGAGCAGCGCGTCAGCTTCCAATCGAAGTATTTGATGCTGCGTGCTTCCTTGATCCCCCGAAGAAGGATGCACCTTCGTGAACGACTGGTTCGTTAGAAAAACACGTRCGCCCTCTTCAAGGCGCACGTTAATTTCATAGTGATCACCGGCCATCAGCCCAGGTGAGCAATCCATCATATAAACGCCCAACTGATCCATAGGGGCGGCACCATCCATGCACGTTTCATTTTCGTAACGAAACGTTTTGGCGATTTTGAGCGGGAAGGCATGATATTTGTGTACGAGCCGTGTGAAGCCGCTGCGCACCGCAAATTGTGCGGATATCTCCCCAGTCAGCTTAGGCATGGCTGAACTCCGTCTCCACCCAAGACACGATATCATCCACCCCTGTACCACCCATCAGGTTTGAGAAGATATACGGTCGCTCGCCGCGCATTTTTTTCGTATCGGAATCCATTACTTCTAATCTGGCGCCCACATAAGGAGCAAGATCGATTTTGTTAATGATCAGCATATCTGAACGCATAATGCCTGGCCCGCCTTTACGAGGAATTTTCTCCCCTTGAGCCACATCAATAATATAGATGAAGCGATCCACGAGCTCCGGACTGAATGCAGCTGCCAAATTATCACCGCCACTCTCAATGAAAATAATATCGAGATTCTCAAATCGTTTCTCCAGCTCTTCAATCGCTTCGAAATTCATCGACGCATCCTCACGGATCGCCGTATGCGGACATCCACCTGTCTCTACCCCAATGATACGCTCTTCTGGCAATGCCTCAGAACTAATCAGAATACGTGCATCTTCCTTAGTATAAATGTCATTCGTGATAACTGCGATACTATAGCGTCCGTTCAACTTTCTTGCCAAGCGCTCTACTAGCGCTGTTTTACCGGAACCTACAGGACCTCCGATCCCAATTCGCATCGGGCGACTACGGTCTGCTGCCGGCTTCTCCCATTCGTGATGATGATGACCATTTCCTTGACACATTGTAATTCCTCCTCAGATATATAGTTAGATTTCCTTCTAGGACATAAATAAACGTGAATATAACGTTTCATGCTGCATCATAGCTAAATCAGCCGCTGGTGAATTCGTGAAAGCCTCCATTGGATCCAGATGTGAAACTCGCTGCCATTCACTTCCCGTCAAAGGAACGAGCTTCGCAAGCAGCATCTGACCTTGCGTTTGTCCAATGGACATTAGCCTGAGCGCACTATTAATACATGTCATGATACACGTATATAGATAGCCTTCAGCAGCCTGATGAAGAGGAACGCCTAAATGGTAGCTCACCCATCCATGAACAACAGGATGATTCGAGCTGCATTTCCCAGCACTTACCGCATCATCGAGCGGCTGCCAATTCAGTTCCGGATACAGCGAACGTGATAATTGGAGTAATCTGCGTCCCATTTTCTGAACGCCGCTTCGCGTCTCACTCCCTACCCGCTGCACATGAAGCATATGGTCGAGGTCCCAAAGCTGCCCCAACTCCCCTCGAGGGATGTGCCGATAAGCCGCTTTAATGACCATGGCATCCGAGGATGCCCAGCTGCCCGCAAGCATCGAACGAATATAGGATTCAAGCTCCCCAATCGTCGTCAATCTCCCTTGCTGGACGAGAGTTTCCAATCCAAAAGAGTGGGAAAACCCGCCAATCGGAAGCGCCGAATCCAACAGTTGCTGATAAGCTAACCAATGGAACGGTGGATGTTCTAACGCAGTCATTGTTGTCACCTCAATCGGGACTTTCTTCTCTTCTTTTTAAAATAAGAAATATAACTGCGCCATCGGCAGCTCTGTCGCAGGCTCACAGGTTACGGCTTCGCCATCAACCTTCACCTCGTAGGTTTCTGGATTCACTTCTATAGAAGGAGTTCCGTCGTTATGAATCATATCTTTCTTGGAAATGCTGCGGCAGCCTTTCACCGGCTCAATCCGCTTCTGCAATCCGAATCGCTCCCCGATCCCGCTGTCATACGCTGCCTGAGAAACGAAGGTAATCGAGCTTTGCGTCAACGCTTTCCCAAATGCAGCGAACATCGGTCTACCGAAGACAGGCTGCGGTGTTGGGATGGATGCGTTCGGATCTCCCATTTGGGCGTAAGCAATGCTGCCGCCTTTAAGGACGAGATCCGGCTTCACACCGAAAAACATCGGACTCCAAACGACCAAATCTGCGAATTTGCCTGGTTCAATCGACCCTACAAGATGCGATATACCGTGGGTAATCGCTGGATTTATTGTATACTTCGCCATGTAGCGTTTGATTCGAAAATTATCATTGCTTTCGGTATCCGGAGCTAGCGGTCCGCGCTGTTTTTTCATTTTATCCGCGGTTTGCCACGTTCGAATAATGACCTCACCCACTCGCCCCATTGCCTGGGAGTCGGAACTCAGCATACTGAACACGCCTAAGTCATGCAGAATATCCTCCGCTGCAATCGTCTCAGGGCGAATCCGAGAATCGGCGAAAGCGACATCTTCCGGAATTCGACTATCCAAGTGATGGCACACCATCAACATATCCAAATGTTCTTCAATTGTATTGATCGTGTACGGACGTGTCGGATTGGTCGAGGAGGGCAGGACATTCAGCTCTGCGGCCGCTCGGATAATATCCGGTGCATGACCGCCCCCAGCTCCCTCGGTATGATACGTATGAATGGTACGTCCTTTAATCGCTGCAAGCGTGTCCTCAAGAAATCCCGCTTCATTCAATGTATCCGTATGAATCGCCACTTGCACATCATAACGATCTGCCGCTTCCAAACACATGTCGATCGCTGCCGGCGTCGTTCCCCAATCCTCATGAAGCTTCAAGCCAATGGCGCCCGCTTCAATTTGTTCCGTCAGAGGCGCCAAGAAGGAAGAGTTCCCTTTGCCGGTAAAGCCCAGATTCATCGGAAACGCTTCGGCTGCCTCCAACATCCGCTGCATGTGCCATGCGCCTGGCGTGCAGGTTGTCGCATTCGTTCCGGTTGCTGGACCTGTACCACCGCCGATCATCGTCGTCATGCCTGAAGAAAGCGCAGTTTCAATTTGCTGCGGACAAATGAAATGGATATGCGCGTCGATGCCGCCAGCCGTTACGATTTTACCCTCACCCGCAATAACCTCGGTGCTTGCACCTACGATCATATTCGGATGTACGCCATCCATAATATCCGGGTTGCCAGCTTTGCCAATACCAACAATATGACCATCACGAATACCGATATCACCTTTGACAATCCCCCAGTGATCAATAATGACAGCATTCGTTATTAATGTATCTAGAACCCCCTGTGTACGGGTCGCGCCGCTGGATTGTCCCATACCGTCACGGATAACCTTGCCGCCGCCAAATTTACATTCATCCCCATATACGGTGTAATCATGCTCAATTTGTGCCCATAGTTCTGTGTCTGCCAATCGAATGGCATCGCCTGTTGTAGGGCCAAACATCAGTGCATAGTTCTTACGATCTATTCGACTCACCGTGCATCCCCTCCCAAGCCTGCCATCTTGCTTTCGTTTCTGCCGGCATTTTGTCTTTTTCCGCTAAACCTTGACTCAAATTATTGAGTCCATAACTCAATTTGGCTCCGCCTAATTCGACTAGTTGAACTGGTTTCTGCTCACCAGGCTCGAAACGGACTGCTGTTCCTGCCGGAATGTCTAGGCGCATGCCAAAGGCTAGCTCTCTTGAGAAATCCAACCCTCGATTGACTTCAAAAAAATGAAAATGCGACCCCACTTGAACCGGTCGATCTCCTGTATTCGTAACGATGATTTCTATCGTCTGTCTGCCAACATTCATTTCTATATAGCCTTTGGCTGTTCGATATTCACCGGGAACCATGTGCTCGCCCCTTTCATGTGTAATTAAGTAATAGGTTCATGTACCGTAACTAATTTGGTTCCATCGGGGAACGTGGCTTCCACTTGCACTTCGTGAATCATTTGCGGCACACCTTCCATAACTTGATCTGCCTTCAATATTGTCGTACCGAATGCCATGAGCTGCGCGACCGTCAAGCCATCTCTAGCTCCTTCCATAATCTCGGAAGTCAGCAGAGCAATACTTTCTGGATAATTCAGCTTTAAGCCTCTGGCAAGCCTTCGTCTAGCTAAGTCAGCAGCTACGGTAATGAGTAGCTTCTCTTTCTCTCTTTCCGTTAAATGCACGTTTCTCACCTCTTCTAAATCCGAATAATGGCAATCCTTTACACTCATTATATTCGTGTATTTCACGATTGTAAATCTTTAATGTTATGTATATTGACGTTAAGACAGTGTTTTCGAACCGTTTTTTTCGCTTTCATGTGATTTTCACAACAATTTCGCTTGTTTTTGTGCATTTTTACCAAAAAACTGTATTTGTATGTCATGTATATTGACATTAACTTGTATCGCCATTTATCATAAGCCATGTAATCCAAATCTTGTAAGGCAAGGGAGTGGGACGTGAATGAGAGAGATAAGAAACAAAGGTAAGCTTACAGTTGCACTAAGTATGGCTTTGATGTTAGTAGCGGCCGGCTGTGCGAAGACAGAATCTACCACCTCTACGACGACTGCACCTGCGGCTTCAACAACATCTGGCGATACCGTACCAGTGGGAATTCTTCACTCACTAACAGGTACAATGTCCATCAGTGAGGTATCTGTGCGAGATGCTGAGCTCATGGCGATTGATGAAATTAATGCAGCTGGGGGACTATTGGGCAAAAAGATTAAACCCGTGATCGAAGATGGGGCATCGGATTGGCCAACTTTTGCAGAGAAGACAAAGAAGCTCCTGCAAAAAGACAGCGTAGTAACAATTTTCGGTTGTTGGACATCAGCTAGCCGTAAAGCCGTACTACCGGTTGTCGAGCAAAACAAAGGATTACTTTGGTACCCGGTACAGTATGAAGGCGTAGAATCCTCACCTAACATCTTCTACGTCGGCGCAACAACGAACCAACAAATCATCCCCGCAGTCACATGGCTCCTGCAAAACAAAGGCAAGAAATTTTTCCTCCTTGGTTCCGACTACGTCTTCCCAAGAACAGCCAACAAAATTATTAAAGAGCAGTTGAAAGCGGATGGCGGAACACTGGTTGCTGAAGAATACACACCGCTTGGACACACAGACTACAATACAATCATTAGTAAGATTAAAAAGGAAAAACCAGACGTTGTCTTCAACACATTGAACGGCGATAGCAACGTTGCTTTCTTCAAGCAGCTGAAAGATGCTGGAATTTCGGCAAAAGATTTAACAACCATGTCCGTGAGTATTGCCGAAGAAGAAGTGCGTGGTATCGGTGCCTCCGTTCTCGACGGTCACTACACAGCATGGAACTACTATCAAACAACAGATACACCTGAAAACAAAAAATTCGTTGATGCTTACAAAGCCAAATACGGTAAGGACCGCGTAACGGATGATCCAATTGAAGCTGGGTACACAGCTGTGTATCTGTGGGCTGAAGCTGTGAAGAAAGCAGGTTCCTTTGACGTAGAGAAAGTAAAAGCAGCAGCCAAAGGAATCGAGTGGAATTCACCTGAAGGTAAAGTCACCATTGATGGTGAGAATCAACATATTTACAAAACAGCACGTATCGGTCAAATTACAGCAGATGGCCAAATCAAAGAAATTTGGAATTCCGGCAAAGCACTCAAACCGGATCCATTCCTCAAAACATACCCTTGGGGCGCAGAAGTAACGAAATAATACTTACAAGTTGGTACTCAGAAACCAGGACTGCCTAACCGCAGTCCTGGATTTCATCATTTTACTCCCGCATCTGAGAAAGGAGAGGTCGCCATGAGTTTGCTACTGCTTCAAATATTTAACGGACTCAGCTTAAGCTCAATTCTGCTTTTGATCGCAATCGGTCTCGCCATTACCTTTGGTCTCATGAACGTTATGAATATGGCGCATGGCGAATTTATTATGATCGGTGCTTATATGGCTTACCTCGTACAGAAATGGTTTCAATCGTATATGCCCGCTTCTGCATTCGGCTGGTATTTCGTCGTTTCACTCGGCGTTGCCTTTGTCGTTGCTTTCGCCATAGGCTGGCTGCTCGAAGTTGTGCTCATTCGCTTCATGTACGGCAGACCGTTGGATAGCCTACTCGCTACCTGGGGCGTCTCCCTTGCCTTACAGCAAATTGCGCGATCCATCTTTGGCGCTCCCAACGTCGCTGTGAAAGCACCACAATGGCTAGAAGGCGGATGGCACGTAACGGCAGACTTAATTCTTCCATATAAGAGACTCTTTATCATTGGGCTTGTGGCATTATGCATCTTGATTATCTATCTCTATCTCTATCACTCTGCTGGCGGAAGACGAATGAGAGCGGTTATGCAAAATCGCCAAATGGCTTCGTGTTTAGGAATATCTACGCGTAGAGTTGATGCCCAATCCTTCGCTTTTGGCTCCGCTATGGCAGGTATCGCCGGTTGTGCCCTATCCTTACTTGGACCGATCGGGCCCACAATTGGGACCTATTATATTGTAGATGCCTTCATGGTCGTCGTACTTGGCGGAATCGGCAAGCTAATCGGCACCGTAGCTGGTGCATTAGGAATYGGGGTATTCAATACGGCTTTGGAATATACAACCAGCGCTACACTCGGTAAAGTACTTGTGTTTACACTGATCATCGCCTTCCTACAATGGAAACCAATGGGACTTGTAACGATGCGTTCGAGATCCTTAGATTGAAGAAAGGATGTGACTACTATCTATGCTTTTTGCCAAACAATCTAAGCTCAAACTAACCATCTATGGGATCTGTCTACTACTCATCGCGCTTGCCCCCCTATTCTTGTCTGACTTTCGTTTATCCTTACTCGGCAAATTCCTGGCTTATGCCATTATCGCGATCGKAATTGATTTAATCTGGGGATATACCGGCATTTTGAGCCTTGGTCATGGCGTATATTTCGGTCTCGGCGCTTATTGTATGGCTATGCACCTCAAGCTGGCTTCCACGCCAAATCAATTGCCTGATTTCATGTCCTGGAGTGGTGTCAAAAGCTTGCCGTGGTTCTGGATGCCGTTCCACAGTGCCGCGGCCGCATTCCTATTGGCGCTCATTGTACCGATGATCGTCGCCTTCATCCTTGGTTATTTTACGTTTCGCAATCGGATTAAAGGTGCATTCTTCTCGATTTTATCCCAAGCTTTAGTCATCATTACGGTGACACTCTTCGTTGGGCAGCAAGGGTATACGGGCGGGACGAATGGTTTGACGAATTTCACGACCTTTCTTGGTCTGAATCTACAGTTGCAATCAACCAAGCTGCTGTTTTTCTATCTCACCTTAGCTGTCGTACTACTCGTGCTGATCCTTAGCACTATGCTCGTGACTAGCCGACTCGGCAATATTCTTACTGCCATTCGTGATGGTGAGAATCGGGTGCGCTTCATTGGCTATAATCCCGTAACGTATAAGGTATTCATCTACTGCCTCTCCGCGGGGTTAGCTGGGCTTGCTGGCGTACTCTTCGTACTTCAAGAAGGGATCATCTCCCCTGCGCAAATGGGCATCGTGCCATCTATTGAAATGGTGCTATGGGTAGCCATTGGCGGTCGATCAACGATTGGCGGCGCTGTTCTTGGAGCATTAGTTACGAATACAGCTAAAACAACCTTTAGCGAAGCCTATCCGGCTTGGTGGCCCATCATGCTCGGCGCCATGTTCATCGTCGTGGTCCTTTTACTGCCGAAGGGAATCGTCGGCACATTAACCCACTTTTTCTCCAATTGGAAAAGAAACAGAAATCAGCATCCGAAGAAGCAGATCTCTACATCGCAAGAAGTCATAGAAACTTAACCGCGCTTATGCAAATCGGAAAGGGGAACATTTCAATGCTAGGACAATTAGCGAAACAACAACCGACAACTGACGAGACAATCCTGAGCGTCAAGGGACTTGAGGTGAACTTCGACGGTTTCAAAGCCTTGCGAAATCTAGATTTCTCGTTAAAACAAGGTGAACTCCGCTTCCTTATCGGGCCTAATGGTGCGGGCAAAACAACACTCCTTGATGTCATTTGCGGCAAAGTAAAGCCTTCGCAAGGCCACGTCTTATTCAAGGATTCGATTGATCTCACCAAGCACCAAGAGCACCAAATTGCCCAACTAGGGATTGGACGCAAATTCCAGGCCCCTACCGTTTTCTCGACATTGACAGTGTTTGAAAATTTGGCACTATCCATGAAGCAGCAGCGCGGCCTTCTCAGCGCGCTTTGGGCCAAAACCACAAGTGAACAAAGAGAACGACTTCACCTCAGGCTTGAAATGATCGGTCTGCAAAGTAAAGCCAAAGAACGTGCGGGTTCCCTCTCCCATGGGGAGAAGCAGTGGCTTGAAATCGGGATGCTTCTCATGCAGGAGCCTGATCTTTTGCTGCTCGACGAACCTGCCGCTGGCATGACAGATAGTGAAACAGAGAAGACGGGTGAACTGCTCCATGAAATTGCAGCCAATCAAACTATTATCGTCGTTGAGCACGACATGGCTTTCGTACGCCAATTCGCTAGAATGGTAACGGTTCTCCATGAAGGAACAGTCCTGCGCGAAGGCACCATGCAAGAAATTCAGAATGACGATAAAGTGGCGGAAGTCTACCTCGGAAGGAGAGTTGAACGCGGTGCTTAAACTACAAGGTATAGAGTCCGGCTATGGCGAAAGTATGGTCATCCGTAACGTCAACCTCGAAGTAAGACCCGGTCAGATCGTTTGTCTAATGGGGCGCAATGGGGTTGGAAAATCAACTTTAATGAAGAGTATTATGGGACTCATTAAGCCCCGATCGGGTTCCATTCAGTACTCGGATACAGACATCACTTCATCTTCACCAGACCGCCGTGCCAAGTCAGGCATTGGCTATGTACCACAGGGCAGGGAAATATTTCCCCAGCTATCGGTAGAGGAGAATCTTTTATTAGGCTTAGAAGCCTCATTCGATCGTCGCAAGAAATTACCCGATACGATCTTCGATACGTTTCCTGTACTTCGACAAATGCTCCATCGCAAAGGAGGGGACCTCAGTGGCGGCCAGCAGCAGCAATTAGCTATCGCACGGGCATTGGCTCCTGGACCTAAACTGCTGCTCCTAGATGAACCTATGGAGGGGATACAGCCATCTATCGTCATGGAGATTGAGGCCATTATTGAAACGATTAAGCGCAATCGAGAAATTGCCGTTCTATTGGTAGAGCAAAGTTTAGAGTTTGCTACTAGCATCGCTGATTACTACTATGTACTTGACCGCGGCACCATTGCTGCCGAAGGGAAAGCAGAGCATCTGAGCGAAGATCTCGTCCGGAAGCATTTGACAGTATGATCGTTCCCCTTCTTCTCCCCCTAACCGAATGAAGCTGACTCACTTGACCTAAGATTGAAGGTTCAAGTAAACATCAGCTTCTTTTCTCTGTTTACAAATAAGTTAAAACTGGACGTCACAAAATGGATAGGATAACATGTCTTATAGATAGGATCGATTATTGCGGGAAGGCATATCGAGCACCTAACCTTTTAAAGGAAAAGGAGGGGAACCTGTATGTCCAAAATTTTAATCATCGAAGACGATTTAAGTATCGGTGAAATGATGTCCATTTACTTATACGAAGATGGCTATGAAGTGAAACGAGCAGAGAACGGCCGACAAGGCAAGGTCTTAATCCGGGATTTTCAACCAGATATGATTATTCTTGATCTTATGTTACCTGATATGGATGGGATTCAGCTGTGTACAACAATTCGTCAKACCTCAACCATACCGATCTTGATGGTATCGGCCAAGAACGAAGTTTCGGATCGTGTGAAGGGCCTTCAAACAGGTGCAGATGACTATTTATGCAAACCATTTTCGATGAGAGAGCTATCGGCCAGAATACAAGCCTTATTTCGACGCTCCAACGCCTATCCTTCACAAGTCCCATCGCCATCTGACGTGATTGATCCCCTAGGGATCCACTTGGATTTGGAAAAGCGCTGCCTATATGTTAGTGGCAGAAGTATTGAGACAACCTTCTCCGAATACGAAATTATGAAGCTTTTCTGGCAAAATCAAGGCAGGGTTTACAGTCGAGAAGAGCTGTTAAATCGTGTTCGCGGCTTTGATTCCCAGGTAACTGAGCGTGCAATCGATGTACATATCGCCAACCTTCGCAAAAAAATCGAGGATGATCCTAAAGAACCCAAGCACGTCAAGACGGTGTGGGGTGTCGGTTATAAATTTCTACTTTGATAAAGCTCCTTCGGGAGCTTTTTTGTTTTGTAAAATGCCCACAAATTCGTCACCAAATAGGCAGAAGCACAATATGATGATTATGGAAAATGACCTTTTCGATCGTTCAAACACATTATATGAAGAAGCTTTCGTATGGAAAGCTCAAGGAGGAAATTATACTCATGTTGAATAACCCTTACAAAATAGGTAATCAAGCAATGCCGCAAATGCAATATGGCAATCCGTATCCAGCGTACCCCGTTCCAACTGCAATTACGAATAAAGTTGTTCCCCAAACACCAGCCGGGTCTGTCCTCACTCCACCAGGAAGTGGTTTACAAACAGGCGTTAATGTACCGGGACTTCCAGCACTTGAAGAATCGTATATCGAAAATATTCTGCGTTTGAACCTTGGTAAAATGGCAACCATCTATATGACATACGAAAACAACTCCGAGTGGAACGCCAAAATTTTCAAAGGAAGATTAGAAGCCGCAGGAAGAGATCATATCATTATCAGTGATCCTGTTACTGGCATGCGTTTCCTATTACTTATGGTGAATTTAGATTACATTACATTTGATGAAGAACTCAATTACACCTACCCCTTCCGGGGCGGAGCTTTCTCCAGATAATAGCTGATTCGCATACGAAAGCCGTTGCTCGCTTAGAGCAGCGGTTTTTTCGTTTTAAGAATACGTAGCTGGCGAGAAATGCCACATGTGCAGTTTGGGGATGCCGCCTTTGATCCATTGCTCCCAGTCGCCATGCTGCCCATCACGCAATCGTTCAACGTTCAATCGTTCCTCCTTCATGATCAGGTATTCCTCATACGTCACATCATGCCAAATTTCTACATAAAGTCCTTCTTGATCGGTCCCCTCCAATAGCTCCAAACGCCCTTCCCGTCGCTGGATTCCTTGCATATAGATGTGAAAAGAAGCTCGAAATTCTGATTTTATGGCATACTCTACAAAAACTTTAGACATTTTTAGATCTCCTTCTGATTTATTTTTTGCTCTAAAATGGTAAACTAAGAGCAAGATGTAATTTGTCCCTTCAGCTCAGAGACAGAACAAACCGTGTGTACAGAACACTTAGGAGGATAACCAGTTGGATACAGGCACTCATCTCGTCATTGGCTTAGGATTAGCAGGGCTCTCGCAAATCGACCCGAGCATTTCCGCAAATACAGCAGCAACAACTGCTGTTTTCATTGGAACCGTCGTTGGCTCGCAGATTCCCGATATTGATGGACTGCTCCGTTTCAAGGGCAATGCCCTCTATATTCGCAATCATCGCGGTCGCTCACATTCGTTGCCTGCCCTCCCCTTATGGACGTTGTTGATTACTGGTGCACTTGCACCATTTTTCCATGGCATATCCTTCCTGCATCTCGCTATGTGGATCGGGATCGCGGTTTGCGTTCATGTGTTCACCGACTGTTTCAATACGTATGGTACACAAGCCATTCGACCTTTTTCGGAAAAATGGGTGTCGTGGAACATCATTCACATCTTCGATCCGTTCATATTCACGAGTCACATTGCCGCGATCTTCATGTGGTCCTTCCATCTAGCGAAGCCGCAGCTGATTTTCCCTACCTTATACGGCTTACTTGCGCTGTATTACATTTGGCGGACTCTGGATCACGCTATTATTGAAAAAGGGCTCTATCGCAAAGATGCTACTTATCAGCCCGGTGATAAATATACCCTTATTGTAACATTCAACCTCTATGTCTGGAATATTGTGAAAGAGTGCACAGACGGAACCTACCAATTAGGCGAACTCAAAAATGGCAAGCTGAAATGGCTGGACACCATCACCTGCTCTGACCACCCGGCCGTCGAGGTTTCCAAGCAGCATGAGGACATTCAAGCACTGCTCTATTTCTCCTCTTTCACTTGTGCTGAGGTCAAAGAACATCGGTGGGGCTATGAAGTGAGGTGGGCGGATGTCCGCTACCGCCATCGCAAGCAATTCCCATTCGTCGGTGTTATTCGGATGGACCGCAATTTCCAAACACTTGATTCTTATGTAGGCTGGGTGAACGATACGAAGCTTGAGAAGAAGTTTAAAGTTGACCTTTATTGAGAATGGGGCCCTTGCATGGTTGCAGGGGTTCTTCTTATTCGTAGCTTCGCATACCCACACGCAACAAAAGCCCAGGAGCTATTTAGGCTCCTAGGCTTTATTATTACATAGTTCGGGAATGCTAGTACGGAGTCTAGTATCTAATTAACGGAAATTAGAACCAGATTGCCCCGCGAGCGTTTGCTCAGCGATTTGTACCAAGCGGCGAGTAATCGCACCACCAATGGAACCTGTATCACGAGTTGCCATGTTGCCATAGTAACCGTCTTGAGGGATTTGAATGCCCAGCTCTTGAGCTACCTCATATTTCAATTGATCTAAAGCTTGATTTGCTTGTGGAACTACCAGTTGATTGCTGCTACGATTTTGTGCCATCAGGATCGAACTCCTTTCAGTCAGCTATAATCTTTGATGTATTTGCAAGCTTGCAAAGATAGTATGTGGAGGAAATGAATTTATATGCACAGCGCTCAAAAAAGTTTAATATAAGAAGATGTCATGAACTTCAAGAAAGTAGGTCGCCTAAATGAGTAAACCACTTGCTCTCCTGTTCGCAGTTGTTGGTACGCTGCTGCTCGCTTGTATTTCCCTATTCATTGCTCTACGCGAGCCGTGGATGGTGCTCCTCTTCTCCCTCATTTCGTTAGGATTTATCGGATACGGCTTCGTTACGAAAGCCAAAATGCGTCGTCGGAAAAATACACCTTCCGAATGAAAAAAAAGCTCAAATCCCTGGTCATTGGGATTTGAGCTTTTTGTTTGTGTAGAGATGCGCTTAGCGAACAATAAAGCCCATCCGTTTCTTTACTTCAAGCAGCGTTTGATTCGCCACCTCGGCAGCTTCGTCCGCACCCTTTTTCAAAATGTCAAAAATGGCTCCCGAACTGCGAATCTCACGATAGCGCTGTTGGATAGGCTCCAGAACAGCAACGATCTGCTCAGCCAGTTCCTTTTTGAAAGGACCATAACCTTGCCCTTCATATCGAGCCTCAATCTCCGCTAAACTCATCTCCGCAAAGTGTGAGTAAATCGACATCAAATTACTAACCTCAGGTTTATTCTGAGGATCATACGTCACTTCGCGCCCAGAATCCGTAACAGCACGACTAAGTTTCTTACGAATGACATCTGGCTCGTCGAGCATCGCGATGTAACTGCCGGCATTTGGACTGCTCTTGCTCATCTTCTTGGAAGCATCATCGAGTGACATAATACGGGCGCCTACCTCAGGCATATAGGGCTGTGGCATTGTGAACATATCGCCGAAACGGTTATTAAATCGATTAGCCAAATCACGAGTCAGCTCCAAATGCTGTTTCTGATCGTCTCCAACTGGAATAAGATCTGCATTATATAACAAGATGTCAGCCGCCATCAGAGACGGATACGTGAATAGTCCTGCACCGACAGATTCTTTACCTTCAGACTTATCTTTAAATTGCGTCATGCGCTCAAGCTCGCCCATGTGCGTCAGCGTCGTCATAATCCAGCCTAGCTCTGCATGTGCGTGAACATGGGACTGTAAGAAGACAGAAGCCTTATTCGGATCAAGACCCGAAGCAATGTATAACGAAGCGATGGACTCCGTTTGTTCCCGAAGGGCTGCTGGTTCTTGCGGCACTGTGATCGCATGCATATCGACCACCATGAAATAACAGCGATGAAGTTCTTGCAGCTTCACAAAGTTGCGAAGTGCCCCAATATAATTGCCAATCGTCAGCTGACCGCTGGATTGCATACCAGATAATACACGTTTCATTCCAAATACCTCCAATGATTTTCACTATTTCTCATTCGTATCGCTAAAAAAGACAACAAAAAAGCCTCCCTCCGCAAGGGACGAGAGACCGTGGTACCACCCTAATTTGTCTATCTACATATAACCGAAGTTATGTGCATGTAAACCTTCAGGCTCTGATAACGGAGAGCTACCGTTTAGCATAGTTAACTGTGGTTTTAATCCGGCCTAGGTTCCGGTGATTCTACACAGTGTTCAGCTTCAAGCTCAAGGATCCATTCGGTCTGCTTGTTTCACCGGTTCGCACCAACCACCGGCTCTCTGAGAAACGGGAGACAAACGTACTTGTTCCTATCATCGCAATTGATTTCCTATTATTATACACGCTTAAGTAGCAATGTCAATCAAGGACATTGTCCTAGATAGCCCAGCATGTACATAGGATAGTTACATACCAATTCCTTCGGCAAAGGGGTGTTACTGCATTGTCCTCAACTCTATACCGCTGGAGCCTTCCCGTCTCCTCGGTGATATGCGTGTTTCTCTTGTTTCTGATTGTAACAACAAGACAACTCCCCCCAATGGGGATGGTCATGGAACCGATCAGCCATGTCTTTATGGCTTTTATGGACATCTTCTTAGATGCCCTTCCGTTCATGATTCTCGGCGTCCTGTTATCTACGATCGTTGAAAACTTTATTCCTGAGGGTGTCATCCAAAGATTGACCCCCAAACACCCCCTCGGTGGTGTGTTATTCGCCTGCGTGCTGGGAATTATGTTCCCCCTCTGTGAGTGCGGCATGATTCCTTTCGTACGCAGGTTGATGCGCAAAGGCATGCCCGTCTACATCGCTGTTATTTTCATTCTAGTGGGGCCTATCCTTAATCCCATCGTCTTCGCTTCCACTTGGATGGCTTTCCGCGGTAACCCTGCAATGGCCTATTCACGTATGGGGCTCACCTTTGGCGTCGCGCTGGTCATTGGCTTCCTGCTCACGCGTTTCCTTAAGAGCAACCCTTTGAGGCATCCAATTGAGCCTGCAGCAAGCCTGACACATCAACATAACCATGCACATGGAAAAGAACACATTGAGCAGCATGATCATCACCACAGCCACGATCACGCTCACAAGCACGACCACAGTCATACTCATGATCATAGTCACAATCATCACGATCATGGTCATGACCATCATGGCCACAACCACGCCCATGGTGGCAGCCAGCTCATGACCATGGTCAGCCATGGATCCTCCGAGCTGTTCGAGATGAGCAAGTACTTGATGCTGGGCGCGCTTCTGACGGCGCTGATACAGACATTCGTGGCACAGGATAGCCTGAGCGCCATCGGCCAGGGAGCCTTCATCTCTCACGTGTTCATGATGGGCTTCGCTTACCTGCTCTCCTTATGCTCAACGACAGACGCCTTCGTCGCAGTCTCCTTCGCCAAATCATTCTCACCTGGCTCCTTGCTTGCCTTCTTAGTATTCGGGCCCATGATCGACGTGAAGAGTACACTCATGATGCTTTCGATCTTCAAGGCGCGATTTGTATTGACGCTATCTATTGTTGTTGCGATAACAGTTTTGGGTGGTTCTCTTCTGTTTATGCATTTTTTTCTGGCTTGAATTCCCTACACTCTTGATTCGTACTATATATTTGTAACACTTCATCAAGGTTCTTCATGACAGCTAAATCTATGGCCACTATCCCTTTCGCTCAGGTTGTCGGTTCAATGAAGGCTGAACTGAGCTTAGGGGATAGTGATGACAGCATGTCTCGCATCCAATAGTTGAACAAAAAGCCCTACCCGACACAAGTCGGATAGGGCTTTTATCTTGTAAAGAATTAGATTTTTAAAATAGCGCCAGCACTCGCGTTCGTTACCATTTTCGTATAACGCGCTAGGTAACCAGAAGTAATCTTCTGTTGGAATCCTGCCCATGACTCACGACGTTTGGCAAACTCTTCATCGCTGATTTGTAATTCAATTTTGCGTCCATCCATGTCGACGTCGATGATGTCGCCATCATGTACGAAAGCGAGTGGTCCACCTTCGGCAGCTTCAGGTGACATATGACCAAGCGAGATACCGCGGGATGCGCCGGAGAAACGTCCGTCGGTAATCAAGGCTACTTTCGCGCCAAGACCCATACCTACGATTTGGGATGTTGGTGCCAACATTTCTGGCATACCAGGTCCACCTTTTGGCCCTTCATAACGAATGACAACAACGTGTCCTTCTTTTACTTTACCATTTGCGATACCGTACAAAGCTTCGTCTTGGGAGTCGAAACAGATCGCTGGGCCTACGTGACGTCCGCCAACAGACTTATCAACAGCACCAACTTTTACGATACTGCCTTCTGGTGCCAAGTTACCGAATAGAACAGCTAGACCACCGCGCTCACTGTGCGGGTTCGTAAGTGGACGAATGACATCAAAGTTCTGAATTTCACGTCCAGCCACGTTCTCGCGAAGTGTTTGTGCCGTAACGGATAGACAGTCACCGTTGAAAGCACCTGGTTTTTTGAGCAACTCATTGATTACCGCACTCACACCGCCTGCCAAATGCACATCTTCGATGTGGTAATCAGAAGCTGGAGCGATTTTCGCAAGGTGAGGCACGCGCTCTGCTACTTCGTTAATACGAGCGATCGGATACTCGATACCCGCTTCAGCCGCGATAGCCAAAGTGTGTAGAACCGTGTTCGTGGATCCACCCATCGCCATATCCAAAGCAAATGCGTTATCAATCGCATCAATCGTTACAATATCACGCGGCTTGATATCTTTCTCGATCAGAACCATCAATTGCTTCGCGCAATCTTTAACGAATTGCTTACGCTCTTCCGCAACAGCAAGAATGGTTCCGTTACCTGGCATTGCAAGTCCAAGACCTTCAGCTAGACAGTTCATGGAGTTCGCTGTGAACATACCGGAGCATGATCCACATGTTGGACAACCGTATTGTTCCAACTCTTCCAGACCCGCTTCATCCAATTTACCCGCTTGGAAAGCACCAACGCCTTCAAATACGGAAGAAAGGGAAATGGATTTACCGTTTTTATCTTTACCAGCTTTCATCGGTCCACCGCTTACTAACATCGTTGGAATGTTAACGCGAAGAGCACCCATGATCATACCAGGTGTAATTTTATCACAGTTAGGAATACAAACCATGCCATCAAACCAGTGTGCATTTACTACTGTTTCCAAGGAATCGGCAATAATCTCACGGCTTGGCAAGGAATAACGCATCCCGATATGACCCATTGCAATTCCATCGTCAACACCGATCGTGTTAAACTCGAAAGGAACCCCGCCTGCTTCGCGAATCGCTTCTTTCACAAGCTTACCGAATTCTTGCAAATGCACATGTCCAGGAATAATGTCTATATAAGAGTTACAAACCGCAATAAACGGCTTGCCGAAATCTTCCTCTTTAACGCCAGCTGCACGTAGCAAGCTACGGTGTGGAGCACGGTCGAAACCTTTTTTAATCATGTCACTGCGCTGTTTTGGATGTGCCATTCTTTATTCCTCCTAGAATTCATATCTGTTATGAAAACAATGAAACTATCATACCACACTTCTCGCAATATTTCTCCCTTTAGTGTGATAACGCATCAAAGTAAAAGCAAACCAACTTATTCACGAATTAGGACGTCACATTCATTCGACTTACTTCCTGCCGAAATCCGCCTTGATCTCGCCCCATTTTTTCGTGTCCCACTTGACGATCTTATTGGTATACGTATTCGTATGCAGCCATTTCAACGCGCGATCCACCAAAGTCCATATTTCCGCGGTAGATGCATCTCGCACTAAATTAGTAGATACTTCCTTCTTCCGAATCCAACTTAACGCTGTAACCGAATCAGTATAAATGGTTTGTTTACTTCCTTTTTTCTGCAGGTAAGCCAGTCCATGTACAATGGCAAGAAACTCCCCCAGATTATTCGTGCCCTTCGAAATCGGTCCTTGATAGAATATGATTTCACCAGTCCGCGTATCCACGCCTTTGTACTCCACAATCCCTGGATTTCCGGAACAGCCAACGTCCACTGAAATACTGTCATAATCCACCTCAGGCGCTGACTCAGGAGTCGCCGTTTTTTTACCAACGGCCGAACCACCAGTCMCTTTTGCAGCAAAATTCAGTGACTTCTGCCATCCTTTCTCAAGTGCTTGACGCGCTTCACCTTCAGTCTCATAAGACTTGAACTTCGCTTGTGGATAGCCATTCGTTTGGGCTTGGCATTCCGCCCATGAACGATATACACCTGGCTTGTGTCCAACCCAAACCACATAATATTTCGATGCAGCCATATTATTCACTCCGTAATGTTAGTTGTAATTGCTCTACCAGCTCTTCGACGACCTTCACCGTATTCTGAAAATAAGGACGGTAATCCAAATCTGCAACAAATCGCAAATAGGTTTCCCCGATGTTTACAACTTGTTCGCGATATTCGCGAATCGGGATGACATGCGTCTCCAGTTCGCGATATGTACCGTTCGTTCGCTCTTCCACAGAAGAGAGTTCAAGCTGTTCCTCGGGCAAATGCCGAACAACGAAAGAGAAACCTCTGCACTCTGGGTCGCCGCATCCGCATACGAAGAACGGCATCCGTTCCCACTGATCGGCAGGGGCAAAGCGGTTCGGTGCTGTATCATGCAGCGCACTATATAACAAAGCAGGAAGACCAACATCAATGCATAAAGGTTCTTCTATAATAAGACTATCATCCACAGACATATGAACATCCGCTTGAATAATTTGTAAATCTTTATCTAAGGACCAGCCCTTAATCACTAGTTCAAACATGCTTTCTCCCCGCCTTCCCGACGTCCATTTTTCCATTATACCAAAGTCGAATCATTCCTGCTTTTACGCTTCTATAAAAAGGATTAATTTCCCAAAAAAAGTATGAGTAATATTTACAAAACTGTTCATACTACCTATTACTGGAGGTGATATCAGATGGCTACAGGACAATCTCGCAGCAGTAACAACAATAGTAACAGTAACTCCCTACTAGTTCCACAAGCATCATCAGCCCTAGACCAATTGAAGTATGAAGTTGCACAAGAATTGGGCATCCAAATTCCTCAAGATGGCTACTATGGTTACATGACGTCTTATGACACAGGATCTATCGGGGGCAGCATCACTCGTCGTCTCGTTCAAATTGCTGAGCAACAACTTGCTGGTGCAAGCAACAATTTCAGCAGATAATTTAACGAACCAAAATACTTAAGCAACAAAAGGGCCTTCATCCGGGTAGATACTCGGAGAAAGCCCTTTTTTTCAACCTATTTAATGTCGTAGATTTTGTACAAATCATCCAACATAATGTTTGCTGATCGAACGCCGCCGCCTGTATTCCAAGTTGCATCGTTTACTTTGACAATTTTATTTTCTTTCACCACTTTTAAATTTTTCCAAAGCGGATCATTCATCCACTCTTGCTCTTGTTTATTGCCTTTGCCATCACCAATTTCATACGTAAAGTAGAATACGCGATCAGCATTATCCAGCTCAGTTAAACGTTCTTTGGTAATATCTTCGAAGGACTTCTCATCACTCTTAGCATCCGAACGAGCAAAGCCTAGTTGTTTGAAAACAACCCCAGAGAACATATCACCATAGTAATATCTCGATTTACCACCCATAAATCGGACAACAGCCACTTTTTCTTTCAGCTTGTCGCCTGCTTTGGATTTGAAATCTTCAATACGTTTATCGTAATCCCCGATTACTTTGGCGCCTTCGGCTTTCTTATTCAATGCATCTGCATACAGACTGAAGTTATTTTTCCATTCTCCACGCAGTGTTTCTKYGAAAACAGTTGGCGCAATAGCTTTCAATTGCTCGTATACTTTCTCTTGGCGAAGCTTATTTCCAATAATTAAATCGGGTTTCAGTGAAGCTATGACTTCCAGGTTCGGCTGTCCTTCTACACCTACTGTTGTAACACCTTGCATGTCCGCTTTGAAATGGTCAAACCAAGGATTACCATAGAAGGATTCAACAGCTCCAACCGGCTTAATTCCTAAAGCAAGTAAAGCTTCTGTTCCTTCATTCGTTAAAATGACAACACGTTTAGGGTTGGCAGGTACGGCTGTTTCTCCCATAGCGTGCTTAATTGTGCGAGTAGCATCCGATTTCGCTGATTCTTGCGGAGCCGCTGAGGCAGACGACTTCGTTTTTGCTTTCTCTCCACATGCGGTTACGATCATACTAAAAACAAAGAGACATGCAACAAGAGCCCACGCTCTTCCAAACGTGCGGCGTTTTTGATTAAACATACGAATTGTGTTCCCCCTAGTTGTACTTTTTTATGATAACGATTCTCACTACTGTGCACATAATACTAGAAATGGACCTGATTTGTCAACAATTTTGATAATGATTCTCATATTCATTGACTTCAAATACCGTTGACTTTAGAATATATGAAGCAAGAAAGGTAGGAAGGAAGAGGGTACCCACCGTGCATACACCAACAACAGAACGTCTCTCTCATATTTATAAAAGTATCGGGTTACTAGCAGCCGTTTGTGTTCTACTTGTACTCATACTTAGCAGTGTCCGATTTGGCCTCAAAACGTATTCTTGGGATCAAATCATGACTTCCTTTGATCCTTCTGACAAACCAACGAATGAATCGATAATTATTCAAACTGTGCGAATTCCTAGAGCTTTAATTGCCGCACTCGTTGGTGGCAGTTTGGCCGTTGCTGGTGCACTTATGCAAGCAATGACTCGAAATCCACTCGCTTCGCCGAGTATATTCGGAATTAATTCTGGGGCTGCTTTTGCTATTGTTGTAGCTGTAAGCTTTTTCAACATATCCAGCCTAACGCAATTTACGTGGGTTGCTTTTTTTGGCGCTGCCGTGAGTGCTACATTGGTCTACGGGCTTGGATCGCTAGGACGCGACGGCTTGACACCCATGAAGATCACACTTGCAGGCGCTGCGATGACGGCTTTTTTCGCTTCACTCACACAAGGAATATTGCTGGGTAATGGCAAAGCCTTCGAACAAGTACTCTACTGGCTTGTAGGATCTGTCGAAGGGCGTACGATGGCTATGCTGCAATCCGTGTATCCGTATATGCTGCTCGCTTGGATCGGGGCTATTCTGCTATCCCCCCACATCAATATCTTATCCATGGGTGATGATATTGCCAAAGGATTAGGACAACAAACCGTGTACATCAAACTAATTACTGCACTCATTATAATAATTCTTGCTGGCGGATCTGTTGCTGTTGCAGGCCCAATTGTGTTCGTCGGCCTCATGATACCTCATATTGTCCGCTTCCTTGTCGGGATTGACTACCGATGGGTCATTCCTTATTGCGCTGTGCTAGGCGGTATTCTGTTGGTAAGCGCGGATATCGGAGCGCGGTTTATTATTATGCCGAAGGAAGTTCATGTCGGTGTAATGACCGCTATCCTTGGCGTTCCTTTCTTTATCTACATAGCGCGTAAAGGGGGACTCCTGAAATGAGTACTTCTAAGCGAGATATTACGATTCGAAGCAAAAGTTACTCTTTTTTAATAAGCAAAAAAGCCATTGTCGTCACGCTATCTCTATTCCTAGCGGTTATCCTCATGATGATTATAAGCACAGGCGTCGGCAGTATTACGATTAAACCGGTGAATGTCATAAAGGCCGTATTCGGCTATGGAACAGATTCAAGTATGATGATCGTTCGCTCATTGCGTTTGCCTCGTGTCATCGTAGCTGTTCTAATCGGCGCATCTTTAGGTGTAGCAGGCGCAATTCTACAAGGGATCGTGCGCAACCCGCTCACTTCACCAGATACGATTGGAACAACAGGCGGTGCAACGCTTGGCGCTGTATCTTTCTTCTTCTTTTTCTCAGATAAACTCAGCATTCATTGGCTGCCGGTCGCAGCTATTCTAGGCGCATTCCTTGCAACCTTGCTGGTATACTTCTTTTCTTGGAAAAATGGCATTACGCCGCTGCGACTCGTCCTCATTGGGACAGGGCTCACAGCTGCAATGAGTGCAGTATCCTATCTCATGATGCTAACGGGCCCTATCGTACTCGCTCAGCAATCACTAACTTTTATGACGGGCAGTATCTATGGCGTATCTTGGGCCAAAGCGGTTTACCCCTTGCTCCCCTGGGTCGCTGTGCTGATACCCGTTATCTTCTTCTACGCGCGGCACATTACCATCCAGTCCCTAGGTGAAGATATTGCACAGAGTGTTGGAAGCCATGTACAGCGTCAACGTTTTCTGTTAATTATGCTGAGTGTTGCCCTGGCTGGAGCTGCTGTCGCCTTTGGCGGTGCGATAAGCTTCATTGGGCTCATGGCTCCGCACATTTCACGTAAACTTGTCGGTCCTAGCTTCGGCTCCTTGATTCCTGTCTCTGCGTTCACTGGCGCTCTGCTATTGCTGATCGCAGACTTATGTGGTCGTTTCCTGTTCAAGCCACTCGATATCCCAGCAGGTGTATTTACAGCAGCCATTGGCGCACCTATTTTCATCTACGTCCTATATCGCAGTAGGAATCGGGGATAACCCCCATGTCTACGAAAAGGAGAACGAGCTTATGACAACCTCAGACCAAGCACTCGAAGCCCAATCGCTTCAATTGACATATGGCGATACAACGATTTTCCAAAGTTTAAATGTACAAATCCCTAAGGGCAAAATAACCGTATTTATCGGCAGTAACGGCTGTGGAAAATCCACACTATTACGCTCACTTGCTCGACTTATGAAACCAACTTCAGGTAGCATTCTATTAGACGGGAATGAGATCGCGAAGCTCTCGACCAAAGAGATCGCACGACGAATGGCGATCTTGCCCCAAGGGCCAACTGCTCCAGAAGGCCTCACCGTTAGACAACTTGTTAAACAAGGGCGCTATCCATATCAGAGTTGGCTGCAGCAATGGAGTCAAGAGGATGAAAACAAGGTTATGAAGGCACTCGATCTTACCGATATGCTAGAAGTTGCCGATCGCACCGTGGATTCGCTCTCTGGCGGACAACGCCAGCGCGCATGGATCGCGATGACTTTAGCGCAAGACACGCCTACATTACTCCTAGATGAACCAACCACCTATCTCGATCTTACCCATCAGATTGAAGTGTTGGACTTATTATTTGACCTGAACGAGAGAGAACAGCGCACAATTGTCATGGTTCTGCATGACATTAATCTAGCTTGTCGTTACGCGCATCACATTGTCAGCATCAAGAAAGGCTCTATATATGCGGAAGGGAAGCCAGAGGACATCGTCAATGCATCTTTGTTGCGTGAAGTGTTTGGGATGGATTGTCAGGTAACAACTGACCCGATCTTCGGAACTCCAATGTGTATTCCCTATGGCAAGGGCCGTATACTGTTAGCGAAAGAACCCCAATCACAATTGTGATCGGGGTTCTTCTTTCACCTAATAGAAATGGGTATAAGTGCTAAATCGTACGTGCGAATGTGGCCATATTATAATTGCTTTCGAACATGATGCTAATTGAAATAACATTCTTTCTTACCGTAAAGTCAAACATAATTTCCCCATGCGTCCAGCTCTTCTTCCGCTTAAGTGACTCGATCGCCATTTGACGAAATGTTTGGAATTGTATTTCTGTTAACCCTGCACTAACAACTGCAGGCAGTACACCCTCTGAGCTTTCAAACGGCAAATGTTTAATACCAAATTTGCCAATCTCATTGTTGCGAATATGAACAAACACTGTGCCTGAGTTCACATGAGAAAGCTCATCTTTAATCTTACGAAATACCATATCGATTTGTCTCGCGAGTGTAAACTGTTCCAATTTTATAATACTCCTCCTTAAATTTCGTATATTTACTAATTATGTTAATTATGCGACTGTAGACCTATTATACCCAGACAATTTACATAATTCAACAGTTTATTTCCAATATTTGAATAATTAACTATATTCTTTATATTCACTTAATGTAATTTCCAAATTTCTTGTAAATACCGAACGATTGGTGTCGAAAAACTGTAGAATGTTTCCAAGTTCGGTGATATAATTTTCAAATGCACCTATTATTTTTCTCCATAAGTAAACAAATTTTGCAGAGGAGTCGATCGGATTGGAACAAATCTCATCCTTATCGTTTAGAAAGAAACTACAACTTGGTTGTTTTGCACTAATTGGTTTAAATTCGATCTTCATGTTAATTGTAACTTTTGCCTCAGACTGGAACCGCTTACTTGGCATTATTTTCCTAGTTATTATCCTAGCCGGAAGCTTTCCCTTCATTCGTTGGTTTGAAGCACAACTGACAGAGCCAATTGCCGATATCTCTCGCATTGCGCTTAATATTTCCAAAGGGGACTTCTCTCAAAAGGTGGCAATCACGTCTGACGACTCACTCGGTCAACTCGGCCAATCTTTTAACAAAATGATTGACAAGCTCCGCGATATTTTACGCGATACAGGATCTATTTCGAAACAAGTTTTCCAGACAAGCCGTGATATCTATGTAAAGAATGAAAGTTTTCGTACTGTTCTTGAGCAAGTGAGTATTTCGGCCCATGAGCTCGCTGCTGGTGCGGGACAAATCTCTGAGGAGATTTCTGGCGTTTCCATCACTTCCAAAGATATTGAAGTGAAAATCGTAAATTATGCTGGATCTGCTCAAGAAATGAAACACCGTTCAGATCTAATGATGACCCTCGTAGAAAAAGGACGCACATCCGTTGAGAGCCAAGGCGTCGGTATGAAACGAAATGTTGAAGTAACGAGACAAGTATCCGATACGATTGATATGCTTGCTCGCCAAGCCGCAGGAATTACGAGTGTTACTCGCTCCATTTCCGAGATCGCTGAGCAAACGAACCTATTGTCCCTCAACGCATCCATTGAGGCTGCTAGAGCTGGTGAACATGGCCGAGGCTTCGCTGTCGTAGCGCAAGAAGTACGTAAGCTTGCTGAAGAATCCACTTCCCTCACACGTGAAGTATTCGGCTTCGTTAAGAGCATTGAGCAAGGCATTCAAGATGCGATTCGCAGCATCCAAGTCAATGAAGATGTCGTTAAGAAACAAACCGTCTTAATCGATCAAACCGAAATTGTATTTGCTGAGATTGTTGGCAGCGTCGGCTTCATTTCTGAGGAAATTACACGCTTTGCAGAAGAAAGTGAAAGCATGCTTCAAAGCTCTGGACAAATCGCCGCAGCGATGGAAAATATTTCAGCCATTACCGAAGAGTCCGCGGCGGGTACGCAAGAAGTGTCTGCTTCCATGAATGAGCAAATTTCCACCGTACAGGGCATCGTTACCCAAGCGGAAGAAATGACGCGGGTTGTGACCCAGTTGCAGCAAACCATTCAAATCTTTAAGCTATAATACATAAAAGAACAGCCCCTCAGATACCTTCTCTGAGGGGCTGTTTATTTATCCGAAACGAGGTAGAAAGCAGCGAGAGCGTCTATGTTATCAGGTTAGAAAATACGTGTAAATAGGCATCCTTTATATCGATTTTCAACAATCTCCACTGGATTTCCTCCAAATTGATGCCTTTTTGCATCAATTTCCAATAAAACAACTGAAAACCCATTCAAAAGTGCACTTTTGGAATTTTGACATCGCTAACTGCTTTGAGAACTTTGATTGGAACCCTAGTGGCTCCAGTACAGCAGTAAAGTTCATCCATTGCCTACTACTCCCTAGTGTGTCAACCAACGCCACCAACCAAACTTACACCCGTATCTTCGATTCGGTTAGCTCCATGAACTGCTTCACATCTTGCGCTGCCATGTCGACAGCACTTTGCCAGAAATCCGGCTCTGTGAGATCTACACCTAAATGCTTCTGCGCTAGTTCCTCTACGTTCATGCTTCCTGTATCGCGAAGCAAGGAGATGTACTTGTCTTCGAAAGTTGCGCCTTCCTGCACCGCTCTTGCATAAATACCAGCACTGAACATGTACCCGAACGTATATGGGAAATTGTAGAATGGAACGTCTGTCGCATAGAAGTGCAGTTTAGCTGCCCAAAAATGCGGATGGTAGCTGCTCAAGGCATTTTTGTAAGCAAGCTTTTGTGCATCGACCATGAGCTCATTAAGGCGCTCTACACTAACTAAGCCTTGACTGCGTTCCCCATAGAAGTTCGTTTCAAAAATAAACCGTGCATGAATGTTCATGAAGAACGCGATAGCCCTTTGGATTTTATCCTCGAGCAAAACAATGCGTTCATCATCCGACGTCGCACTCTTCACGACCGCATCTGCTACGATCATTTCAGCAAAAGTAGAAGCTGTTTCAGCTACATTCATCGCATATTCCTGCGCGAGCGCCGGCATATCCGTCATCACATGCTGGTGGTAACCATGTCCTAGCTCATGAGCGAGCGTAGAGACGTTATTCAGCGTCCCGCCGTACGTCATGAAGATCCGAGTCTCACCCGCTAGCGGGAATGAGGTACAGAAGCCGCCAGGGCGCTTGCCAGGGCGATCCTCCGCTTCGATCCAGCGCTTCTCGAAAGCTTCCTCAGAGAAGGCAGCAAGCTTCGGACTAAACCGTTTGAACTGATCAATGATCAGACTCGCACCCTCGTCGTAAGAAATCTTCTTGGATGAATCGCCTAGCGGCGCATCCACGTCAACCCATGCCAGCTTGTCAACGCCTAGCAGCTTCGCTTTTCGATTTAGATAATCCACGAAAAGACCTTTATTACGGTCAATAACGTCCCACATCACGTTCAATGTTTTTTCTTCCATACGATTGATGGCTAGTGGTTCTTTATGTATGCTTTTCCAGCCTCTTGCCTTATAAACTTGAAGACGGAAGCCAGCCAAGTGATTTAATGCTTCTGCACAATATTCTTCTTTATCCGTCCATGCTTGTTCCCATTTATCAAATAAGTCTAAACGTTCCTCACGATTCTCAGTATGCAGCTTATTAAAAGCTTGACCTGCGGATAATTCAACCTGCTTACCGTCAACTTCAACAGTCATACTGAATTGACCCACGGTTGAATTATACAAATCGCTCCACCCATGATAGCCGTCAACGGCTAAATCATTAATTAAAGCTTCTTGCTCAGGCGGCAGTTTCTCCTTAGCCAGTGCGCGACGTTCATCAAGCGAAAAGGCAATGGCTTGAAAGGGCTCTTGTTGCAATACGGCTGCCCAAACCTGATCTGGAACTCCAGTCAGAATCTGATCAAAATGCGTAAGGGAAGATAAATGCTCCGCATATAAGCTTTTCACTTGTCCGCTTAACACAGGTGCTTTCTTATCTTTCTGATTGTCTGCTTGCAAACAGCCTACGAAAGAATCTGCCTCGTGAATATGCATCACATTATGCTGAAGCAATTCAATCAATTGGGCCAGCGACGAGGTATCCTCTACGCTTTGCGGAGAAGCTGTACGACGTACTTGCTCTTGAAAAGATGCAATGGACTCCTGAAGCTTCTTTAGATGTGCAGCGAATGCAGGAGAATCACTTCCTCCAGGGAAAAATGTTTCAAGATTCCATGTTTGATTAAGAGGTAATGTTAACAATGCGATCACCTTTCCTTTCCACTTTTAATTAAATCATATCCACCAGGCATTCGCCAACTATCCGCATCTTCCTCATTGCTTCTCTTCAAAAAGTATGATTCAATTATGTATAGTTCCTTCGGACTAAATCGGAACAGGATGGGTGATTTCTAAATTATGAAACCGTTACAAATTTCTCCTGAAACAGCTGTTAAGTTAGCGGAGCAGCTTAAAGTACCATTAGAACATCTCATGCATATGCCACAACATATTCTTCTTCAGAAATTAGCAGAGCTCGCGAAAAGCACATCGTCAGACACGAGCGAATCGGAATCGAAGTAACCCTTGATACCTTTTGCTAACACTTGGCCTTACGACATCATCATGAAGGACATTTATGTGGCCCAATGTCCGTTCTGTCTAAGCTCAAATGTCTTGCTGCCGCTCAAAATTCATGAGCTCGAGTCCATACACGAGGGGAAAAAGAAACTGCTTGTCTTCCCTTGTTGTCATAACAAGTTGACGCTTGTGGATACAGATCGCGATTATTTACTAGCGGACACCGCGGTACGAAATAAACATAATTCATAGTTCATTGCAAGGAGCAAACGAACCTTTATGAATGAGTACCTCATTCCTTTGACAAGCGCATGTACATTAGTTACCTTAAATTATTTAGCCTTGAAAGTTCATAGCAAGATGTTAATTGATTCGCATGAACATCTATTCGCCTCCTTGCTTACAGGGTTAGCCAGCATCATCATGATGCTGGTTCCACTTCCTGAGGCATTCGGCTTAATCGATCTACGCTCGTTACCCATCTTCATGGCCGGATTGCGATACGGATTACCTGTTGCCCTCTTCTCGACCATACTGCCTGCTGGTACTAGTATTATTTCACAAGAAAATCAAGCCTGGTTCATCATCGCACAAGACCTCATTGCCCCAGCCTTCATTAGCTCCTTTTTCCATAACAAAGAATACCGCAATGGCTTCTTGGACATACCTATTCGACTCTCGCTACAAATATGTGGTTTCGTTTTCATTATGCGTATACTTACCCATAGCTTCCTGGAACGCAGCTTATCTTGGTCCTATACCCTTGATCAATTGTTCATGTTTGGCATTACCTCCGCCACCCTCTTCATGATCATCATTATGGTGAATGACGAGAACAACAATTGGCGATTGCAGCGCAAGCTTGAAATGCAAGCGAATCAAGATGGTTTGACCAAACTGCCCAACTTAAGAAGCTTTATGCCTATCGCTCAAAGTACCTTACATAAGCGTAAAGTATCTATCATGATGATTGATCTCGATAATTTCAAGCTGTATAACGATCGATTCGGACATTTAGAAGGCGATCAATTACTCCAAGAAGTAAGCTCTGTTCTTCGTCATTTGATTCAAGAGCAAGATTACCTGGCGAGGTATGGGGGAGAAGAATTTATTCTGCTCTGTACGGAAACAGACCCTATTCGAGTCCTTAACTACGGCCAAACCTTATGCACCTCCATTGCGGAATTATTTCTCTACAAAAAGAACGGCTTGGAAGCGGCTCCCATCTCTATTTCTATCGGGATCTCAACGGCTGACTCTCCACACATGGATCTTAAAACACTGATCTCGGAAGCCGATCACGCCCTCTATCAATCCAAGCATACTGGCAAAAACCGTCCCACACTATTCAAGCATCCACAAGGAATCGCACAAAAAATGAACGCTTAACCATCCGGTTAGATACCGTGTCATGGCTAAGCGTTCATTTTATTTGAATGCCGATCTATTGTTTATTTACGTAGCTTGTTTCATCTCATCCGGCAGTTCTAGACGCATAGCAAGCATATCTTCTCGCGTTGTCACCCATTGTTCGCGACTAGCCCTAATCATCCCGGCGTCCATAATTTTACGATCATTAATAATCCGTGAAAACCATTTAACCGCATCGGGAAAACGTTTTAATCTCCGGTTCAACTCGCCCATTAAATACATAAGCTTCGCATTATTTAAATCCATACCTTCCGTTTCGAACACATTCACATACGCATCTAGTGCAAATGAGAGGAAACGTTCTTCTTGCTCCCAGTCACCTTTAATCCGGTAAAGCCAAGCCAAATGATGCAATAATCCAGCAACCACGCGTGACTTCTCGTTTTTAATTTGCGCACTTAGCAGCGCTAGCTTAAAGCACTGCAGGGAATCTTCCCACGTTCTCTCTTTGCAATAATCCCGCATTGACCAGTTCTGAGCTACTTTTTCATGGAACATAGCTCGTTCTCCCGGAGTCCATTTATCCGAGAAGTTCTCCGTATGTGCGTACCCGCAGAAAGGACAGATCCGTACAACGTAGTAATCGGGATTAACATCCTTATAGTGAATACAGAAATCTGAATCCGATTTACTTGCTTTCTTGAAGCTAGGTCGAACCTTCTTCGACTTGAACGTATTTGTACAGTAAGTGCATGTTACTGAGATCTCATATAAGGGTTCGACCACTTGATATCCCGCCTTTTTCCCTAAGTAATAAATATTGTATGGGAAGAATGGACTAATCTTCCTCAGGTGTGTTGATGAAATGATAAGCAGAACCTCTAAGCCGTTCTATTAGAAAATCCTGTAAATCATCCGGCATGCCGATGTCAGCCATCGCTTCTGTCATACAAGCTAACCATGCATCCGCACGCTCTCTTGTAATCGGAAAAGGCATATGCCTAGCTCGCATCATCGGATGACCGTGGCGATCGGAGTACAAGGTTGGGCCACCGAAAAATTGGGTTAGAAACAACGTCTGTTTCTCTATAACTGGGTCTATGTTAGCAGGAAAAAGCGGCGAAAGTAACGGATGCTGCTGTACTTTCGGATAGAAGGCCTCTACCAAACGACTTACCGTCTCCGCCCCCCCCATTAACTCAAATATGGTTCTGTTTTTGCTCTCTGACATACCAAGAAACCTCGCAATTCGTATTCAATAGTTCTCTAAATCCTCGTCCCCTGCGTGCATGAGCGTTTCTCGAATGACAAACACGAACATACAGACAACCAATCCGGCAATGACACCTGTCATTTGAATCACTCCCGACGTATGGATTTTAGTTTTACTAGTTCTATTTTACCATAAAAACAAGGACTGAACAGTCCCAAGAACCAAATTAAACGACTATACAGTCCTACTTGGACATAGGCGCTTATCTATCTACTATTTCATGAAATTCGGGACGGTATGTATGTCCAAGCTTATTCATATAGTTGACTAAGAGGAGGTATCTACGATCTATGCCGAAACAAAACTTCACCCCAGCCTTGCTTATGTCATTTGTTATTATAGGCATCATTGTATGCTTGGTTCTATTCCCGCATGACGGTTTTCAAGCCGCTTTACGCGGTGTTGCTATTTGGTGGGATGTGCTCTTCCCAGCCCTGTTTCCCTTCTTCGTTATCTCCGAAATTATGCTCGGCTTCGGGATCGTTCATTTCTTCGGTACACTGCTTGATCCGATGATGCGTCCCGTCTTCCGTATCCCTGGGATAGGCGGATTCGTGATGGCGATGGGTTTTGCCGCGGGATATCCCGTAGCGGCTAAGTTAACTGCTCAGCTCTGGGAACAGAAGCTGGTCAACCGGGAAGAAGGCGAACGGCTTGTTGCCTTCACAACGAGCTCGGATCCGATATTTCTAATCGGAGCCGTATCGATTGGCTTTTTCCACGATGCCACCTTAGCCTTTATTTTGGCCATTGCCCACTATGGAGGCTCGTTCATGATTGGCCTCATCATGCGGTTTCATGGCAGGAAAGCCTTACCTACTCCTGGGCCACCTAGGGAGAGGGGCTCTATATGGAAACAAGCCTTCCAAACAATGCATAGCGCGAGATTACGGGATGGAAGATCTTTAGGTACTTTATTAAGTGAGTCGATTCTCCACTCTCTCCGCTTGATGTTCGTTGTAGGTGGACTTGTTGTCTTCTTCTCTGTCGTTCTAGAGGTGCTTACTTCTGCCCAGGTTATGAATGTGTTCTATCTGTTAATTACATCCCTCTTATCCATCACAGGGTTGCCTCACGAGCTCTCGCAAGCCGTCATGAATGGGTTATTCGAAGTCACACTGGGTGCTAAAGCTGCAGGTGGTGCCCCTGCTTCGATTGCCCTTTCCAGTAAAGTCGCGATAGGCGCCTTTATCCTCTCCTGGGCCGGCATGTCCGTGCATGCTCAAATTGTCAGCTTATTAAGCCATACCAACATGCGCTATCTCCCGTTCCTTTTTGCCCGCCTCCTTCACGGCATACTCTCTGCTGCTATTGTTCTCCTGATTTGGGAGCCTATGCAGCGATTTCGAAGTCCCCAGGCTGTATTCATGCCGTACTATGAGGCGAATTCACCCGTTATTAGCTATCTAAAGCTTATTTTCCCGATAAGTGCGATGGTCTTTGTTGGTGCTTTTGCTGTCATCATGAGTCTCTTCCTCGCATATTCCTTACTTAGACTGGTGTATGAAAAGGTTGGTGGAACAAGATAATATGGGTAATTACGATCATGTTTATAAAGGGAGAGAATATTCAGATATGATAGCAGCCGACCCCCAAGAGGCGAAAGGTTTACCGCAGGCGATTGAACGACTTCGCGAGCTGGCTTTTAATTTATGGTTCAGCTGGAACCATGATGCTCTGCAGCTTTTTGAAAGCATCGACCCTGGCCGCTGGAAAGCCCTCGGTCACAATCCCGTTCGACTTCTTCATGAGCTAGAGGAACCCCAGCTTGAAGCCTTAAGCCAGAACACTGATTTTGTCGAGCGTTATCGCCAAGTCATGCAAAGATTTGATACGTATTTGAATGAACCCAGTTGGTATTCAACTAACTATGCCGACGAAGAAAATGTGCAAATTGCTTATTTCTCTGCTGAATTTGGTTTTCATGAATCGCTTCCGATTTATTCAGGCGGGCTCGGCATTCTTGCCGGCGATCATATCAAATCGTCCAGTGACCTCGGAATACCACTTGCAGGCGTGGGCCTACTCTATAAAAAAGGCTATTTCACGCAAAAGATTGATGCGAGCGGCAGTCAGCAAAGTGAATTATTCCCCTATGATTTTGAGCAATTACCGATTCGTCCGGTACTTCAAAATGGCCAGCAGCTCACAGTTTCACTTGATATCTCTGGTCGTACGATCACCGTCTTGGTTTGGGCTGCTAAGGTAGGACGCAATCTGGTCTTTTTGCTGGATACCGATCATGAAGCCAATCAAGACGCAGATAAAGAGTTGACCGCACAGCTGTATGGCGGGAATCAAGATATGCGGATCGCCCAGGAAATGGTACTGGGAATCGGTGGTGTCAAAGTGCTGCGTGCACTCGGTATTTACCCGAATGTGTACCACATTAATGAAGGTCACGCGGCTTTCCTCACGTTAGAACGGTTGAAGGAATTGCTTCACATGGGCCTTCCTTTTCATGTAGCTGTAGAGACCGTGCGCTCCGCCACCGTTTTCACGACCCATACACCTGTTCCAGCAGGTCATGATACGTTCTCCGTCGGGATGGTGGAACACTATCTCGGTCACCTTTTCAGCGAGCTGCCTAAGCATAAACAAAGCATTATTTCATTAGGGCTTGATCATAAGTCCGGTCAATTCAATATGACACATCTAGCGATGAATACAGCGGGGTTGCGCAATGGCGTCAGCAAGCTGCATGGGCAAGTTTCACGCGAAATGTTCAAGGAATTCCATGGTCATATCGATGCCAGCGAGGTGCCGATCAGCTCTATCACGAACGGTGTCCACCTGGATACTTGGACCGCCCCTGCTTGGAAGGAGCTCTTCGATCGATTCCTCCCCGGCACATGGCGAGCAAAGCAGTCCAACGAGCATCAATGGGCGCAAATTGAGGTCATTCCCGATGAATCCATTTGGAAGGTTCATCAGCATTTGAAAGATGATCTGGTACGTTATGCTCGCAATAGTCTCATGGAGCAACGCAAACGTAACGGGGAATCCGAAGAACGGATTGAAGAAGTTAGGCACTATTTAAATCCTAAAGCCCTTACAGTTGGGTTCGCCAGACGCTTCGCTACTTACAAACGGGCCAATATGATTTTCAATGATTTGTATCGGCTCAAGAAATTAATTAATAATCCTGAGAGACCCGTGCAATTTATATTTGCTGGGAAAGCCCACCCTGCTGATTACCCAGGCCAAGATCTCATCCGAGAAATTTACCGCATCTCTCAATTAAAAGAGTTTCTCGGTAAAGTCGTTATTCTCGAGAATTATGATATCAACATGGCTCGCTATCTCGTTCAAGGCGTCGACGTATGGCTAAACAACCCTCGCAGACCCCTTGAGGCTAGCGGAACTAGCGGCCAGAAAGCTGCCATGAACGGCGTTCTTAATTTCAGCGTGCTGGACGGCTGGTGGGAGGAAGGCTACAACGGTATGAATGGTTGGGCTATCGGATCCACGGGAGCCGCGGACTGGGCCGCACAGGAAAAAGAAAATACGAAAGCGATTTATCACCTTTTGGAGAATGAGATTATCCCTCTTTACTACAATCAGGGTGAGATCCCTCATCAATGGATTGGACGCATGAAGCGGTCTGTTCAATCGCTCAGCCCCGTCTATAATACGCACCGAATGGTGCAGGACTACACGAATCTTTCGTATGTACCAACAGCCAAACGTGCTCGTCTGTTTGTCGCGGACAATTATGATGTGGCTACCAAAGTTGCCGACTACAAGCAGTTTATCCGCAGCAATTGGCATCAGGTAAGAATAATGAATATTGATGATCATGCCGATAAATCGACTTCTGACGTTCCCTTAGACGAGATTCTCCCATCAACGAAAGAGATTACGGCGCAAATCCATTTCGGCCCTATTTGGCCGCAGGATACGGCAGTTGAAGTCATTTATTATGCAGAAAATGGCGAAACGTGGGAGCAGAAAATCATCCTCATGGCTCCAATCGGGGAACTTATTGAGCAATCGCAGCGCTTCCAAGCAACCATTCCATCCCATCTTATTCATGGACCTCACTTCTCGATTCGTGTGCGTCCGATCTCAACCAACTTTGCGCATTCGTTTGAACTCTCCCTCGTTACGAGCACCTTGTCTTAATAATGAGAAAACTTCTATCGAAGCCATTCAAAGATGAGCGACCGCTATTCTACCCCTCAAAGTGACGCTAACCTTCGAAGCAAATTCCGATTACTTTGTAGGGACCCCAGGAGAGGTAAGTTTTATCGCCAATAGGAAAGCGGTTTTCGGTATCGAAAACTTAACTTCCTATGTGGTAAAATCGCTTAACCTAAGCTAAAGCCCCGTTTGGGGCTTTTCTTATTGACTTAGATAAATTATGATGAGAAGAGTATTTACAGGATGTACAGGCAGATGTGAATGTAAATCTAACGACTTGGTGATGCTATGGATTGGAATAAGGTACTAGAATTGGCTTCTTTTTCACCAAATCAGGATTGTCATATTATCATTGTTGGTGAAAGTAAAGATGGACAACCTTTCTGCTTTGAAGATAACTTTGCTATCGACAAAATAAGCGAAGATTCGATAACCGTATGTCTTGAACAATTGGGTGTCTACCCCTTTGACAAGCTCGAACATGTTTCTTTCGTTGAATTTTCTTTCAAAGATGGTGCCATTTTATATTACGCCTATGTCGATTTGATTGGGCTTGAACTAAAAAAAACGATCTGTTCCCTGACTCTATCTCTTCCAGAGGAAGTTTTTCAACATCAAAACCGCAGACATCCTCGTGCTAAGCTTACACTGCGTACACCGATTACACTGCGTGTCGCTGGCATTCGAAGCTTATCTGCTCAGAAGGGTGTCGCTTTTACTGGACAACTTCTCGATATCAGTGTTGGCGGATTATCCTTTGTCACATCCAATCGACTATTCTTTCCATTGATTCTGGAGTTCAGCTTCATTCTCCCGAATGTCTCTCAGCCTATGACTGTCTATGGTGAAATTGTAAGAGTTACGCATTTCAGCAACGACAGCTATCGGGTCGCCGCAGAATTTCGGTATACGCCTGAATCCATTCTCCAAGATATTGATGCCTTCTGTTCCAATTATTAAGATTATAATTCTACGAAAACTCAGTCCACGCTTACGAAGCAATTTTTGCTAAAGCAAAACTCTTAGGAGGAACAAGATTGAAATATAACGTCATTGAACGAGGCGATGACATCTCCAAGGGGCTGACCGAACGCTTCCACGCTCTCGCCGCTCAGCAAGGCATGCCAAGGGATGAAGACCATCCCGATATCGTCCTGTCCATTGGCGGAGATGGCACGATGCTCCAAGCCTTTCATAAATATGTCGACAAGTTAGATCATATCGCATTCGTTGGGATCCATACGGGGCATCTTGGATTTTTCGCAGATTGGAAGCCGGACGAATTAGATCATCTAGCTTCATTAATGTTTAGTGTCGCAACACCAGAGGAGTTGCAAGTCGTGCGCTACCCCGTTGTCGAAATCGAAATTACGACGGACAAGGGTGTTGAAACACACCTCGCACTTAACGAGTTTACGATCCGTGGGATCGAAGTTTCACTAGTCGCAAGACTTCACGTGAACGATGAAATGTTTGAAATGTTCCGCGGTGACGGTATTTGCATATCTTCTCCTGCAGGCAGTACGGCTTACAACAAGAGCTTAGGCGGCGCCATGGTCCATCCATCGCTTGAAGCTATTCAAATTGCCGAGATCGCATCGATTAACAATCGCGTGTATCGAACACTAGGTTCATCGATGATCTTGCCAAAGCATCACCACTGTGACATTTATCCAAAAGCACAGCAGAATATGCTGTTGTCGCTGGACCATTTATATATGCAGCGTGCCGATGTCGTTTCCATTCGTTGCCGAGTGGCTTCCAATGTGAAAGTAAAGTTCGCACGGTTCCGTCCGTTTCCATTCTGGAATCGGGTTCGCGAAGCCTTCGTTGGCCTTGAAATAAAATAAGCTTTACACGCATGTATAACAAAAAACATAACGCCATCTGCTCTCCACACTTGTTGGAGTTCAGATGGCGTTATTTGGTTTATTGCTGATTAAACCGTTGTAGAACTAATAACTTCAGACGGTATTTGTTGTTTAGGCGCGTTTACTTTCTCGATAATAAAGTAAGCACAGCCGAAGTTGCAGTACTCATTCAAATAATCTTGAAGAGCTGCGATGGAGGATTCTTTGGTCGCTTTTGGGTGGATTTCTTTGAAAAACCCTCTCAGTCGTAATTGACTATATCCCCAATCGCCCACAATATAATCGTACCGCTCCAACACTTCGCTGAAGCGTTCCTTGAACACTTCGAAATTCCAACCATTTTTGTGATCGGTAACAAGCTCGTATGTTTTATTGGCAATATGAATCATGGTGGTAGGAAGCTCTCCTTTCTATGATCCGTTCATTGAATTCGCCTTCTAAACGCTTGATGCTGCTTTCACCTGTTCATGTGCATGATAGGAACTGCGTACCAGCGGACCCGATTCCACGTGCTTAAAGCCGCGTTTCATGCCCTCTTCCTTCAGCATAGCAAACTGTTCAGGTGTGTAATACTTGGATACCGATAAATGCGTCGTGGACGGCTGTAAGTATTGACCGATCGTCATAATATCACAATCCACTTCTCGCAGATCTTCCATCGTTTGTAGCAGCTCGTCCCACTCTTCCCCTACACCAATCATGACACTGGATTTCGTTGGAATGTTCGGGGCTATCCGTTTAGAACGCTGCAATAGCTCGAGGGAACGACGGTATTTCGCTTTAGAACGAACACGATCTGACATCCGCTCTACCGTTTCCATATTGTGATTCAGAATATCTGGCTTTGCCTCAAGCACGATAGCTAGTGATTCTTCTCGACCTAGAAAGTCAGGAATCAACACTTCAACTGTGCACATCGGCAGTTTACGACGGATCGCTTTGATCGTCTCAGCGAAAATCATGGCACCGCCATCTGTTAAATCATCGCGTGCCACCGAAGTAACAACACAATGACGAAGCCCCATTTGTAGCGCTGCATCTGCAACACGTTCCGGCTCTTCCAAATCAAGCTCCGTTGGGAGACCTGTTTTAACTGCACAAAAGCGACAAGCACGCGTACAAATATCACCTAATATCATAAAAGTCGCTGTCCGATTCGCCCAGCATTCATGAATGTTCGGACACTTGGCTTCTTCACAAACTGTATGCAACGTCTTGGAACGCATCATCGATTTAATTTCTTTGAAATTCTCATCGGTCTTCAGATTGATCTTTAACCAGTCTGGTTTTCTCTCTAACACTTTTCTAGGCACTGTAATTCCCGCCTTTTTATTTGGTTTCTCAATGATGTTATTATAACATGAATGACTGACAAAACAATCCACTTTGGGGGTCAGTTGTGATACACTTGTTTAGATGGACCAAAACAGCTCAGCTTACTACATAAAGGCTGTATGGGAGGAAAGAAACATGAGCATAACTGAAGTGACGCGCGAGAAAGATCGCAAGCTTGGTGAAATTTTAAGAAACATGGGCCGTGTCATCGTCGCCTTCTCCGGAGGGGTTGACAGTACATTCGTCCTCAAACGTGCACAGCAAGAGCTTGGTGACCAAGTCCTTGCCGTAACTGCAGCATCTGAAACGTTTCCMACGAGGGAGTTCGATGCCGCTGCACAACTAGCTGAACAATTTGGCGTTCGCTTGCACAAAACAGAGGTAAAGGAATTGGAGAACGCGAATTTCGTTGCCAATAATCCTGACCGTTGTTACCACTGCAAGACAGGGCTTTATTCCCATTTACAAGACATCGCGAAGGAACTGGGCTATCCGTTTCTCTTGGATGGTTCCAATGTCGACGATCTAGGCGACTATAGACCAGGACTACAAGCGAAGAATGAGCAAGGCGTCCGCAGTACGCTGCAAGAAGCCGGCTTAACCAAAGACGAGATCCGAGCGCTTTCCAAAGAGCTTGGTCTGAAAACATGGAACAAACCTTCATTTGCCTGCTTATCTTCTCGTATACCGTATGGTACGCAAATCGAGAAGTGGAAGATTGACCAATTGGATGAAGGCGAATATTTCCTTTCCCAACTAGGTCTCTATCAAGTACGTGTGCGTCATCACGAGAAGATTGCTCGGATCGAAGTCATGCCGGACGAGATTCACAAAGTCCTTGAACATCGCGATGCGATCTACGAGAAATTTAGCAAGCTTGGCTTTACATATGTCACATTAGATTTGCAAGGCTACCGCACTGGCAGTATGAATGAAGTGCTATCTCAAGAAACGAAAGATAAGGTGAAAGAAGCTTCCTTATGATGGACTTAGAGAAGATCCTAAAACTCGTCCAGACCGGCGATCTGGACATCGACGAAGCCAAGAAGCAAATCATCAAGGAAGGCGGGTCAGGTCCCGCCAACCTTGATCTTGGATTTGCGCAGCTCGACATCGATCGCGAGAAGCGGACAGGCTTCCCCGAGGTCATCTTCGGGGAAGGCAAGACGCCCGAGCAGATCGAGGCCATTTTCCGGCGGCTGATGGAGCATAYCGACCGCGTACTCGCCACACGGGTCGACGCGGCCAAAGCCGCCTATGTCGTAGCCAACGTGGAAGGTGTCACCTACCACGAAACTGCACGGGCGCTCACTTGGTTTAAGCGCCCGCTGCTCAAAGTCCACGACGGCTATATCGCCGTCGTGTGCGCAGGCACCTCCGACCTCCCTGTGGCGGAGGAGGCTGCCCTTACGGCAGAATGCCTAGGCAGCCACGTTGAACGTATATACGACGTGGGTGTCGCTGGCATTCACCGGCTCTTCCGCCGGCTCGAGCTCATTCGCGGTGCGAACGCGATTGTGGTAGTTGCCGGCATGGAGGGCGCACTCGCCAGTGTCATGGGCGGGCTTGTCTCTAAACCCATCGTCGCTGTGCCGACGAGTATTGGGTACGGTGCGAACCTTGCCGGGATCGCACCGCTGCTGTCCATGCTCAATAGCTGTTCGCCGGGCATCTCTGTCGTTAACATTGACAATGGCTTTGGCGCTGGTTATTATGCAGGACTCATTAACAAAAATATGTCGAAACGAGCGTGAATTACAACCATGCGCATTTTATATTTGGACTGCTTCTCTGGAATTAGCGGCGATATGACCCTTGGCGCTTTGGTTGATGCGGGAGCAGATCGTGCTTATATTGAGGATGAGCTTTCCAAAATCAAACTAGAGCCCTACACCTTGGAATGGAAGCGCGTTGTGAAACGCGGCATTTCTGCTCTTAAGCTGGATGTCATACTCGACCCTGAACATCCTCCGAAGCAGCACAGACATTATTCAGAAATCGTCAATGCCATTCAAAAAGCAGAATACAATGAGCGTGTTACAGCACTAAGCCTAGCTATTTTCGAAAAAATTGCGATTGCCGAAGCTAAGATTCACGGGATACCTATTGAAAAAGTACATTTTCATGAAGTCGGTGCCATTGATTCCATCGTTGACATCGTAGGTGTTGCATTAGCCATCGATTCCTTGCAAATCGAGCGTATTTTCTCCTCTCCAGTACCACTAGGATCAGGAACCATACATATCGATCATGGTATTTATCCAGTACCCGCTCCTGCCACACTGGAGATGATGAGAGGCTTACCGATCGCATCAACTCCTTATAGTTTAGAAATGACAACGCCTACGGGAGCCGGTATTATTTCAGGAATTGCTGATGAATTTTCCAAAAGCTTCCCACCCATGGTCGTTGATCATATTGGCTATGGTGCAGGCACTAGGGACTTACCCAAGCAACCCAATGTGCTGCGCGTTGTAGTTGGTAGAGTTGATCCATTTATTGGTAAATGGCAAATTAGCCATGAGCATCTAGCGCATGATCATAGTCATGAACATACACATACGCACGATGACCATCACCACCATCATGATCATACGCATACACACGATGATCATCACCACCATCATGATCATACGCATACACACGATGATCATTCACACAGCCATGATCATAAACACGATCACGATCATCATCATCATGATCACTCTCATACGCACACGCATCATGGCGATGCCACACCTGGCACCCCACAATAGCGTAGACATGACAAACGCCCTTCCATCACAATGGAAGAGCGTTTTTTTGTCTCAGTTGTTGCAAGAATAATAACCTAACTTCCTCATAAACCATCTTCAGCGGTACTTCATGCATCCTTGCTACTTGTTCACATTCCTTAAATTCAGGTGCAAATTGCACTAATTTTCCTGCGTGATAACCAACTTTTACCGTTAAGGGTCCCCAAGGTGTTTCTACACGCTCAAATTCTCTGGCTAATCGATGACAAGATGCATGAAGATATCGAATGCCAAGTGTGGTCGTTTCACTAAAAATAATCTCCTCAATCGGAGACAAACGACCCTCATCCACTAATACATTCAGCATGATTCCAGGACGTCCTCGTTTCATAATGATGGGTACCATATATACATCATTAGCACCTGCATCAAAAAGCTTATCCATCACATAAGTCATCCACTCCGGATTCATATCGTCCAAATTGGCTTGAACTAATAACAATTGATCATCAATATGCTCTTCTCTATGGTTAAAAGTCACTTTTCCCACCTCTTATTGGCATCATAGCAAATATCCCGCGGTAACGAAAGATCGAAGGATAAACAACAAGACATCCGTACATCCTAAGAACTAACATTTCAGGAAGGATGATAGAGATGCAAAGCAGAGCATTTTGGTCAAAGGTTCTCGTCCTTAGCCTCCTCCTATCAACAATCACATTACCGCCTTTTTCAAATATGGATGTATCATCAGCTATGACAAATGATCAGATAGCTCCAATACCTAGCTCCCAACCGACCAAACCTTCACAATCGGAGCGAAAAGAGCTTTTTGAAAAAATAAGCTTACTTACGGGTATTCCTTGGACATACCTAGCTGCTGTAGATCAATATGAGAAAACCATAAACACTGCCAAAAAAAGAACCGTTCAACAAAGCATCACGAATATTTATTTTTCAGAACTTGTTTGGGCGGGTATGCTTAATCCAGATCCAAACGATTCCAATTTGATAAGGATTTCCTTCTTCCATGGCTTAGGGCGGGATGGATCGGGGGATGGCATCGCTGACCGTGCCAACGATTTAGATGTACTAGCGGCTATGGCAGCGATCTTAGGCAACAATGGAACGAAAGTTGATAACTTACAAATGAACCTTTGGAATTATTACCACAACGCACGTAGCGTAGAACGCATCCGTCAATTCGCTGCGATCTATGAGTCTTTGGGCACACTAGAAGCAAATGCTCATGCATTCCCACTGCCAATTTCATCCGACTATTCTTATCGTAGCACGTGGGGAGATAGTCGCGGCTGGGGTGGGCACCGTACTCATGAAGGTACAGATTTATTCGCTGGCTACGGTGTTCCTGTTAGAAGCACTTGCTATGGTATCGTTGAAATCAAAGGATGGAACCCCTACGGTGGCTGGCGAGTTGGCATTCGTGATCTCAACAACATTTATCACTACTACGCCCACCTTTCCGGCTTTCAAAAAACGCTCAAAATAAACGATATCGTCAAGCCCGGACAAACTATCGGTTGGGTCGGCAGCTCCGGCTATGGAAAACCAGGTACATCCGGTAAATTTCCCCCTCATCTTCACTTCGGATTATACCGTGATAACGGCTCAACAGAGTGGAGCTACGATCCCTATCCATCCTTACGAAGATGGGAGCGCGAAGATCGAGCTAAAAAGAAATAAACCCACCTTCACGGTGGGTTTATTTTTTGGGGCTTATGGTTTGATTATGCCCTCCTTGGGCGTAGAATTCGTTGCCCCTGAGTGCGGAATAGTTGGTAACGTTATGCTCGGTGGGCTGCCATCCTTCGAACTTCCCACTGGATTACCTTTATTGTCATAGTAATAAGTAGGAACATCCCCCACAACAAGCGAATAAGAAATCGGAATTTCAGTCTCTACAATTTCAGTTTCTGAATCAAAAGGGATAATAACAGAAACCTCTGCAACAATGTGCACATATACCTCAAACATCACCATATTAATACCAGCATTTTGAGTTCGTGTGTTTAAATCCACCTTCACACTTCCAACAGGAAGTAATCTGATCGGGATATCTGGGCCAAAAGAGGCGAGAATAGCACTATTCATAGCCTGCCCAAGGGGAATATGATCTGCAATACTTTCCAGATTATTCAACTCGCCTTGGACCGTTTTAATAGCCTCCGAAGTAATCCTCATATGCTCATTATAATTCAACATAAAACCTGTAATTTTGTTGTTTTTATCCATTTTCCAATCAATTAATTGCTCTGCATTCGTTCCCCCTGCCACATGATCGGCGATTGCACTATTTATCGCTTGGGTTGCAATCTGCTTAACCCTAACCTTCGCCAGATTCATCAAAGGCGGTCTTAGATTCCGTTCTATAAAAATAAAAAACTGAATGCAAAACAAGACTAAGATGAGCAAACCAATCCACAGTACCTTTTTAYGGCTTGTTTTCACAGTTGGCCTGCTTCTCCATCGTCGCCTCTGCAGCATGCTTCTCCCCCTTCCTCCGTGACCAAATCCTACTTATTCGCCATAATTCATTAGTACTACCTTATGCGGACATGTTTTGAAAAAGACGATCCAATCCTTCATCATCCTTCATTCCTTACTAACATACGCCGCCCTTAATCAAATCCCCCCTCATTGCACTCCCCTATCCTACTCACTACCTTCCCCAATCACTCTCCCCCTACCTGCCCTTCTCTCCACTACTTCTTCTCGTCAAACCGTATCCCCACTATCCCCTTCACTCAGAAAAAGAAGCCAGCTTTTTTATACAAATCATTGAAAACAGATCATATGTTTGGTAAAATAATAAAAAAAGAGAACAAACGTTTCTATTCCATTTATTTTAGGGAGGATTATTATGGACATTTCAAGTTTGTCATACGAGCAATTTCATAATTATTTTTCCTCTGAAGATATCTGCATTGACTTTCTTTTTCAAACAAAATGGCCTTCAGGCTTTTATTGTCCACGTTGTGAACATCGTCATGCCTATGTAACTACAACTCGACGTTTACCCTTGTATGAATGTTCCCGATGTCGTTTCCAAGTCTCATTACTTTCAGGAACGATTATGGAAGGCTCCAGAACTGAGCTTCGTAAGTGGTTATTGGCAATTTTCCTATTTTCGCGTACTCATATTGGTACAACTGCCATGGAGCTTTCAAGACTTATTAAAGTCACTTACAAAACAGCCTGGCTAATCCTGCATAAAATTCGCAATTCCATCCTACAGGCGGATAACCAAAGTCCGCTCTCAGGATCAGTCCAAATTAACTCCGCTATCTATGGAAAACCCTTCAATCCAACTGTCCACAAACATCCTCAAGAACATCTCCTGCTCGTAGGCTCATCACTCAATGATTCAGGCGAACCTACGCATATCAAAATTAAACATGTTATACCGTCCCATCCTACAAATAAACATATTACTAAAAGCGACATATCCACCTTTCAGCAGCAACATATCGAACCTACTGTGAAAGAGATCCACTCGATTACTGGATTTTATACGCCAAAACGGCAGCGACCCCTACTTGAAATTGTTAAACAAGCAAGCACTTGGATTAATACTACCTTCCATGGCATCGGCGCCCGTCATCTTCAAAGCTATTTAGACGAGTTCTGCTACCGAATTAATCTAACTACCTCCAAAATACCTATTTTCGAAAACTTGATTAAACGATGCATTCTTAGTAATAGTGCAGCGACTAATCTTTCTGAGGACACTACTCAATTCTCGCATTTTTATGTCTTCTAGGCTCCTTCATTTTATTTCGTTATCACCAACTTTTAAATTACAGTATTATCATTTTTCTGAGCTAAGGGGATAGTGGACATAGATGGCTGTGAAAGATATAGAACAGTATAAAATATCTTGCGTTAGTTTTGTGGGTAATTAGAGACTGGGGCGTTTTTATGGCGCAGCAATATAAAAACAAAAAACTTTCGTCCGCATCATTTGGATGAGGACGAAAGTTTGGAGTTAGTGACTATGTAGACATTTGGAGAGGGAGAGCAAGATCTGCTCTCCCTTCAGCCAGGTGCTCGAATCGTTTTGTAACGATGCGAGTACCTCTTTTCACTGTTTAACCCTTCATAAGCTCATCTAGCTCATCCCAAGACGTAATCCGCGGCAATTCCAGATGTTGATTATAGGATCTGTCCTTCACACAAATGCGGACAGGCAGGTGGGCTAATGTCTCCAGAACGGTCGGTTTATCATCAAAATAATAATCCAACTCCAATGCCTCAATAATATGTACTTTCTCGGAATCACTCATCCCGCAGAAAAAATGCCCCTCTACGACAGGGAATCCATGGTCGAGCAACCATTGTCGTGTGCGCTCCGTATGTTCTTTGGCGCGAGCCGTAATGTAGTACACCTCATGACCTTGCTCCACCAACTTGTTCAAAACCTCACGCGCATGGGGGAATAACGCACAGTCTGAATAATAAATCTCATCACGCAGGCTGTACCACAACTTCCCGCCTTCTTCCTTCGTTAGTCCAAAAGCACTGTGAATTTCCATCGTTGGCAAGGCATGAAACACCTCTAGCCCAATGTCCTGCTGCAGCTTCTGATTATAAATATGAAACGCATGCTCTCTTAGATTAATGAGGGTATCATCAATATCAAATCCAAATTTCACCGTCTCCCCCTCCATTCACCTTGCCTCTATTCCTTTAATTTGATCCCAAAAAGACTTACAAATACCGAAGCCTGTCCTCTAGAAATGATACATCCGCGCAGATCTTCAATACTTACACCTAAGCTTGTAAATTCACATGTGCTGAGGTCGATCCCATCCAGTTTCGTACCCGTAAATTGTGCTTGTTCTAATTGACAAACCTCAAATTGTAGCTTTTGCAAAGTCGCTTCATAAAAATCAGAGTTGTTTAAAGAACACGTATGAAACGTGATTTGTTTGAGATTTGCCATTCGGAAAGTCGAAAAATCCCCTAAACAATCTTGAAAAAGGATGTTTCGTAATGTAGATCCAGTAAGATCCATGCCGATAATTTTGCAATTCCGAAATTCCGTTCGATGTATCGTTGCTTCTGTAAAGTCGACATTCGATAAATCACATCGATCAAAAATAACATCCGTAAATTCAATTTCTTTCATCGCGATTCGTGTAAATGTCACATTGCGAAAAATTACTTTATCAAACGCGACCTTATAGGCTGACTGATTATCAATGATACAATCACTTATGATGCCAGTATGAAAACTATCTTCAGGTTCAAATTTTCCTTCTTGCAAGGTTATGATGGGCAATTCTTTAGGCATTTTAGGTGCATCTAATTTAAGATTACTCATGAAAAACTCCTTAACATAAGGTAATGGGCAAAAAAATAAGCCTTACCGGCTTACCTTTATAAAATGATCATCGTGGATAAGCTGTGCAGCATGAAGAATAAGGATCCCCATTTTCTTTTGATATAATTCCGGCCACGGAAAAGCCTCGTCTTAATCGTAGAAACAGGTAAATTCACTTCTCGACTGATGTCTTCTAAGGACATATCCAAATAATATTTGTAAACAATGAGGTCTTTGTATTTGTCTGGCAGATCTTGAATCATTTGTTCCACCTGGCTATACGTTTCCTGTTCAATAAGCTGAAGCTCAGGCGTTTTCTCATGACTCACCAACTTCTCAATCAGGGGGCGTTCATCTTGGGATGGAAACCCACTTGTATCCATGGAGAGCTCTTTTTTCTTCTTCCGCATCAGATCAATCGTAACATTTTTGCCAATACTAAAGATCCAGCTGGAGAAATTTTTGGTAGCGTCAAATCGATGAGAATTCAAATGTGCACGCAAAAAAGTCTCCTGAACAACATCTTCGGAATCTGATTTATTTCGAAGCATACGAAAAGCTAATCGATAAATTCTGTCCTTATACAGCTCCAGAAGTCGATTAAACGCTTTCGCATCTCCTTGACTCCACATTGTTGCAAGTTGACTATCGCTTAATTGCAGCATGTTAAATCTCCTTCACATAGTAAACTACCTATCTTCTATTCTACCAAATTGAAGCAAAAAAAAGAAACCTTTTCAGGCTTCAAAGATGACTATTTATCGATAAAATTGGACACATATTCCGCTTTCTCTGCACTTGCTATGACGATTAGCGTTACAATAATTCCGAATAAGATAATTCCGCCTACGATCATACCGCGCACCCTCTTCGCTGATTGATACGAAATGATCATCTCTTATCAAAGATATGATGCACGGCAGTGATTATTCACCGAGATTCATAATAACATATTGCTCAATATGGCTTGCCAATAGGCCGAAGGTTGGCTTTTGGACCTCAACATGTTCACCAAGCAGTGATTTCACAGCTAAATACGGGAAGTTAATGCCCGATAAACAAGTGACATGTAAACCCCCTGACATCCGCGGATTAATCTCCAACAGCTTCGGTACATCCTGATTGTATTTGACTTGAATATTATAATTGAACGGAATGCGGTAGGTAGCAGCTATCCGATTAGCAAGTTCAATCAGCTCTGGCACTTCCTCCAATAGCCTCAATCGTCCATCCGCCTTACGACGCGGGACAGCCGCAAGAAGCTCACCAGAAGCGGAAGCTAAGCAATCGATGCTGTATTCATGGCCACCCAGTACTTCCATAACCATGACGTCATCAAAACGTTCCACAGTCGAAAGGTTCTGGTAGGCTTGCTCTTTCGTGAGATATGGCATAACCGGTCCAAACATATCAGTGAGCGCATTTCGCTTATTGCTGATAATCCGAAATCCATTGCCGCCCTCACCATTCGTTGGCTTCATGCAGACGCCATGCCCAGCCGCAGTAAGCGCATCATGCGCTTTAAGAAACTGCTCAGCCGTATTCACCACATGATAATCCGGAATCGCGACGATCCCCTTAGGCCGGATGGACTCGTAAAATTTCTGCTTTTCCATGAGATTTTCTAAGAGCTCCAGATCACGACAAACCGTTACACGTGTACCTATTTTCTCAAACTCATCGATATGTTTGGCAATCGCATACATATGCAGCCTAGGAATAAACACATCAATCCCATGCTGTTTACAAAAATTCAGGGCAAATTCCACATAGTCGTCATCGCCAAGAACAGGCTCTGTATCTGCAAAGTCCGCTGCTTGCAGCGCCATGTGGGTACGATCCGGATGCGTTGCATACATCTTAAACTGAGCCCCATCCTCATTATTACGGATGCTGTTCATGTAATGATAAGCAACAGAGAACCAGCGGTTAAACCATACTTTTTTCATGAGGACTCCTTTATGAGCAACTTTCGATGCTCGCTATGTGTGGAATGAACAAATGCGGTGATGTCATCAGCTGCAAAAATGCCGGATTCCTCCGTAAATCTGTATATCCCAGACGGGGTCATTTGCTCTTGGCGGAATAACTCTCCATGACCTGGAGCAATCGCATAATCAGCGATGTCTAACAAGCTCTGATCCAGCAGGGAGTCACCGGAAGCAATGACTTTCCGACCATCAAGTATTTGCTTCAGATGAGCAACTGCTGCCCCCTTGCTCACGGCCTCAGGGACAATGTAGACCTTCCTACCTTGAACAGAAGTGCGCCAGCCCATACTCTTCAACTGTTTGCTCAAATCGGCTATTTCCTGCACAGGCATTCGGTCGCGCTCGACGATATGGGAGTAGAATAACTCATCGCAGAAGCTCGAGCTAATCAACCAATCCTGCTGCAGCACTGCCTGCATGACAGGCAGGACATCCTCGACAGGAGCACTCGTCTCGCTGACACGGGTCCTAACGAGATCTCGCCACTCCGTATCCATATTGCCATCGATCAACATATTCCCCCCGTTGCTTGTAACTGCATATTGGGGTTTCAGAATTTGACTGATGAGATGTATTCGCTCATATTGGGCAATCGTTCGCGTTGTCACAGGGATGAAAATGAGTTCATTCATCAGCTCTTGTAACCGTTGATACGTGCTGGAGGACATATAAGATCTCACTTTGCCATCGATCAGCTCGGCAACCATGATACGTTCCCCCAAATGCTCCGCTTGCTCTGCTGGTTKGGAGTAGATTAAGGTCTGATCTAAATCACTGGCATAAATCATTCGGCATCCCCTTTCACAGATTGTATGAGGCCGCAACACGAATACGTGAGGCCTGGATACACCTCAATAGGTACACCACGCGCCTCAGCTAGCAGCAAAATATGCCGAATATGCGGATTATCCATGCGATCTACCAAGATCCGCCACGGTACTCTCCGAAGCAACACACGAGTTGTTTCTCCCACACCAGGCTTAATCAAGTTGATATCAGCCATGAGAAAGGTCGTCTGAATCGCTTGGATATCCCGTAAGCCATGCCAGGTAATTTCTGGTGGATTAGTCACTAAAGATTGGGCCAACTCCTGGGCTTCCTTAGTCACCTTGTTGAAAAAGGGAACAATCGATTCGATAAAATGATTAGACTGATCGTGATCCAGCCAATCTTTGTAATATTTCGAGCCATGAAAATCATGCGGGCCAATCAAATCATCGCGCAGCACTGTGCGACTCATTAATCCGGAGACTGTCGAGTTCAGACATGCACTCGGAATGAGAAAATCCTCGCGGGTTCCGAACATGTCTGTACAATGCCCAGGATCGGCGAGTACCGCTAGATCATCGTCTAGGATGATTCCGTAATCCCTTGCCATTTTAACACAAGCTTGGGTAAGCACTTTACGAATGGCCCCCTTGCCTGTCCACCCATCAATGAATTGCAGCCTTGCGCCCGGATGTTTCTGCAACATATACAGGAGAGCGTTCTCATCAATCCCTTTACCCCGAATAATTGAGATACTATAATGCGGCATGTTCATCTGGTGGATATCTTGCAAGTATCGCTTGATCAAAATGCCTATAGGCGTACCCGCTCTTGCCAAGGAAACAAGGACCGTGTTCGGCCCCTTCTTGGTTCGGATAAGCTCAGCTACCACACCTACGGATAAGGCTACTTTCTCGGCAGACAGCTCGAGGGTTTCATGGTACAGGTTCAAATAATCCGAGGAGGGGAGATGCTCCTGAGGAAGCATTTCGGAATAGTGCGTTCCAGATTGAATAGCTCGCTCTCTAGCTTCTAAGGCGACTTCCATCTTTATGTTGCTGATATCCTTCAGTAGAAATGTCACATCAGATGGTGGATAACTCCCCATGGGTTGGGGAGCATCTATGCGTTTGGATTGCCAAGTTTCCATGCCTTAGCCTCCTTCCAATCGACCGTTTGCGGCGAGAAGAAGACGATATGCAGGGTGTGCAGTCCCTTGGCTTGGAGAATTCGCACAATCGGCTCCATAGACGAAGGAGAAGCTTCTCTCTCCATAAAAAGAAAGATCTCCTGATACGTGCCGTAAGGAATATTGTAGAAGAAGTGCACGACTTGTTCATCCTCTGGCGAAGGGAAAGCGTGGCCATATTTCACTGCATAGTCACCGTGTTCCATGACATGAATCGGGCTGCGTGTCGTTGATTGGTAAGACACCCCTGCCCCCATCTCAGCGGCAATTCGCATCGGGATATACATAAACTCCCCTGTGCCGACACAGAGAGTCTTAATCCCTGTACGTTTACGCTTAAGCAGCTCGGCCGTCTGCGTAATGGAACGATCCAATTGTTCCGAATTGGAGGGGGTAAGTCCGAACCTTCCGCTATGCTGCAAATAAGGGCGGTTCCCTGCATAAGGAGCATGCGAGAATAGCTGATTCACATAGCAAATTTGCAGATCTGTGCGCTCCTCAAGCAAAGGGCTAGGCGTTTGCAAGGGCAAGCTCTCGCTAGAGCCAACTACCTTCGTATTCCCGCGAATTAATGAGATGACGTGAATCGTAATCTGCAATTCCTGCTCCAACTGGGCAAACTGTAGGATGTCTTCCTCTGTGCGCCAATCCAGCAGTGCTAACACGTAGTACATTTTCTTGGGGTATTTCCCTTGCAGGTCGCGAATGATATTAAGCGACGTACGGCCTGTCGTAATTTCATYATCGACGAGAACGAGAATTTCAGGCTGCGCAAGAATGGCAGGGTCATCGGAATATCCATAGTGATCTGTAGCATGCGAATGCTCTTCTTGGAATTGAAATATGGACGGTGATTCATCGATCACTTCGCGTGTCGTGTGCAAATAATGACTTCCTTGGCCAAAAGTTTCATAGACCGCATGACCAATGGCCGTCGCTGTTTCCGCAAATCCAATGAAAGCAATAGGCTGCTTTAATGGTAAACGTTCAGACATGATCGCTTTATAGGCCGTTTCCGCTTTATCCGGGTATATTAGCCCCTCAACAGCCAGCCCTACCTTCTCTTCTAACTTCGTTTCTTGTAACACTTCCTGCAATAATATCGCTAAAGTAGTTCCACTTAACAGTGACGTGTACGGATTCACCGGGATATGTTTGCCTAGCACCTTGCTTACAAACAAGAAAGATCGTTTCTTATTAATTCTCGCTGCCATCGCGAATAACGCATCGGGCGGTATGTTGTGGGGATTGGACGTCACGGTGACGTGAAGCTCCAAATCGCCTGCTATTTTATACGTACGCTCGGTTAGGTCCAGTGAGTAATCCATCAAAGGTTTGTTGTTCATGCAGCACCCCATAAACTTGTGATCGTAAAAGAATACGTTTTGCCCAATTGAAATGGGGTTTGAATTCATTCATTTTATTGCCATAGACACTCTTCATAACCCCAAGATCGCCATGACTGTTCTTCAGAATGCTTATAGCATCCGTATATTCTTCATGTGTGACCGCATAGAGAGTTTGCACTGGCTTAATGTGCGTAGGATGAATAATTGTTTTGCCGATCAAGCCATTCTCTTTATCGAGCATGACTTCATTTAAGAGTCCCTTCGTCGGGAAATATTCCCATACGGGCCCAGAAATCACGTTGGAGGCTTCCATACGACCAAACATATTAATAATATCAGCGACACAATCCCGTATCGGGGCAATGTCATAAATCGTTCTGTCCGGACTTCGTCTCAGCCCAAATAAGCTTGAAAAGTCAGTAGCGCCAATCCTGATGTTCAAGACCAAATCCTTAAAATTCGTTATAATTTCGTTAATTGCCAGTAAGGTAAAAGTGCGGCTTTCTTTATAAATAATCGAGGCAGATTCCAGAATCGGTAATCCATATAAAATTGGTGCAGATGCCGATTTCTCATCGTTGTAATTTTCTAAAACTTGAAAATAATCCTCGCCATTTTCCACAGTAAATTTCGGGAACACAATACCCGTTAGAAGAGCTACATGCTCTTCCAGTCTCTCTAGTACGTAGTTCAATTGATTTACACTTCTAACACGGATGAATATCAGCGGAAGATTCTCAGCACTTACAATGCCAACTTCCATCCAATGGGCGATCTGATTCATTTGCCCAATAAGCGATTCTTCTGCAGCATGTACTTCGTTATCACCTACAGCATCCTCCAGATCAAGGACAACGGACACCAAGCCTTCAATTTTACCAAAAGCAATATCTTCTGCGAACGAACGTCGGGTCGCTGGCATATACAGCGCAGCACCGACAGAATGAGCTAAAATGTCTTTGTGCGAATGATTATGGAAGGAATTCGGCGGTAAATAAAATAAAGCTTTCTCTTCATCCGCAGTTAAATAATTGAAATATCGCATGCCGATTCCTCCCTCTTTATTTCAATGAGAAAACCTCTATCGCGGCCATTCATGGATGAGCGACCGCGTTTAGAGGTTGGTTTTATCGCCAATATGAAAGCAGTTTTCGGGAACCGAAAACTTATACTTTCCTATGTGGTAAACAAATCCCTCCTTAGCGGAGGGATTGCCCATTGGTTACTCGTAAGATTAAGTTTAAGATTCTTTAACCGATCCAGACTTGTTCTTTTTAGGAAGCATGCTTAGAATAATTGTTCCTCCGAACAACGCAATAATGACGGAGAAGAAGATCACATGTGAGATGTGGAAGCCGAATGCTCCAGCAATCATTTTAAGACCGATAACGATAATTAAGATAAACGCTGTTCTCTCCAGTTCCGGGATCTTGTCAATGAGCTTCAAGAAGACTTGCGCCACGCCTCTCATCATGAGGACGCCTAAGATACCACCTAAGAACAATACCCACACCTTGTCGCTCACACCAAATGCGGCAAGAACGCTATCGACACTGAACGCGATATCCATGATTTCTACGGCAAGAACGGTACGCCAGAAGGAAAGACCTTTATTCTTGACTTCCCCGCCTTCGTCGCCATGCTTCTTCATGAAGAGGTTACTATAAGCAATCCAAAGGAGATACAACCCACCGGCTACCTTAATCCAGGTAATCTGTACTAAGAACGTACCCACACCAATGGCGATAAACCTAAATATGTAGGCTCCTAATAAACCATAAAATAAAGCTCGCTTCTGCTGTTCCTTAGGCAAATGCTTAACCATTACAGCAAGTACTAGCGCATTATCTGCAGAAAGTAATCCTTCGAGAAGGACGAGTGTACCGATAATCCCCCAGTTTACGGGATCAGTTAGTGTTGACGAGAGTACGTCCCAACTAAAGAAATTCATAAAATTATCTACAAAGCTTTGGAAAAAGTCTGACATTAAGATGGACCCCCTGTTTAATTGCTATTCATCCTTACGCGATCTTCCTCATCTATCTCATTCACCGATTACACAATTCGTCTACTCGGATCATTGAATTCCAATCCATAACGCAACAAAGCTGGTCAAGTGAACACCATTTCTCGAGTTGAATTGATTAAGAAGAGTAGGGAGGTGATGCTCCAGAAAGCACCACCCTATTCCAATAGACTTCTTATTAGGAAGTTTGTAAACCATAATCACGTGCCAAACCTGCTAGTCCATCTTTATAACCGCTGCCGATTGCACTAAATTTCCACTCGCCGTTATTGCGGTAAAGTTCGCCGATAACAACACCTGTTTCAATGGAGAAATCCTCGCCAAGATCGAAACGGATTAATTCCGCGCCAGATCCTTCATTCAACACACGCACATAAGCATTGGAAACTTGTCCAAAGTTTTGCGCTCTTGCTTCCGCATCATGAATCGTAATGCAGAATGCGATTTTCTCTGTTTCAGCTGGTACTGCGCTAAGATCAATTGAGATAACTTCATCATCGCCATCGCCTGCACCTGTACGATTGTCACCTTTGTGCTCGATAGAACCATTCGCATTTTTAGTGTTGTTGTAGAAAATAAAATCGGATTCGTTGCTAACTTTACCAGCAGCATTCGCTGCAAAAATGGAAGCATCCAAATCGAAATCTTTACCGCCATCATATTTGTTCGTGTCCCATCCTAAGCCAACAAGAACTTTCGTCAAACCTGGGTTTGTTTTCGTTAAATCGACTTTCTGACCTTTAGATAATGAAATAGACATGTGAAATACCTCTCTTTATATGGGATTTGGCTGTGCCATTATTGATATCTTTTGACTAATTGTCCAATGGTTGTGTCTGTATTGCCTTCACCAATTGCACTGAATTTCCATTCGCCGCTGTGTCGGTAAATTTCACCAACAATGAGAGATGTTTTGCCTAAATAGTCATCAGTTAAGTTAAACTTAACCAACTCTTGTTGATTAGAACCATTCAATACACGGATATAAGCGGATTGAATGAGACCGAAATCTTGCTTTCTATTCACACAGTCATAAATATTCACGACGAATACGATTTTACTCACATCCGCAGGAACTTGTCCCAAATGAATAGAAATTGTCTCATCGTCACCATCGCCATCTCCGGTACGGTTGTCACCAGAGTGAACGACTGAACCATCAGGGCTTTGTAGATTAGCAAAATAAATCACATGCTTCTGATTCGTTATTCTTCCCTTTTCATCCAATAAGATAACGGAAGCGTCACAATCGATCTCAACGGCCGATTTCTTTGAGCCGAAGAACCCCTTCTTCTCAACAACAGCAGGATCCCAACCCAATCCAACCACAACTTTAGAAAGACCTGCGTTACCTTTTGTTAAATCAATCTTCTGACCTTTGACTAAACTGATTGTCAACGAGGTCACCTCCCTTCGCTTACCTGTTTTAGTGAACTCCCTTATCTGATACGCATGAAATTCAATCACGTTTCACTTTCCTGGGTAAATTATTTGTTAATTCGACTCCAGTAGTCAAAATCCCCCAGAATTCAAAAGAAAAACAGCCACAGGACGATCCTAGGCTGCGTTTTATCTTATTATAACATTTTACAACTTATGGTATTCAATAATTTTCCACTGGAGGGCTAATCATCCAATGATGAGCTTCTCCTCTGGGTACCGGATGACCGGTTTCTTTTTCCCATTGGTAAACAGGGAGTAAAACAAGAACAATCCGATGCGTCCAATGAACATGAGCACGACGAGTGAGATTTTGCTAGCGGTACCAAGATCTGCGGTAATTCCCGTGGATAAACCACACGTGCCGAACGCAGACGCCACCTCGAATAGGATCGCAGACACTCCCCAACGGTTAGGTTCAGCTATCAGCAGGACGAAGATCCCTCCGAGAAGCAGTGCTATACCCGTTAGGAAAAACACAAAGCTTTTGAGTGAGTCCTCTTGGCTTATCATCCGACCGAATACCTTCGGTTCTTTCTCCCCGCGCGCATAAGTAATAAGGGCAAGGACAATAACGGCTACGGTCGTTGTTCGAACACCGCCCCCCATAGAGGATGGGCTTGCCCCAACAAACATTAAGATAGAAACAAGCAATAAGCTTGCCTCTGTAATGGTAGACATATCAATCGTTGTAAGTCCAGCGCTGCGCGATGTGACGGATGTGAAGAGTGCGGTGATTATTTTCCCATGCCAGCTCATCCCTGCCAACGCATGTGTTCGCTCCGTCAACCAGAAGCCGATCGTTCCGAACAGTAGCAACACCGATGTCGTCACGAGGGTCAGCTTGGTAAAAAGGGAGAAACGGAAATTCTTATGCCCGCCMCACCAATATTCTCGCAACTCAGCCACGACAGGGAACCCAATCCCGCCTAATACAATCAGGAATATCGTAAGCGCCTGAACGAAATAATCACTCGAATAATTCAGCAAGGAGTTGCCGAATAGATCAAATCCAGCATTCGTAAATGCGGAAATGGTATGAAACATCCCATAATACAGTGCTTTCCCAATCGACCCGTATTCACCAGTAAAATAAAAATACAAGCCAAATGCCAATGTACTAATCGCCTCTAGAATCAGCGTAAAGCCCAACACTAGCTGCATTAACTGAACCAATCCAGATAAATGGTGGCGATTCTGGTCAATCATAATCATCTTTCGCTGCAGCAATCCGATTTCCTGACCGAACAATAGCCAATAGAAGCTCCCCAATGTCATGACGCCGATCCCACCGAATTGAAAAGCAACGATAAGTACGCCAATACCGAAATTGCTAAGCGTATCCGTGATACCAACCGTCGTCAGACCTGTCACGCTGACTGCACTAACAGATGTAAAGAGGGCGTCCACGAAAGAGATCGTGGCGCCCGGTTTTAAACTAATAGGTAATTTAAGAAGAATAGCAATTAGAAAAATACCAATCACATAAGCGATAACAATATGTCTTGATGCTGGCATTTTCTTTAGTTTATTGAGCATGATTATACCTTCAACTGAGAGTAATAAGATTAGATACTCTTATATTGTCCTTTGAAATGTTCTCCCATCCAAAGGCAAACTTCCCATAAATCTGCAACAGGTTGGTTGGTGAATGGCAAGGTGTGCAAATACCCTGGGGGCCCAAACTCTGGCGTAAAGGTGATTGTCGTTAGTCCTGCCTCCTGCTTCGCTTGTACGATGCTATCCCACCAGCTCATGTGCCTCTGCAATTCGTTTGCATACTCCGGTGCTCTTGGATCTGGCACTTGAGGTCCTTGTGCATAGCCTACTCGGCCATGAATATGCTGGACACGGGAAAAGGTTTTATGCAAATTCTCCTCTTCATTCTCTAAGGTGGTCTCGGTTACACAGCACCAGTGGCTGTAATCGGCTGTTAGGTTGATCCCAGGCACGGCATCTAGCAGTCTGCCTGTTTCCCATGGATTATACAAGGCTCTGCCGCGATGCGTTTCATGACCGATCGCAATCCCGTATCTTTTCTCAATTTCAGCCGCTTCAAGAAAGAATTCAACTTGCTCTTCAAAAGGCATCGAATCCTTGGCGCTGTGGGATGTAATGCTAACGGGACGAAATGAAACCGCCCGTGCCACTTGCTCAGCAAAAGAAGCGATATGTTCAGGTCCAGCGGTAAACACCATGGAAATATAGTCCAATTGATTGGCTTCCAACAGCTTTCGGAAGCGATCTTCATCGGCAAGTGTCGGCATCGGTGCCTCAATTCCCACATAACCCGCTGCTGCAATTCGTTCAAATTGGGATTCTAGCGAGCCTTCCATGCCCCACAATGCTTTAAATAATTTGATTTCCATCTTTCATAGCCCTCCTCAACACAATCAATGAGTCAAGCTTAAATCATCTTACATTATTTTACTAGTGCAATTTTTTAACCTAATCCTATGCTAGAAACTCGGAAAAAGGAAACCCAAGGACATCCTTCATCCTCGGGCTTCCTATGGTCTATTCTATTCACTGTACCTTCATGTTATCTAGATTCAAATAGTTGTTGCTACCTTTCGCAGCATCGAATATCAGAGATATCGTATTGCTGCCGCTATTTAAGTGAACATTCGGGATTGTAACGGTATTATACGAAGTCCAGCTCCCCGTACCGGCAAACGATACATTGTTAACGACGCCTACGCCGTTCACATAGAGATATCGTCCTGCTGTTCCTGCTCCGCCAGCATACCGGAAGGTCAAGTTGTAATTGCCAGATGCACTCGCAACTACATTAAAGTCTACCCATTGACCGCTCGAATTCCAGCCTGCTACATAGCCATTTCCAGTGAAACCGCCATTCGTAGATTCCGTAGAAAGGGAATGAAGAGAAGCCGCTTCTGCTTCATAGGTAATATCCGTTTCGATAAGCTGGAAGGCCATGTTATCAGCTGCAGCATAAGGCCATTGAATAAATGTACCCCCGCTAATCAACGAGTTATTGGCAACATTTAGCGATTTGCCGGAAAGTCTGTTCGTTATTTTATAATAGCCTTGAGTAAGCCCTTGGATTAGCCATTGATCGTTGCCAGTTGTACCATAATCCCATTGAAAAACCTTCGCACCATCACTTAGAGAGGCATTCTCGATAGCTAGCGCCTTCCCGCTTTTTACATTCATAATCTTATAGTAGCCGCTATCTGTAGCCGTAATGACCCACTTATCATTCTGCGCAATTCCCTTATCCCATTGTAGAATGTTCGCTCCGTTTGAAGTCGAGGCTCCATCAACAGCTAACGACAAGCCATTTGATTTCGGGGATATTCGGAATGTTTTACCCGAAGTAATCGCCCCTGTTGCTGCCTCCGAGCCCGTGAGCTTCAACATAACAGAACCGTGTGAGGGCACATTTGTCGTATAACTTGTTGTAAAAGATCCCACATTCGTTTTGGCCCACAAATCTCTTACAGAAACTGTGGAGCTCAACCCAAGGCTTGCAAAATTGACTGTCATATTCGCTGCTGCATTCGTACGATTTAACAAGACTATGGCTCTGGTTCCCGACGTCTGCAATAACTTTGAATAAACCTGGAGTCCTCCAACATCACTGACCAATACGCCCTGTTTACCCAAAGCGTCTTGATCCACAGCAATCACTTCGGCATTCATAAGCGTATCTTTCGTTGCTTGATTCATGGCTGCTAAGTTATTGCCAGCAATGAGCGGTGATGCCATGATAGCCCACATAGACATATGAGAACGGTATTCGGTATCTGTCATCCCTTCTCCAAACACAGCGCCAGTTCCGTAGTTGCCTACCATCAGCATATCTGCATCGTTCCAGCCTAAAGTTGGGCCAGCGAAGTTAGCAAGAGGAGAGTTCTGGTCAATAATCCATGTGACTCTGTCCCAGAAATCGAAGATATCATCCGTCGTTCGCCAGATGTTTCCTGTAGCAGGACCCCATATCCAAGGCTTATTCACCCCCCAGTTACAAATGCTGAATAACATGGGCCTTCCAGAATTAGCTATAGCATCTCGGATGATGCTGTAACGCGTTTGTGGATCCAAGGTGCCATGATCACACCAATCTACCTTGGTATAGTCCACACCCCACGCTGCGAATGTAGCAGCATCTTGAGCCTCATGACCATACATGCCTGGCCTTCCAGCACACGTGGTATACCCAGCATCCGTGTAGAGTCCAAATTTTAAGCCTTTACTGTGAACATAAGTGGCAAGTGCTGCCATTCCACTTGGAAATTTGACGGGGTCTGCGATGATCGTGCCATCAGCAGCTCTGCTTGTTTGCCAACAATCATCGATCACAATGTAGGTATAGCCCGCTGCTTTCATGCCGCTACTGACTGCTGCATCCGCTGCTTGCTTTATTTTATCTTCATCCACATTACATCCGTAAATGTTCCAGCTATTCCAACCCATTGGAGGCGTCACCGAAAGACCGTTGTTTAAAGCTGCCGCTTTCTGCGGAAACAAATAGCCTGACATGATCAATGGCAATGTAATAAGAAACACCAGCAATACCTGCCGTACAAAATGCAATTGATTTCGCGCTTCTCTTATCATAATTACCTCCATTTTCAAGATTTTTATAAACCAGTCATTCGGTCTATATTCAAATAGTTCGTATTACCTTTCGAACTAGCAAATCCAAGTCTGATCGTGTTGGACCCTGCCGCTAACGTAACCGTTAAGGAGACGGTATTCCAGGTACTCCAGTTCGAGGTACCATTGAAGGTGAGATTCGCAGCCACATCAACACCGTTCACATTCACGTAACGGCTCGCATTTCCAGCAGCTGCCGCGTATCGGAATGTAATGGTTTTGGTTCCAGCTGTATTTTGATTCACATAGAAATCGATGGATGTGCCATTCGTATTCCAACCTGCCACATAGCCTCGGCCATTAAAGCCAGTCTGCGTGCTTTCATTAATCATCCCGCTGCCGCTTACTAAGGTACGCCTTGCATTTTCGGCTTCATACACACCGTTGCCAGCAATATTTCCTGTGTAATTATCCGCCGGCGCAAGTTGTAGAATGGAAGCTCCTGCTGCGGCTGCTAAGCTTTGGATATAGGCCGTGCCCGTTGGTGCCGTCCAATCGCTGCCGATGATACCATCTGAAGTTCGTCTGTGGTTCCACGCTTGTGTGGCATTTTGCTGCAAAAAGTTGAGATATTGAGACTGACTAGCCTGTACGCGAAGCTGGTTCAGATTGCGGGCAAAAACCATTTTGAAACCAGGCGCGTCATTTTCCCCTTCATATAATAGCGTGGTAGCTGAAGTCATTTTGTCGATGACATAATTGGCAGCATTATTCGCATCCGTCAAATAACTAGCTGTACCCGTAGCCATGTATAACGCTGTAGCTGCACCTAGATAAGTGCCGTAATTGTACGTAAAGTCCCAATCCTTCACGATCCCAGCTCCTGTGCCTTCCATATGATCATTCACTTTGCTGCCATTAACTAATTTCGTTTGAATCCAACTGTAGATTTGCTGCGCTTTCGTTAAGTAACTGGCGTTATTGTAAGCATTTTTCAGCTTAATCGCGGTCATGACCATAGGCGCATTGGTAGCCATATTTTTCTGAGCATTGGTGCTGGTTTCCGGATTCTGCGCATCCGATCTCCACCAAATTCCGCCGCCATAATAAGTGGTATCCCAGCTCGCATAGACGTGATCAAAGAGAAAGGAGCCACGGTTCAAATATTCTTGTGTTCCCGTAATCTCATAGGCACGCAGACAGGCAAGCGCCCACCAGCCGAGGTCATCATTAAATTGATTCGCTACCATGTTCGTGTATTTCGCATTGAAGCCCGTGTAAATATCATCAATCATCGTGCGATAGGTGCTGCTTCCTGTACGTTGGTACGCATCCATCACCGTTTCCCATAACTGCGCCTCCCACCAGAAGTCCGTGTAGAGTCCACCGTTTGGACCATATGCATGTGCGGCTTGAATCTGATGATCACTGTTCGTGTAGAAGTATTTAGACGATGAATCGTAAAAAGTATTTACGAATGAAGTCATCGCGGCATCTGCATTAGCTGTCGTGAAAGCAGAAGCGCGATTGGCACCTCCCCATGCGGTTAGTAAAAGAACCATGACTAAGCTAAGACTTACCCATCTGGAAGCTGTTCTTATGACAAAACTCATGACCAACAACTCCTTTTCTATTAAAAGTTGCTTACAAAAACTTAACGATCCCACGATTGTATGCGCTTACAAATATATCAAATTCACCTCCTCTCGAATGAATTTCCTCCATCCTGTGTATCTGTAGCTCCTTTCTTGCGAATTGCCTAGGTCCACTGATATTCTAACGGACACCACGACCGTTATTTCTAGCAAATTTGCTCGTTTCAGAATTTAACGGACATGATGGACGTTATTATGGTAATAATCCCCCACTTGTTGATGGATTCCATGAAATAACGTCATCTGTGTCCGTTAGATTGTCAAAACCTCATATTTTAGGCAAATAGCGGCTCGCATGTCCGTTAGCTAGTTTTGAGGAAGGTGAGCCTGGGTCTGCGGTCTGCGGTCTGCGGTCTGCTCTCAGCTCTCAGCTCTCAGCTCTCAGTTCTCAGTTCTCAGTTCTCAGTTCTCAGTTCTCAGTTCTCAGTTCTCAGTTCTCAGTTCTCAGTTCTCAGTTCTCAGTTCTCAGCTCTCAGCTCTCAGCTCTCAGTTCTCAGTTCTCAGTTCTCAGCGTTCAACGCTCTTTCAGTAATCCCTTCTCCTCCAAAACAGCCATTCTCTCCAACAGCATGACGCCGCTTAAATGAACGCTCAAGTCCTCCGCTGATTCAGGCGAAGTGACCCACGACTTGCTGAACATCTGGCGCTGTTCATCTCTCCCATAATCCCATAGGCTATTCGCATTGGTTACTAATATGTCTAGGGACTCCTTCTGACTGGGGTCCACTAGTACGAGTTCAGCCAAATAGCGAACAAATATGCCTTTGAACAGGCCGCCATCGCCATTGCTTTCGCTAGGCAGCATTCCTGTGATTGGACTGGTCAGTCTTGCTTTCGAAGCTTGAGCGGTTCGCGATGCGTCAGCTAGATAGCTCTTGTCCCCCGTTGCTCGGAATAGCTCAACGCCCGCTCCTATGTAAACACCTTGGCAGTAAGAGAACTCCCAGCTCTTATCAATCTTGCCGTCTCCCTCACGGTTTTTCCCGTCCCAGACAAAGCCTGATTCCGGATCCACGAGATTCGTCTTCTGCCAATCGTATATCTTGATCGCCCATGCCAAGTCTTCCGCATCGCCAAACTGCTGATACAATCTCACTGCAAGGATGACGGCTGGAGCATTCGCCGGTGTATTCTTATAATCCATCTGCGGCTTGCGCCACGCAATACCCCCGCCTTGCTCCTCATTCCACCCTGTCTTGATATCTTCCCATAGCAGCAATGCCGCTTGTTTGTACTTGTCTTCGCCTGTCGCCTCATAAGCTCGAAGCCATGCTATCGCTAACCATTCCATATCATCATAGAAATCATTGGGCCAAGCACCGCCATTGCGATCTAACATACCTTGGTACATATTGGCCAAATAGCCTTTAACCTCGCTATCTCCCGTTCTTACATAAGCATCTACCAACGTATCTACGCCATGTGCCTGCCACCAATAGTGGAATTTCTCATTGCATAAATCGTTGCACGGCGATAAATTATCAAATAAGTTCCGCTTACTGTTCCAATATTGCTTCATCAATCCCGCTTGCGCCAGCGCTGCTCGCTTCCCCCACGTATCCGTCTTCGCTTCTTCATTCACCTGTCCATCCGTCACGATATGCTCATTCCCCATGTTCATCACTCCCCAGATTGCCACTATGATTAACCCAACTCCGACAGCCGCTAGGGCTATTCGCATACTCCATCGCTTATTCAATCAAATTCACCTTCGAGTCTGACTTGCGGATTACCCTTTGGTTCCTGTAAAAGCAATCCCCTGCACGAAATACTTCTGTAAAAGCAGGAACAGAATCAGAATGGGAACGACAGCAATTAATGCCCCTGCCATCAAAGGTCCGAAATCAACCTGCTTGTTATACGTAAATGCGGCTAAGCCCAACTGAATTGTTTTCTTGGCAGGATCATTCAGCATAATGAGCGGTCCAAGGAAGCTATTCCAGCCTGCCTGAAAGGTGAAAATACCTAATGTGGCTAAAGCCGGCTTCGCCAGCGGCATATAAATATTCCAATAAATGCGGAGCTCGCCGCTCCCTTCGATACGTGACACCTCTTGCAAATCACTCGGTAAGGATACGAAAAACTGCCGCATGAAAAACACAGCAAATGATCCCGAAGCTCCTGGCAAAATAACAGCCCAGAACGTATTTAAGAGTCCATTCCCTCCTCCGCCAAGCCAGTCATTCCCACCTAAGAAGGGGATATGCTTCAACACAAAAAATTGCGGAATTAGGGTAACGACGCCAGGAATCATCATGGCGGCGAGCAATATTTTGAACATCGTATCACGGCCTCTGAATCGAAGCTTTGCGAACGCATACCCGCTCAATGAACCTAATAATAGATTGAACATGACTCCCATAAAGGCCAAGTAAAACGAGTTCTTGAAATACAGTCCAAACGGGACTAGGTCGAAAGCTTTTGTGTAATGTGAAATCGTCAAGCTAGAAGGAATCCACCTAATCGGCAGCATGAAAATCTCTTCATCCGGTCTAACTGAAGTGACTAAACTCCAAACAAAGGGAATCACCATGACTAGGCAAACTGCGATGGAAATGAGATACAAAATCGACGTATGCAAATACTTTGGTTTCAAAGTCCACCCTCCTAGATCATGGCGTCTTCTTCTTTGTTAAGCTTCATATTCATGAGTGAGAATACTAAGATCAGAAGCGACAAGGCGAAAGCCATGGCGTCGGCATACCCCATTTGCAACTGCCCGAAGCCTTGCTGATAAATATAATACACCGTCGTCTTGGTCGAGTTCGCAGGACCGCCCTTGGTCAAGACATAAGCTTGATCGAAGAGCTGGAGTGCGCCAATAATCGCCATGGTGCTCACAAAAAATGTCGTCGGCCTTAGAACAGGCCAAGTAATGTAGCGAAACGATTGCCAAGCATTCGCGCCGWCCAACTTTGCCGATTCATACAGATGCTCGGGAACACCGTTCAATCCAGCTAAATAAATGATCATGTTCGCACCAACAGATTGCCATAAGGTCACGAATACGATGGAGATCATCGCATAGGGCATTTCTCCCAGCCACGAGGGTCCCGTAATGCCAATTTTGCTCAGCAGCTCGTTCACAAGTCCAAATTCAGGATTCAGCAGCCAAATCCAGACCGTTGCAGCTGCAACGCCTGATGTTAGCGTTGGTAAATAGCCTGCTGTGCGGAATAATTTCACTCCGATCCGTTTACGCATAAAGAGAACAGCCATGGATAACGAAATGGCGATATTCAAAGGAATATACAGCACCGAATAGAACAAGACATTTTTCAGTGTCGTCCAAAAGGTAGGATCATCCACGAGTCGCTTATAGTTTGCCAAGCCTACAAAATCATTCTTGCTAACGATGTCATAATTGGTGAAGCTTAGGTACAGCGCCATAATCACGGGAATTACGGTAAATATGACAAACAGAAATATTGTCGGCGTAATGAAAAAGTATCCCATTCTAGCTTGATGCCGGCTAAGCTTGCTAACGGATGCCATAGATTTCCTCCTTACAAGAAAGGGGAAGATCAGGATCACCTTCCCCGTGTGCCTCTATTTACTTGCCTGCCGCGTTCTGATCCAGCAGCTTATCTCCTTGCTCTTGCCCCTTCTTCAAGGTCGTTGCCGCGTCCTGTTTGCCTTGAACGAATAAATCCAGATTCGGCATCAATCCATCCACTTCCATGACGGAATAGCCAGGGTGCTGCGGACGAATCTTCGCGAATTCCAGCGTATCCATGAACGGCTTCCAGTTCGGATCATCTTTAAAGAACGGATCCTGCATCGCTGGCTTGAACCCAGGAAGGTTCATACTTGTTTTAGCCCATAAGAGCGCATTGTCTTTATTCGCCAACCACCATTTCTCGAATTCCCATGCCTCTTCTTTGTGTTTAGAGCCTGCAGGAATCACGAGACCGAAGCCGCCCATGACGCTTCCTTTGCCGCCGTTAGGTCCTGTTGGTGGAGGAACAACGCCGAAATCAAGCTCTTTGCCGTATTTTTTATACGTAGACAACATCCAAGGACCTGTATAGGTCATCGCTACTTTACCTGTAACGAAGGCATCCGTGCCTTCACCTAGCCCTTTTTCAAAGCCAACTTTATATACCTTATCTTTGTTGATCAGTTTATCCCAGAAGTCCAGCACCTGCTTGCCTTGGTCATTATTAAAGTTCGTTTTCTTCATATCGCTAGTTATCATGGAGCCGCCTGCTTGCTGCAGCCACATATTGAATAGGCCATTATCGTTCATCGACATCCCGGAGCGAACCAGCTTATCGCCTTCCCATACGGTTAACTGCTTAGCTGCATTCTCCAGCTCTTCCCACGTTTTCGGAGGTTGAAGTCCTTTTTCAGCGAATAACTTTTTATTATAAAAGAGTGCTCTCGCATCAACTGTCAAAGGAAGACCGTACAATTTATCGCCGGAAGATAGTTCTTTGAGCGCTTCATCGTAGTAATCCGTGCGTTTAATGTTATCTCTTTTCATATATTCATCGATGGGATGAAGGACATTCTTGGAAGCATATAGAGAAGTCCGCCATCTATCCCAGAACATCACATCCGGAGAGCCTCCCGAGGTCGCAGCAGTCAGAAACTTCGTAATCATGTCTTCCTGAAGCACGTACTTCACTTTGATTTTATCCTGTGACTTATTGAAGGCATCCGCCATCATGACGAATTGCTTTTCACCTTCTCCACCCCAGTCTCCCCAGAAGGTAATTTCTACTGGCGCTTTGGCCGCTGGCGCGGTCGATGCCGAAGCTGCTGGTGCCGTTGTTCCTTCAGGCTTCGTAGTTGCTGTCGTTTGGTTCGTGTCTGTTTTTGATGAACAGGCTGCTAGGCTCAGCGTTAATGTCACAGCGGTAATGACAGTCATCCATTTTTTCATGATTCTTCCTCCCTTTTATATGAAACAAGCTACTTTTCCCACGCCTATGTTAAAAGGGGTTACCCCCGCATAACCAAGTGTCATTTCCGAACTATTTTCATAATCGAGAGACCGCACACATCTTCAGCAACTTTCCCCTGATACAAGTGGCTAATTGAAGGGCTTCGGCGCTTATAGCATGATCCAGCCAAACTTAAGCAGCGATCTCGGCAAGGTAGCCAAGCACCACAACAGCGAACATGTTCGCGGGCACCAAATAGCCATATGTACAAGCGTCGTCACTCGGGCGAAAACCAGACCACGTCATGTCGGTATAGCCAACTTCGCTGCCAAGTCCTTCTCTAGTTAAGGTATCTGTAGCGGGACAGTTCATCCGTTGGAAGCGATAAGGGGAATGGGTTTCATGGTATTGCTCTACTCGTCAAAGCTGAAGTATGGAAAGAAGGGCCGCTCGAAATTCGTGCGTAAAATGGGAGGTTCTGCCTGTTATCTTCCATAAGAAGTAACTGATCAATGAGATTGTAGATCGATGTCGGCAGCATAGCAGATTTCCTCATCGGGTGAATCATCTCCCTTAACTTGGAAATAAAACGCTTACATTTATGATTATAGGCGAACAAATAACGTTATGTCAATATGTATTTGTTATATTATTTACATATCATTTAGATGGATTAATATATTAACTTATAAAGAAAGAGATTGCTAGTTTAGCAATCTCTTGTATTGGCCTTACTATACGGCTGTATGTGATTCCGATATTCCGATCATCTAGCTGGACCTGTAGACTCTCCGATGATTAGCTTGGCGTCCAAAGTCGTTCTATTCGACACTTTCTCGCCGCGCTTGAGCTTCAGTACGTTCTCAACAGCCAGCTTGCCGATTTCATCCTCATTCTGAATCATGTGCGTAAACTGATAGCCGCTGCCCAGCGTAGTTGGTGGACTATCAAAACATAGGATAGAGATATCCCCTGGTATCTGAAGTTCCATTTGTTCCACTGCTGCCTTGGCTAGTAAGGCTATATTATATTCCATCGCGAATAAAGCTGTTATGTGCGGATTGCTCCGCAAATGCGTCTTGATCATCTCGATATCTTGATTCATATTGGGTTGATGGAACGAATTCGGAAGCGTAGACGTAATCTCATCCAACCACAGGGATCGGTCCACGAGAACCCCACGTTCCGCATGAGCACGTACGAAGCCCTCGATCCGATCTTCGATCGCCGTTGTATCCATAGGCGGCGGCGTGAGTAAGCAGATTTGCTTATGACCCAAATCAAGCAAGTAATCCGTACCTGTGCGTGCAGCACTGATGTTATCTGTACTGATCGAAGCCGCAGCTACCCCTTTGAGGTGACGATCCACCAACACTAAAGGGAACTGCTGAATGACTAACTTCAGGATTTCCGCATTGTAGAACTCCCCTTGCGCAGGAAATACAATGATGCCATCCACGCCTAATTCGAGAAACGCACGAATCGCTTTCTCTTCATTCTCAGGCAAGCCGAAAGAACGGCGCAGCACAAGGAAACTATCGTTGTCGGCTGAGGCACGCTCCATGCCGTAAATCATTTCCGTCCCGAACGTATTGCCGAAATCCGTGATGACAAGGCCGATCAACGTATGTTTGGCCCGATTCTCGGTAGACGACGCTTCCGCTGATGGCTCGCTTTCATCCGCGACAAAAGAGCCCTTCCCCGGCTTACGGACGATCAGTCCAACTTCGGCCAGCATCTCCAGCGCCTTTTTGCTCGTGATCCGGCTCACGTTATAGTCATCGGCCAATTCCTTCTCGGAAGGAACACGGTCTCCAATGTTATATTTGCGTTGTAGAATCTCTTCCCGCAGTGTTTCATATATTCGCTCATAAATGGGTCTTGAATCTGTCGACATTGCTCCCCACTCCCTACTCCCAGCCAAATGTTATATCATATATTGATATTAATATATCATGTTATACGTCTTTTGGAAAGATGGGAGTTGGGAGTGATTCTTAGTTACTTGAGTGGAATAATCCACTGTAAAGGGAACATACAGCTTAGATTCCATACCCCAGCCTCTATTGCCCCCTCTGGTTGCTCTGCCGGCTCATAAACCATAGCGTCAACCAGATAAGTATAAACCCGAGCAGCTGACCTATCGTCAGCTTTTGACCAAATACAAGCCAGTTCATACAGACCCCAATTGCAGGGAATGCAAGTTCAGCTAACGTCGCAAAGAACGCTTTGGTKGTGGACAAGCCTTTATAATAAAGCAGCATGCTGAGCAGGCCTGGGAAAAAAGCTTGGAACAGCAGGTTTACCGCGATAATCGTCAGCTCACTGCTCGAACCGTTCAGCCCCCAATGGTCACCACTTGCTAAGAGAACAATCGTCAGAAGTGGCAGTGCCAGCAAGAAGCGAAGTGAGGTCACGACTGGAAAATCCAACTTTTTCTGAAGCAGGAATTTCCCCATCACCGTGGAACCACCCCACAGAACAGCCGCCAATATGGAAAATAAGCAGCTGATTGCACCTAAATCCTTCAAGCCCATGCCAGGCAAACCGAGGCCGAACGTCAGCAGATAGGTACCTAACAGGGCCACCCCGATATAGGCGAAAAACTTCGATGGCAATGTCTCTTTGAGCAGCACACGAGCTAGGATAATTGCGAATAAGGGCTGTAGTTTCTGTAGAAGCAAGATCGCATTGGCGCTGCCATGAGAGAAAGCCGCGGTGAATAGAATGGTGGCAATTGCCGAGCCACCCCAAGAAATGAACAGCAGCGCTCCAATAACAGCAAGTGAGAGCTTGCCTGTTAACGTACGACGATACTTCATCAATACGGGCACAGCGTAAATGGCCAATAGAACATGTTCGATGAATACGATTTGCGCCGAGGTAAAGCTTTTCAATAACAAGATGCGAAACAGAGGATCCAGTCCCCACAGGGTTGCGCCAAGTGCGACATACCAGATCCCGCTCATACCACTTGTACGTATGGATTGAGAAGTCGCACCCTTGCTACCAAACTTAAATACATTTTCCAATTCAAAAACCTCCTAAAGAACGTTTTGAATTGAACCTTCTCGAAGAACAATGCCCCCGCTCATGATAATGGCGGKGGCATTGACAAACAGACCTGTTAAATAATGAAATTTAACAAGTTTGTTCTTCACCTTCTCTCATCCGGACTATACCGTCGGCCTTGGAATCACACCAAGTCAGTCCCAGCCATTACTGACTGGGAGTCGCGGGCTGGAGATACACGCACGCATGTATCCTCACCGCCGGTAGGGAATTGCACCCTGCCCCGAAGGTTCATATTCGATTAAGTGTATACTATCAGGTTACAGTTTAGTTGGCAACCTTTTTTATCTCTTATTGAATCTGCCCCAATCGCACGATCTGCATATCTACATGAACATCATAGGAGGCAGATTTATACATCTCATGCCAAGTATCACTCGTCAGATTCGAGTGGTAAACCCGACTGCGGTAGATTTCTCCAAATCCGACCGGATCCGAGTTTAAGGACGTTAATTTCTTTAGTAAAACATTTATTTGCTTTTCTGATTCTTCATTCATTCCTTTTTGCAAGGCTTGAATGACACTGGCTTTACCAAGATCAAGCTGCGCAGAGCTTTCCGTAAGCATTCCCTTCAATTTGATATTGACCTGAAACTTCAGTGGGTTCTGGCTGATCAACTTTTTACTGCTATGGCTAGATATTTCCTCAATAACGACACGTACCGTCTTATCTTTGATATCCCTGACGACATCTCCCAATTCTTTCGCGTCTAAAGATAGTTCTACACTCCCTGCTTTATATCGATCACGAATCGTCTTAAGGAAGAAAGCTTCCTTGGGGTTCACGGTTCCTACCATTTTATCACCACTAAAAACCGCCACATCTTTGAGCTCTACAGAATCACCTTTTCTTTGTAGAAGCGGTACCATGGGATCTGCCGTGGAATATAAGGCTGAGAGAAATTCATGCAGTGTGCCTGAAACTATCTGTTCGTCGAGAATATTCTGGTGGATGTTATCTACAATAAACGATCCGACATCTGGGAACTGTTTATATTTATGCATTAATAGATCCTCTGCACGATCTTTGCTGACGGCCATATAAACAGTGCTGGCAATGGAGGCATCCCGAAATAAGGTATCAACCAACGGTAAAAGACCTGCCTGGGCAAGTCTATAGTCATAAATGGCGACTCGCAGCTGACCTGAGACGACTTTCTTATTCGATTTGCGGTTCGCAGCAACACGTGCTCCTTTACTGGTCAACCCCTCAGAAGTGATCGCAAGGACAGTGGATTTGGAATTAGGATCGATCTGATGGATCACATAGGTTGCATTAATTTTATTGCCTTCACCTTGGTCATAGCCGGCCGCGATGGTCATTCCTAATTTCTCCAACACATTTCTCTCCAAGCCTAAGCTGACCGCCAAAATGCATACAAGCAACACAAGGAAAATAAGATTGAATCTTTTCATGCGCTCACCTCTGACTGACTCCTTTTCTTATGCCTCCAGAAATGAAATTGAACAATTACGAAGAGTATCACAGGATATACATATACGATATAGACAGCCCATTTAGCAAATAGATCGTTCATATACTCGATCTGAATCCGAGATTCAATGGAAGAACAAGCGAGCCAAGCAGCTCCCATGAATGGATACAGCCAGTATTTTTGTTTCCATGCAAAAGTACGTTTAAGTCCTTTCGTCGCTGCCCAGCTATACATGAGGAGATTGGGCACGATAACTAATAACCATAAGCTAACACCGATATATTCAAACCGTTCCAAAAACGGAAATTTGATGATTTTCAGCATCGTAAAGGTAGCCCAATCTGTCTTCAAAAGTTCCCCACCGCTAAAGAATACAATGGAAACAAACATAACTGCCGTGTACACAAGGGTGACACTCATTAAACCAATTTGGGAATACCACTGAACTTTGGACTTCTCTTTGGCAAATGCATAAATAAAATAGAGAATTTCAAACCCTGTCATCGTAAAAGACATCGAAAGCACCCCTCTACTCAGTTTACTGAGATCCGCCTCCAGTATGGGTAATACTCCCGTCCATTCCGCATAAATTAGAGGAAAATATAGCAGAATGACTAACCAAACTGTAATGGTCACAAATATAAAGCATGCGCCTACAATCGTTCGTAAGCCTCCATTTACCCCATAAAACACCACACTTGTAATTAATAACGCTAGCAGCCATTGCGGGGCATTCGGGAATAACCAAACCTGAATCATTTCGATATAGTTGCGCATTACAATGATAGTCGCACATAAGAAATAAACCATATAGATTAGATTCATAACATGGCCGAGCAATTTTCCGTAAATTATCAAATGAATCTCATAGAGGTCCTTATCTTCGAATTTCGCTAACGTTTTAATCATCAACCAAACTACGAGTTGTGTGATGATCCCTGCAAGGATGACAGCAATCCACGCATCATGGCCAGCGATTCGAAACACAACTCTTTGATAACCAGGAAGCCCTACGCCTACTTGCGCGTCATGGATAATAAACATAAGTAGAAAACTGCTATACATATACGTTTGTTGTGTTTTACTCATCGATATCCGTGTTTCCCTTCGGGATGTTGTCCCCATTATTGGCGAATACGGAGCGTTTCGGGGCCAATTGGTAAGGGAATCTTAGGAGGCCATCTCGTTTGTTTTTATTTTCAATCGTATAGGGAGGATAGAAATACGGCTGTCCTAAACTAGACTGTCGTAGCAAATGCAAAATTAGAAAAGCAATGCTTATCGCGATACCTAAACCGCCCATGATACCTGCGGATAAGATGATTGGAAATCGGATAATCCGTATCGTATTCGCCATGGCAAACACCGGTGTAGTGAAGGAGGATAAGGCGCTTAACGCTACGATAATGATTAAAATATTGCTGGTGAAGCCTGCTTGTACTGCTGCCTGCCCAATGACGATACCGCCAACAATCCCCATGGTTTGACCTACTTTCGAAGGCAATCTTGCACCCGCTTCACTTAGTAGCTGAATGATCGTTTCCAACATAAGCGCTTCAACAAGTGGCGGAAAGGGGACTCTGGCACGTGATTGAGCTAAAGGGACCAAGAATGCCTGTGGAATGATTTCATAATGGTACGTAAGAGAAGCCACATACGAGGCTGTTGCGAATAGAGAGATCGCAATACCCACGATTCGCAATCCACGAAAAAACAACCCTGTAGCCCATCTATAATAATAATCTTCAATCGATTTAAAAAAATCAAAGAACGTCGTAGGACAGATAATTACCTGCGGGCTCCCGCCAACCACAATAACAACCTTTCCTTCAAGGAGTGGAAATATGGCCCGATCCACCCTCTCAGACGTAATCATTTGCGGAAAAGCGGAGCTGGGATTATCATCCATCCATTGCGTCAAAATCGTTGCATCCAGTAGCGCTTCCAAATCCAATGCTTGAATCCTGTTATAGATATGAGTTACCATTTCTAAATCGGCCCGATTGCTTAAATAGACGAGTCGAATACTCGTTTGGGTATTTTCACCCAAATTCATGGCAATCTCGCATACATCAGGGTTCGGTAAATATTGATGGATCAACGCAACATTGGTTTCCAGATTTTCCGTAAAAGCAATTTGCGGGCCCAAAATTTGACTTTCATTTTCCGGCTTAGATAAGGCACGTTCTCTTCGTTTCGCGGTATTAGCTAGAATACCGTACGTACTGCCACTTATGTGGATATACGTCCAGCCTTTCAAAATATGTTGCTGCAAATGGGTCCAATTATCTTCGGTCAGCAACTGTCCTATTGGAATTAAATTAACCAGCTTTTCAGGTAAGAACGTATCTTTGACTTCAATTAGTCGATTGAGAATTTCTTGGAAAAGAATTTCCGAATCCACTAAATTGCTTAGATAATAAACGCCATACGTCACGTCAGTGGTCAATTTTCTACTAACAAAGTCAGGAAACATGCGAAACGTTTCTTGGAATTGTGTATTCATTTGATCCAATTCAGCTACAAAGTGAAATGACGAAGTGTCCTTCACGATTGGCTTATTGAACTTGGGTTTGGATTTGAAAAGTATATTTTTGATGGAAAACATGGGTCCTGCTCACCACGATTCTGACATTTCGAGAGTATGACTATTCTGCTCTAGATCCGTGTGGATTATGTAAATGAATGGATATAAAGATAAATAAAAAAGACTGAACTCACCCATTTCCATGGTGGTATCAGTCTCTTCATAAATTAATTAAATAACGAATTCCATAAATTCCGGTGAACGCAGTCTCCCGCTTTGGGTCCAGCTTCTAGTTTTTACCCTCGCCATAATCCGCGGCTCCATATAGGCGAAATTCTTGTCTTCCTTGAAGACTAAGCGTTTTTGCACGCTTTCTATCGCTTTTTTGTGGATTGGTGATACGCCGGACTCAATGATTCCTACTGGTAACTTGGACCCATCTGCTGCATCAATAGAGGCCAGTAAAGCAAAATTATTTTTCCTATATCCAGAAATGTACACATCGGCGTACGTCCAATTAATTACTTTTTGCCAGCGGATGGAGCGTTTGTTTATTTCGTAAGTGGAATTCTCTTTTGTGGATTTCATGATAATGCCCTCAAGCCCGCGGCCGCGAACGTGCTCAAAATAGTCTTTGGCATTCCCCTCGAACATTTCAATCTTTTTATAGTTCTCATTCTCAGTAAAAGCCTGCTCCAACAGCTCTTTACGCTTAAGCAAACTTAAACCCGTGACGTCAATTCCCTTGTATCGCAAAATGTCAAAAGCACAAAAAACCACAGGTTTCTTATTTTTCTTAGATAAAAACCGTGCTGACATCGCTTCAAAATCAGGTTTCCCTTGATCATCCAACACGACTAATTCACCATCAAGTATGGTGCCTTCCGGTATAGGGCATCTTAATAGCTCAGGGAATTTATGCGTTATTAAGTCATTGTGTCTCGTATATACATACAGTTTATCCATATGGGAAAGAATACATCGTAAACCATCTAATTTTAATTCCGCAATATGATTCTTACTGTAAAATGGCTGATTATTTTTGGCATTGTACAACATCATAGGAGAAATGAACATGTTATTATCACCCTGATTTAAATGATACTTCACTATGAACCTTCTGCCTATTGGTAACTGTTTCCCACGGTAAACAATTAAAAATTTATTCGCTTTGATGTCACACAGGAATGCCCTCAATTGTCTTATAAGTGTCACAAAAAAATTGGAGGTAATCACTGATGACACAACGTTTAAATTATATGCAGCAATCACCTGAGCTTTTCAAAAAAATGCTGGAATTCAGCAACGCCGAACACGATAGTGCCATTGAAGAGAAGATTATTGATCTTGTTCACATCCGTGCTTCGCAAATGAATGGTTGTGGGTTCTGTCTAGACATGCACGTCAAGCAAGCGAAGATCCATGGGGAAGGCGAACTTCGCCTCTACCACATTGCCATATGGCGTGAATCCACGTTGTTTACACCGCGCGAGCGGGCAGCACTGGCTTGGACAGAGATTCTGACTAAGCTTCCTGAACATGGTGTGCCGGACGAATTGTATGATCGCGTTCGCGGTCTATTCTCTGAAAAAGAAATCTCAGATCTAACTTTCTCCGTCATGGCTATTAATGCTTGGAATCGCATCAATGTCGCTTTCAAGAACGTACCAGGTTCGGCAGATGCAGCATTTGGACTAACGAAAGCTGGTTTGAGTTCCCCCCACCATCTGCAATCAGGATGACATCCTCTGTTAACATATCCACCAAGGATTGAATGTTACCATTCGAAATCGATGAAATGAATCGTGTCACCAGTTCCTTTTCTTCAACCAGACGGGTGGATGGACTTGCCTGCTTGGGTGAGGATACATCTACGATCCTCCCCTAGCTGAACGGTTGGTTCAGGCAGCCAATTCCCCACATAGCTAATTCTCCTTTTTCTCGCTGACTTTAATTCATTCAAGCATCGGTTGACCATCATTTTGCTTAAATAAGACTTGGTAATATGAATATTCTCATTGAGATGTCCATGAATACTTATGAACAAATCTTGCACCATATCTTCTGCATCTGATCTAGAACCAAGCATTCGGTATGCAATGGCAAACAAATGAGGCTTATAGGTTGTATACAAATCTTCCATACTCGTTGTAGGTTGGTCCTTTGTGAAACTTTGCATAATAACCCTCCTTCATTCCTAAAGTGAAACTTCAGCCAATCTGACAAAAACATGCGTCTCTGATAAGACAACTGGCGTTGTCCATCTGTGACATGAATCTTGAAATAAAAAAACAGCCACCATTGGCTGCTTTTCCTTATATCGCATATATCACTTTCAGTGAGGCAACTCCACCGATACTTCACGACGGGCCGCCGCGGAGCGCAGTACGCCGTCAATAATCGCTTGCTGGATTAGAATTTGCTCACCAGGAATTGGGGCTGGTCGACCATCCCGAACCGCTTCGGCAAAATCATGTACTTTCTGATCGAACAGATTCAATTTATGCTCGACAAGCGGAACTGGCGTCGCTGTATGTCCGCCGAATTCATCATGGAATAGCGTGATGGAACCTACGGAGCCATCCCATACCCCTGACCACGGCCCAGCACCAGCCGGAGTCACTTTAAGACCCGCATCCGTACCGAGAAACATCGTTGCTCCAAGGGTATCCATGTGCATCGCCCACGATATTTTGAATTGCAGCACAAGATCATTCTCGAAGCGCACCATCGCAACCCCGAAATCTTCGACTTCGAACTTGCTCGCTTCCGGATGGTACAGGGAGTTCGTGCCGAAATGGTTAGACGTAAATGCGGACACCGTTAGCGGACGAGGATATCCAAGCGTATTAAGCGCCATATCTAGCGAGTAACAACCAATATCCGCCATCGCGCCTGCTCCGGCGAGCTGTTTACTGATGAATGTTCCGCCTGGCATACCCCGACGACGCCCGCCTCCCGTCTCTACATAATAGACATTGCCAAGACGTCCTGATTGCACAATCGTTTGCAGCAGCTTCATATTCGGATCATAGCGAGGCTGGAAACCGAGTGTTAGCATCTTCCCGCTCTCATTCGCCGCTTGTGTCATATCGATACCTTCTTGAAGTGTCACCGACATCGGTTTCTCAAGTAACACGTTCTTTCCTGCGCGCAGAGAATCCACGGTCGTTACGTGATGTGAAACGTTTGGCGTACAAATACTAACCCCATCCAAATCTAAGCGCAATAAATCCGTATGGCTATCGAATGAAGCAGCTTCCGTTAATCCTTCCGTTTTCGCGAATGCTGACGCCTTGCCTGGGATTACATCGGCCACACCTACAATCTCTACATAGTCAAGCTTCTTATACGCAGATATATGGGCTCTGGCAATGCCCCCAGTTCCGATTATCCCAATACGCAGCTTTTTGCTCATTCTCGTCAATCCTTCTCTCTATGAAAGTGTATGAAGTCCGAACTTCCGCTTCATTTCTATACAATTTGACAATAGCATAGAGAAGGACGTTTTTTTAGTTCATATTGATGCCATCGGAAGTGTAAGATTGCGACATTCGCCAAATCACCGTTCTATCGACTCGCTAATCCCCTGTACAATACCAAGAGCCGAAGCAGCTCGAGGCCATCCTGCATAGAAGGCCATATGCGTAATTGCTTCTACTAATTCTTCTGTGCCTAGGCCATTCTCTATAGCCAACCGCAAGTGATATGGTAGTTGTTCTGTCATTCCTCCCGCTATCAGCACCGCAATGGTGACTAAGCTTCGATCCCGAAGAGAAAGCTGCTCCCTTCGCCACAAATCTCCGAAAAGCACGTCTTCTGAGTATGCAACGAATGCTGGCGCGATTTCACCGTAGGCTTCCCTTGAGGTAGACACTATTTTCCGATGAGTCATAGGTCACAACCGATCTTGAGCATCTGTGCTTCTCCGTTACCGAATGACCAATCCTCAAATTCGTTATCCACCAGTACAACAAATACATCTTCTTTCCGCATAGGAAGTTGATTGGATAATTGTTCAGCTAGCTCGCTATAAAAACCTTTCTTCTGCGAAGTCGTTCTCCCTGATTTCAGTGTTATTTGAAAGTAGAGCAGTCCATCGCTTCGTTCGACACCTAGATAGCTAGGACTATAATAGAAGTCACCTTCCTTATGAGAATGAAATACTTGAAAAACATCGTCTTCCGGAACGTTGAAGTACTCCACCAACGCGCTTCCGATAATTCGGCTGATCTGTCCTAATTTGTTACGATCATATTGGTGCTCGTATCACTTTTCAAACCATTCTTACAGAGGGAACGTTCTCTCGTGCAGCGGAGAAATTGAATTATGCACAATCTACAATATCGAACCAAATGCAACGATTGGAGAAGGAAATTGGGGTACAACTATTCAACCGGGGATGGGACGTAGAACTGACGAGCGCAGGGAAACTTTTCGCGTTGGAGATTGATAAACTCATTCAACATTGGACCGACGTGACCAATCTGACCAAAGCTTTGCAGCAAGATGAGATCGGCAACTTGCACGTAGGCGGAATTGAATCTGCCATGCAGACGTTACTTCCTACTACCATGCGGCTATTTCACGAACAGAAGCCACGAATCTCCTGTCAATTCACGGTGGGGAATACCGATGCATTATCACAGGCGATTATCAAAAAAGAGCTCGATTTCGCAATTTGCGGCGAACCGTCCGATTCGTTGCCATTCTTTTTCGAGCCGCTTTATCAAGAGAAAATGGCAATTGTCGTTGATCGAAGTCATCCACTGCTGGAACGAAATCACGTTACTTTCCGTGAGCTTCTTCATTACCCCCTCATCTCAGGGGGACCCACCTGTCTCTATTATTCGCGAATAACAAAGTTACTATCTCATTACGAAGTAACGCTTCCCCATTTTCATACCATAAACCAAATTTCAGCCATCCCCCATTCTGCAAAAGGAACGCTGGCAGTGGGCTTCGTTCTGGATTCGACTCCTTTGATCCCGGAAGTGGTGAGAATTGATGTGGCATGGGATGAACCTGTCATCCCCATCGGGATCTTGATGCTTCGTGGACAGCATACGGCCCCTTTCTCACATAAGCAATTGTTTTTACAACTTTTGAAAAAGGGAGTAACCAGCTCCTGAGTGTCCTTCTACACAGCCTCTCCACTTAATAGGCGCGCGGCCTCTTCAAGTATCGTCTTATCTCGTAAAAGCATGAATTTGGATGAGTAATCGGTACAAGTTAGCATCGACTCCTGCATCACGGCCAGCGCTTGATCTAATGACATCCACGCAACGACCATGCCTAGCTGGATCTCGTTTTCAGTAAGCTTGGTATCGCGGAAGCTAGCTTTCGCTTTTGCGATATAACAGTAGGAGAATTGAAAAAACTTGTTTCTGTTTTTATGCTCTTCGATATACCCCAATTCATGGAGGATTTCAGCTTCATAACCCGTCTCTTCCTGGATTTCACGTAGAAAGGCATCCTTTGCTTCTTCTCCTTCATCTACACCACCCCCAGGTAGCTTGTACAGTTTCGTTTTGGACATATACATCATGGCGACATTTGACTGACTATCTACTAAAATACCTCTTGATCCGTATCGAGAGATGGTATCTAGGAATTCAGGCGCACTTCCTAGGATATCGTTATCTGTAATTCTTATGATCAGTTGCACAAAATCAGCCCCCATTAAAGTACTTATTTCACATCATTATAAGCTATTGATTACATTTTGCGTGTGTGAAATCAGTTGTTGTTACGCGTACTGGTGGTGAAAGTGCAAAAGTGCAACCTATTTCCGCGCATGAACTTCTCAAACGGAAATACGTGCGAAAGTGCAACCATTTCGGCCTACACGCCTCCATTTGGCCCTTTACGGCCCAAAAGGATGCTCTTTTGCACGTATTTATCGATGTGCCGCCGTTTCTCCCGAAAATAAGTGTACATTCGCATCTTTGACCTATTACAAGCTTCCAACGCGCAGCGTCAGGCGATTCTGCAACAATGTACATATGTACAACAAAGGAGCTAAGCGCCAACGCGCTACAGCTCCTTCACATTTTTCCCTATAGATATCCGTGCAGCTCAGCCTTCAGCCTCTCCGTCACCTCTGGATGATCCTCCGCCACGTTCCGGGTCTCCCAAGGATCACTGGTCAGGTGATACAGCCGATCTGGACGGTTCAACTCCACGATCAGCTTCCACTCGCCGTCCGATGCGTTCCGCCAAGAGCTCGGATGCTGCGGCCCTTCGTCCAGGCATGCAATTTGCAACTCGCGTAACGCCGCCTCGGCTTCCCCCTGCAGAATGCGTTTGAGCGGCACTCTTTCCTTATTTTTTGGCAGTCTGATCAAACAAGGTATTTTATTTAAAATAGTACCTTGACAGTCATAGTACTATGCCGTATTATAATAAATGTGAGGTGATGATATGAGCGAAAACAAAATTACATCCGACCTGCTCCGCGGACATACCGATACGATGATACTACGGCTCTTATCCGAAGCTGACCGTTACGGTTACGAAATTGTCAAATTAATTGCTGAACGCTCGGGCGGCGAATATGAATTAAAAGAAGCCACGATGTACTCCAGCGTTAAGCGGCTTGAGACAGACGGCGATATCGAGTGGTATTGGGGCGATGAGTCACAGGGAGGAAGACGCAAGTATTTCAGGATTACCGAAAAGGGCAAAAATGCTTACGTTCGCAACAAGAACAATTGGGAGTATTCGAAGCGTGTACTAGAAAATTTATTATAAGGGAGAGATTGCTATGATGAATCAGAAATTGACGAACTATTTGAACGGTATTTTCACGCCATACGATGGGGTAAAAAGCGTCACCGAATTAAAGACAGACCTGCACTCCGATTTGCAGGAGCGATATCGTGAACTCAAAGCTGAGGGTAAAGACGATGAAACAGCGTTTCATATGACCATTGAGAGCATCGGCGACATCGAACAAACGATTCTGGAAGTCGCCAACCTCTCCCGCTCGCTGGAACGGCAAGTCGTGACCAACTTTAGCGCAAGCAATCTGGCAATGAGCGACTTTGCAGGCGTTAAGGCTCATAAAGGTCAATTTAATGCTAGTGCTTTACGCGGAGCCGACTTTGCAGGTGCAGATTTGACTGGAAGTTCGTTTAAGACCAGTGATCTACGTGAAGCCAATTTTGACGGCGCTAATCTGACGGACTGTACCCTAACTGCAACTGACCTTACGAATGTAAGCTTCAATGAATCGATCCTTGTACGCACTAACTTCAGCGTTTCGGGGATGGAGGGTGCCAAATTCACAGGCGCCAAATTCACCGACGTTACGCTAAGCAAGATCGACCTCAGAAAAACAATCTTTGAAAATTGTATCTTTGATGGCGTGGACTTCGAATTATCCGACCTGAGCGGGGTGCGTTTTGACGGGCAAACCTTTATCGGCGTTAAGTTTGACAAATCGGCAGTAAACGAAGTTTCTTTTAAGGGCGCTATATTAAAAAATGTGTCTTTTCAAGCATTCTTTTCATTAACAAATAAGTATTACCGTGCCTTCAAAACCATATGCTTTGATGATGCAGTCATGGATAAGCTGACTTATGCATCGCTTAAAGGCGTGGGGGCAGATTTGTCCAAAGTTACTGTTCGATAAGGAGGGAAAACTTATGCCAACTAATTCGATTCAAGTCGTTGGGTTGCAAAAGTCCTACAAGCAGCATCAAGTCCTAAAGGGCGTTGATTTCGAGGTGGAAAAGGGCAGTATTTTCGCCCTTCTCGGCTCCAACGGGGCGGGTAAGACAACGGTTGTCAAAATCCTCACTACGCTGCTTAAACAGGATAGCGGAACTGTCACCGTAAACGGATACGATGTTGCGTCAAAACCCGATCATGTGCGGCAGGCGATCTCTCTGACCGGGCAATTTGCCGCGGTGGACGAAATTTTGACCGGTCGGGAAAATCTGATCATGATTGCGAAGCTGCGATACCTCAAGGATCCGCGTCAAGTTGCGGACGACTTGCTTAAACGCCTCGACTTGACTGACGCCGCCGACCGCAGGGCGTCTACGTATTCCGGTGGTATGCGCCGCAGGCTCGACATCGCCTTGAGCCTTGTGGGTAATCCTCAGATCATTTTCCTCGACGAGCCGACAACTGGGCTTGACCCCGAGGCGCGCATCGAGGTTTGGAAGATCGTTAAGGAACTTGCGGGCGGCGGTACGACAGTACTCCTAACCACGCAGTATTTGGAGGAAGCTGAACAGCTTGCTGACCGAATTGCTATTCTGCATGAAGGTAAGATTATCGCAAGCGGCACGCTCTCGGATCTTAAAAAGCTCTTTCCATCCGCAAAGGTGGAGTATATTGAAAAACAGCCATCATTAGAGGACATATTCCTCTCTATCGTCGGCAAAAAGGAGGCGAAGTAAATGGAAACGGCAAAAAACCACTTCTTCACCGATATTAGCGTTATGCTTGGACGTTCCATGCGCCATATTTTCCGCAGTATGGACACCATCATCACAGTCTGCATCACGCCAATTGCCATGATGCTGCTGTTCGTCTATGTGTTAGGCGGCGCCATTCAAACCGGAACGGATAACTATGTGAATTACCTGTTGCCAGGCATACTGCTGATGGCGATCGCAAGCGGCATAGCCTATACATCTTACCGCCTGTTTATGGATAAGCAGCGAGGCATATTCGAGCGGTTTCACACGATGCCGATTTCACGTTCCGCCTTGCTTTGGGGACATGTGCTGACCTCACTGGTGTCCAATGCCATATCACTAATCGTCATCATTCTTGTAGCGTTGATTATGGGCTTTCGTTCATCCGCAGGCATACTGCCATGGCTTGCCGTAGTAGGCATACTAGCGTTGTTTACTTTGGCCTTAACTTGGGTTGCGGCGATTGCCGGACTGTCCGCAAAAACGATTGAAGGTGCAAGCGCATTTTCCTACCCACTCATCTTCCTACCATTTATCAGTTCGGCGTTTGTGCCGACCGAGTCAATGCCTACTGTCGTTCGTGCCTTTGCCGAAAACCAGCCGGTGACCTCGATCGTAAACGCCATCCGTGCGCTACTGGCAGAGCAGCCAGTGGGCAATGAGATATGGGTCGCTCTTGCATGGTGCGTTGGGATTTTGGTAGTAGCTTATTTCTTTGCTATGAGGGTGTATAAAAATCGGGTGTAAAAAATGTATACCTGTATCAGCTCAGCTCTAAGCACCACTTTGGTGCTTTTTTTGCTTTCTGTCATTTTTTCACACTGAACAATCGCCAATTTCCCAGACTCAAGGGAATCTTAAAATGGCTAAACGCTCTTCCAAAATTACACGCAGTTCATCAGGAATTCGCTCAAACTCGACCCCTTTCCCCAAAAACAAAAGCCAATCCGCATAATACGCCAGTGCCACAACATCGTTCACATCCAACTGAACATTGAAAATCCCGCTCGACTGAAACATCCCAGTTAAGGACAAAATTATCCCAGGCGGGTGCATCCGCTTAAAGCGCTGAATCCCAATCGTATCAAGTTTCACAACAAGATTGGCTTCACGTGTTCGAAGCAGTCTTTTGTTCAAAATTTCTTCTTCAGACAACTTCATCTCCTACTCAGAAATTACCGAATTCCGCAGCATCTCCACAGGCAAATAACGAAACTCATCCGTATCAAAATTATAAACCTCGACAAGCCACTGAGCGTTCGAGTTAAATATATGTAGCAAAAAAACGTCCAGTAACTGCGGCCAGCCAAAACTCAGCTCATAAGTCACGCGTAAATGCTTATCCCGCACAGCAAGCGAAATCAGCTGGTTTAGCTCCGCAGGCGCCGCATCATCGAGCTCCAAAAGATTCGGATTGGCGGGATTTGTATTTTCGAAAAGCAAGATATTATTCAGCTCGATCAGCTCGTCTTGCTGGGTTTGCGACGCGATGCCGATTAATTTTTCAGTGATTGAGCGGCGATTTTGCAGATAAGGCAACTGCGAATTTTTCGAGGCAATAAAGCTAATAAAAATCGCCTTCAACTCTTCTGGTGTGAAGCGAGCGGCGGGCAGATATTGATTCTGCAGGACATTGTATCCGCCTCCGCGCCCCAGCTCGGACGTCAGTGGAAAACCCATCGCCTGAATCTCGTTTATGTCGCGGATCGCCGTCGCGCGGGAAATCTTGAACTCTCGCTGAATCTCTGCAATCGTAAAATGCGCGCGGTTATTGATGTAACGCATGATTAGGTTCACTCGTTCTGTTTTCTTCATGATTTTATTATATCAAAAATGTAGCATTTCGATAATCAGTATCATTTTTTGATACATTTGAGAAATAGAATCAATTTTGTGAGAAAACCTTTATCGAGGCCATTCAAGGATGAGCGACCGCGTTTAGAGGAAGGTTTTATCGCCAAATAGAAAGATGTTTTCGGGATCCGAAAACTTATACTTTCTATTGTGGTAAAGAATAAATCCCACAAAGGAGAGAACAAAATGACTAACTACTCTATCAAAACAATCTCAGAAGATTACAAGATGACTGCTTACGGTGTTTCATTTGATGACTACAACGACTGGGCAGGTAATGCAGCAAAAACCTCAGCGAAAAAAACTGAAATCACTGAAAACGGCAAKCTTGCTGAACTTCTCGCACTCGCTGACGGACAAGAATATCAAATTAACTACAACCTCGACCACAAGCCTTGGCGCGGCTTCGGCGTAATGGGTGAGTTCAACGTGGAAGGCGCGGTTGTCCTCGATTTCCTCGCTGGCGAGTACATCGTCGTGCCTGGGACAGGCGCTGACAAAGACCGTCTTGCTGACGAAATCACAGGCAAAGTTTTCGGCGGCCTGATCCAAGAAATCACAGAATACAAATACGTTGGTCCTGGTAACTCAACGTTCGTTAAAGCAAATGAAACAGGCGAATTCTACGGCGAAATGTGGCTTCGCGCAAATAAAGTCGAAAACTAAGGAGCACTCATATGGCAGATTATACACTTGAAAACAAAAAATCATTCACATTGACCGCTTATGGTTTTTCAATCCAGTCGAATTTTCAAGATATTCCTGCTTTGCAAAAAGAAAAAAATGAGTTTTGGGACAGACTCAAGGCTGACGGGCGTTTTAATAAGCTCAAAGACGCTGCAAAAGATGATCGCGAATGGTCAGTCAATGAGGTTTATCAAGGAAAACCGTGGAATTATTTCGCGGTAGAAGCTAGCAAATCAGTGGCTGACGCAACACGCTTCATTGAGTTTCCAGAGAGCGAGTACATCGTGGTCGCAGGAAATGGCGACAAGGAAACTTTGTTTGATCAGCTGACTTACCGAGCTTTTGGTGAAGTCTTGGCACAAATCACTGATTATGCTTACATCGGTGGTCCAAATGCGACTTATCGCCAAGATAACGGCGACGGTACTTTCTACGGTGAATTTTGGGTGCCTGTGGTTAAAAAATAAGGGAATTCAGAAGACCAATCCCCAGATTCGAAATCAACAACTGCCTCTCGCTCGTACGTAATAGCGAGAGGATTCTTTAGTAAAACAGGCAGCCATTACTCAGTTGGCTGCCTGTTGCGTTATATTGAACAAACGTTTCTTCGTTATTTCAACTCAAGAAATCACCAACCTACTATACTATCTGATTGAGTGGACTTACATCCGCTGCCTAGCCGCCTCAAACAGCAACACCGTCGCCGCCATCGCGACGTTCAGCGATTCCGCCTTGCCCTGCATCGGAATAATGACCTTCACGTCCGACTGCGCAGCAACTTCCGGCGACACGCCCTTGGCCTCGTTGCCGAAAATCAGCCACGTCGGCTGCCGCAGGTCCGTGTCGTAACACGAGCCCTGCGCCTGCAGGCTCGTCGTCACGAGCCGCACGCCGCGCTCACGCGCGCGCGGCAACAACTCACCCAAATCTGCCTCCACGATCGGCAGATGATACATCGATCCCATCGTCGAGCGGATCGTCTTGGGATTGAACAGATCGACMGTGCCGCGGCCGAGCACGACCGCTTTGGCCCCGACGGCATCCGCGCTGCGGATGATCGTGCCGAGGTTGCCCGGGTCCTGAACGCCGTCCAGGACCACGACCAGATCGTGCTCGCCAGCAAGCAGCTTGTCCATGCCAACCTGTGGCCGCGTCACGATGGCCACTACACCCTGCGGCGTCTGTGCGTCCGAGCACTTGGCCAACACCGCTGCGCTCACGCCGACCCATTCGACGGCGCGATCATCAGCGAGGGCGACGAGCTCCTGTGGACTCCCTTTTTCCGCTAGAAAAAGAATAGTCTCCACCTCAGCCCCAGCCTTCAAAGCTTCCTCAATTAAATGATAACCCTCAATGATATATTTGCCTTGCTTGTCTCTGCCGCGCCGCTCTAAAAGCTGAGCCCAGTCCTTGACTCTCGTATTTTGAACAGACATGATTTCTACATATGCATTTGTCATGAATATACCTACTCCGCAAAAGAGACTTCAAGGTTCTGAAGACTCGAATTTTTACCCACAATGACCAAAATATCTTCTTGTTTAAGCGGTGCCTCCGCACTCGGCGGAATGGTCATCTGCTCGTTATGTTTAATCGCAATCACGTTGCAGCCATATTTGGCGCGCACATCGAGCTCACGCAGACTTTTGCCAATCATCTCTTTCGATGCTCTCATTTCAACAATACTGTAATCGGCGGAGAGCTCTATATAATCGATAATGTTCGATGAAATCATATGATGGGCTACACGTTGCCCCATATCCCGTTCTGGATAGACGATTTTATCTGCGCCAATTTTTTTGAGAACCTTGCCATGGAGATCATTCACAGCTTTGACGATCGTCGTAGCAACGCCCATTTCTTTGAGAATTAATGTCGTTAGAATACTTGCTTGAATATCTTCCCCTATAGCCACAACCACAACGTCAAAATTGCGAATTCCGAGCGCCCGCATAGCTTCCTCATCCGTAGAATCAGCTTGAACCGCATGAGTCACATAAGCGGAAACGTCTTGAACCGTTTCTTCGTCCTGATCAATGGCAAGAACCTCGAATCCTAGTTGTGATAACGTCTTAGCAACAGCTGAGCCAAATCTTCCCATCCCAATAACCGCAAATTGTTTTCTCACCGCTCACGTTCCTCCATATTCCAAGAATATATCCCATTTATTATACCATACTCAGCCCCCTGAGCCACTTCACAACAATGGAGCCACTGCCTGCATTGGCGAAGAGTGGGAAGGATGAAGCCATCTGAAACTGCACATAGTAATAGCGAGAATGAAATGGAAGCGAGGTCCTTGAATGAATATTACCCTTAGACAAGCCATCCACCAGCGGGTTAACAACAAAACACCAGAAGAACTCAAAGAAGTTATTGAAGACTCGATTGGTGGAGAAGAGAAGGTTTTACCTGGGTTAGGTGTTCTTTTTGAAATTATATGGCAGCATTCAGAAGCAAGTACGCAAGATACACTCGTCGAAACACTTAAGGCGCATCTTGAGTAAATTCCTCCCTATATGAACCATCGTGTTGTTAAAATAATTAAAACTTGCTTCGGGATGTTTCGGCATCCCTTAGCTCCAACAAAATAAAATCCCCCTCATCAGTCACTGACCAACGAGGAGGATATMGCCACGTAATATTACTATAATACCGTTAACGGGTTCATCGCTGCAGGCTTCTCGCAGCTGCTTTTCATTACATAATGCTGACCGGAGTCAGACGCATCATGGAAACCGTGCATCGCTTCCAGCACGTGATAAGCAAGCTCGCCGTTCGCACGATGTGCTGAACCATCGCCAGTTATAAGCGCTTGCGCCATTGCTGCAACGCCCAATCCGCGATTATTATCCTTGTAGCCATGCGAAAGTGGGATGGGCTCATACTCTGAACCGCCTTTGCGAATAAGCACCTGGCCACCGAACGTATTCGGATCGGGGACTCGCAATGAACCATGACTACCATAGATTTCAATATTAGGCAATTGAGTACCCGCCATAATATCAAAACTTGTCACAAGCGTTGCAATAGCACCATTATGGAAATCTAATACCCCAGCCACGTGTGTAGGCGTATCTACTTGAATTTTCTGCCCGCGCTTCTTCTCACTCGAAATCGTCCGCTCAGGGAAACTCACGGCCGTTGAACCTGTTACACGACGAATTGGCCCGAGCAATGCCACTAGTGCCGTTAAGTAATAGGGACCCATGTCGAACATCGGGCCGCCGCCTTTGGCATAGTAAAACTCTGGATCTGGGTGCCAATGCTCATGCCCCTTCCCCATCATGAAAGCCGTAGCCGCAATCGGTGTACCAATCCATCCATCCTGAATAAGTTTCACGCAAGTTTGGATACCGCCGCCCAGGAACGTATCTGGCGCGCTGCCAATCAGAAGTCCTTTGCGCTTAGCTACCTCCAAGATCTGCATCCCTTCTTCCCGTGTTACGGCAAGAGGCTTTTCGACATACGCATGTTTACCAGCTTCCAGAATTTGAATACAAACTGCCGCATGTACAGCCGGGATCGTCAAATTAATCACGATGTCCACTTGTGGATCACCCAGTAATTGTTCTACCGTGTACGCATGCGGAATCCTGAATTCCTCAGCACGCGCTTCAGCTTTGCTCACATCAATATCTGCACAAGCGACCAATTCCAAGTGTGCATAGTTAGGAATATTTTTCATATAAGCCGCGCTTATATTTCCACATCCAATGATACCAACCTTCATCTTTCTCATCGCTTTATATCCCCCTATAGTTAGCGTGTTGCCCAAAGCAATCCGCGTCGCATTAATTCTAACGTCTCTGGCATTCGAACAATGTTAGCCTGATGGCCCAGTGAATTATAATAGACTTTGCCTGCACCATACGTTTTGGTCCAAATAACCGGCATCTCCACATCGTCAAAATCAGTCACGGCATGCACCTTAATCGCAGGATCGACATGCATATAATATTTTTCCGAAACGACGACGAAATCACCGATGCCCGCGGTCAGCGGCTGCTCGCTGTCTTTCATACGAACCGTATAGGTAACACCATCATTGCCCGGATGTGCCACCCACTGTCCGCCAACCATATACTGATAGTTCACTTCATTTCTGAAAGAATCCGCCATACCGCCATGACAGCCTGCAATCCCTGTTCCGCCTACTTGGACCGCGTTAATCAGAGGAGTTAGCTGTTCTTTCTCAATTTGCCCCATCGTCCACACAGGAACGATCAGATCAATACTTGCCAATCGTTCCTCATCCCGGAAGCTGTCCAGCGTAGCCGAAACCTCTACCCCATAGCCCTCTTCACGCAGCAGACCTGCAAAAATCCCCGCAACTTCCTCGGGTTGATGACCATCCCAGCCACCCCATACAATCAATGCTTGTTTCTGACTCATGCCATTTCGGCTCCTCTCTCCATGACCCTGTTATACTTCACTTATACGAACCCAACGGCGCTGTGCGATCGATTGATCCACGGCTTCCAGTACCTCTTGACACTTGACGCCATCCACAAAATTCGGAACCGGTTGCCGATCCTCGGAAAGCGCTGTCATCAGCTCCACAACTTCATGCACAAACGTATGCTCATACCCAATCGTATGTCCTGCTGGCCACCAAGCATCCATATAAGCATGTGAGGCATCCGTTGCTAGCACGCGTCTAAAGCCCTGAACATCCTCATCATCACTTGTAAAATACACCTGCAACTCATTCAATCGCTCGAAATCGAATTTCACACTACCTTTGCTGCCGTTAATTTCAAAAGAGTTCGTACACCGGTGCCCGGGAGCAAATCTCGTTGCCTCGAAGCTGCCCAATGCACCATTCGCGAAGCGAGCCATGAATAATGTCGCGTCATCAACTGTAACAGGACCATGTGGGGCATCTTTGCTGCCTTTGGCACTAAGCCCAGTCATCGATGTCGGAAGCGGACGCTCCTTCACGAATGTTTCACTCATTCCGATCACTTCGGTCATCTCGCCAACGAGGAAATGCGCCAGATCGATGAGATGCGCGCCCAGATCGCCATGCGATCCTGATCCCGCAATCTCCTTTTGCAAACGCCATACCAACGGGAACGTCGGATCGACGATCCAATCCTGCAAGAACCAAGCACGGAAGTGGTAGATTTGGCCGAGGCGGCCGCTCTCCACGAGCTTCTTCGCCAGCTGTACCGCTGGTGCAAAACGATAGTTGAAGCCCACCATGTGCTTCACGCCAGCTTCTTCAGCCGCCTCCAGCATCTCCCTTGCATCCGCAAGGGTCAGCGCCAGCGGCTTTTCGCAGAACAGATGCTTGCCGGCCTTCGCCGCCGCCAAAGCAATTTCCTTGTGCGCATCACTCGGCGCATTGATATCGACGACGTCGATATCCGGATGCGTAACCAGCTCGCGCCAATCTGTTACATACCCGTCCCAGCCGAATTGCTCGGCTGCTTGGCGAACACCGTTCTCGTTGCGACCACAGATGAGCTTCATCTTCGGAATCGCCGTCTGTGGAAAGAACATAGGTAAATCTTTATAGGCATGACTATGTGCTTTTCCCATAAATTTATAGCCAATCATACCGATATTGAACGTTTTTTTCATCCCATACACGCCTCCCCAAGTGTGTTCGAATCGAGCCTCTCACCTACCACTTACCCCAAGCCGACTAACCACCCAACCCATCACCCATACAATAACTGGAAAACATACAGCTATTTCTTCCATATCCAAAGAAATTACCTACAGGAAATCCAGTTATTTTTACAAACACCCTAGCTACTCTCACTTCACACGCTGTATCCATCCAGCACTTTGCACTCATCATCACACATCAATTTCTACTTTCAACTCTCTGCTCCCATTCAGCACCTACCCCTCAGCTCCCCGCTCTCAACGCTCACTCTTCGACGACTGCCTAATCTTCACTTCCGTCGGCAGCTTAACTTGCAGCCCTGCCTCGCTGCTTCCCTGCCCAACGCTTGCTAGAACGGCACGAGCTGCCTGTTTGCCCATTTCAAAAAAAGGCACTTTAATAGAGCTGAGAGGTGGATCACTTAGCTTCGCAGCATCCGAGTCATCGCACCCGATGACCGCATAATCTCGCCCAGCTATCCATCCCCGTTCGCGAAGTCCTTGCATGAGTCCTATGGCCATTCGATCATTAGCCGCAAATACAGCCTCTATTTGATCACGGTTCTCCCACACCTTCGCGGCAATCTCATATCCGCTAGTCCGGCTGTAGTTCCCCTCAAATTGCAGAGAAGGATCCATCGTTAAGCCAGCTTCTAACATCGCCTTTTGATACCCAAGACGTCTATCCAAGGAATTCGTATATTGAGGAGAACCATTGAGAAAGGCAATCTTCCGATAGCCTTCATCCAGTAAATGACGAACCGCTCGATAGCTCCCCTCCACATGATCCGCATCAACTTCCAGGAAGGATAGACCCTCGAATCGTTGATTGACCAAGCAGAAAGGTAGTCCCTGTTCCTGCAATTGCAGCAAAGAACTTCGCTGTGATTCGGTATCTCTCGCCCCGAGAATGACACAGGCATCTACCTTTTGCGAGCGGTATAACCGGCCGTAATCCAAATCATCATCTGGTGTTAAGAGGGACAATAACATGTCATAGCCTTGCTCCCTAACCTGCTCCCCAATCCCACTAAGAATCTCTGCGAAATAATACGCAGAAAACAGATGCACCTTCGGCATATAGGGAAGGACGACCCCCAAATTACCGCTTCTTCTTCGAGCAAAGCTTTGCGCAATTGCATTCGGATGATACCCAAGTACCTTCGCTGCTGCGAGAACTCTTTCTTTGGTTGCAGGCTTCATCGGACCAAGTCCATTGAATACACGAGATACAGTCGCCTCAGATACTTTGGCTAAGTCAGCAACCTCTTTTCTCGTCACCATGTTGATTGGCTCCTTTCCGCCTAATTTCACGCAAAATGTACACGCGTACATTTTCTCATTCAGGGGCTACTTCTGTCAATATAAATTCAGAATTTTACTCTTCAACTCATTATCGTCACAATTCGACATTTACATCAATTTTTCATTAAGAAACACGGAAATAAAGTCCATTTTTTGTCATAAAAGCAAACTCTTAATATTGTTTATCTCCTCTTAGACCTTTATGATAAAGGATATTGGGACAACTATGAGATGGAATGAGTGATAGCAAATGAAAGCAATCTGGCGCCATCTTCGGTTCACTGCGTCATCAACGATCGAAGCTCTCACAAGCCGATCACAGATCACTCGACTTCACTCTCGTGGGCAGCTCCTTGCCCAGTTAGAACATGCTGTTCGGAAACACGTTGACACCTCAACCGCTCAGATCCGTGCATGTCTTATTTTTGATATTGATCGTTTTCGCCAAGTAAATTTCTCCTTAGGATACGCATGCGGAGATCATCTACTGCATGAAATAAACCGCAGATTGAAAGGACTGGATCACATTGATCTTGTTGTTCGGTCTGGCGATGATGAATATACACTTCTTCTTCGAGCACACAAACAAGAACAACTTCAATCTGCGCTACATCGTGTTATGCAGGTATTTGAGCCCCCTTTTACTTACCAGGATCAGGACTGTTTCCTTCGTGCAAGCTTCGGTCTGAGTGACCTTACAATAACACCTGAGAATGTACCACAAGCTTTCCACCAAGCGGAGCAAGCACTCCTCATTGCCAAACAAACAGGCAAGAATAAACTCATTACTTTTCACCCCTTACCAACACAACAACGTTTTGCTAGCCAGATTCAAATGGAAAATGACCTGCGCAAAGCAATCACAGAGAATCAGCTATTGTTATACTATCAACCTCGACTCGAACTCTCGACTGGTCAAATTAGTTGTCTGGAAGCCCTGKTGCGTTGGAATCATCCCCTGCATGGCATGATTGCGCCTGCCGATTTCATCCCCCTTGCTGAGGAATCAGGCCTCATTTTGCCACTTGGTGAATGGGTATTGCGGGAGGCTTGTCTACAGAAAGCACGATGGCTCGCTGAAAATAAGCTTGATTATCAAGTTGCGGTCAACATTTCGCCTTGCCAGTTTCAAGATGAGGACTTTGCGGATAAAGCCATTCACATCATACAACAAACCGGCATTCCCCCCTCTTATTTGGAGTTCGAAATTACCGAAAGCTCAATTATGCAAAATATGGAGAAAACCATCGCCGTCCTTGATAAGCTTTGTTCCAAAGGAATTTCCATTTCCATCGATGATTTTGGGATTGGCTATTCGTCCCTCAATTATTTGAAGGAGTTTCCTATACATTGCCTCAAAATCGACCGTTCCTTCGTCAAAAACATTCAACGTAATTCCAATGATTGGGCGATTACGAACGCCATCATTCACCTCGGTCATGCCCTTAATATCCAAGTTGTCGCCGAAGGGGTTGAGGATGTAGGGCAACTTGATATTCTTAAAGAAACAACCTGTACAACCATTCAAGGTTTCTTGCTTAGCCCTCCGATTTCTGCTTATGAGATTGAACAAACCTTTCATATGAATGACAACAGACCGGTTATGATTTCATAACCGGCCGTATGATTTGGCGTATTTTCTGATTTTGGCATAAATGCGTTTATCCTTTAATCTCCGAAAAATATAAGGATCTGGACTTGTATTCACTTCAAGAATCCATGGCTGCAAATCTTTATCTAAGGCTACATCAACGCCTATCTCTTTTACCCCTCTATACCTTGTATGAATCGCCTTAGCCACTTGAATCCCCATCACTTGCAGCCGTTTCACATACCCATTCCTCTCCGTAGGAGGCAAATACGCCTTTAACAAGGTATCCACCGATTTCAACGTACCTCCATTATGAAAGTTCGTCACAATCTTTGCGGGATGTGCCACGCGGCCGATAACCCCTGTTGTCTCCCATTTGCGAGTAGGTGATTGCTGCACCATAACGCGAAGATCAAAGCGGTTTCCCTTGTAAGTCAACAGATGAATCCCTTTCTGTACTAAATAAGGCCGTTTTCTTGTCACATTGAGCAGCGAGACGTACATGTCAGCGAAGGTTTTGAACCTTTTGATGGTGACACCAGATTGGTAGGAATAGGATTTTTCTGCTTCTTCCCCTGCCAGCTCGATACGAATCACACCGTTCCCGAACATGCCTATATTAGGTTTCACGTAGACCATTTTATATTGTTCGAGCATTTCTTGTAAGGTTACAGCCGTCATGCACTTGGTGCTTGGCACATACTTGCGAAGTGATTCGACAGACTCGACGGCCTTCGTTTTGCCAATTTTGCTGCTTACGTATCTTGCCCTATTCAAACTTATCGGTTTCTTTGTACTCTTCTTCCTAATTCTCTTCATACCAGGCCTCCAGCTTCGAATTCACCCCATCCTAGTGTATGAAGGCAACAGAGCATTGGCGACAAAAATACAAGAAGAGGCTGCCCCTGAAATCCATCAGGAGAGCCTCTTTATCATGTCTAGCTATTAAGGAGCACTTGTTAAGAACTGTGCGGTTGGATTTTTATCGATGGAAGAGCGCAGCGCATATTCACTTTCGAACAAGCCTACGAAATTCCCTTTCTTGTCTTTGACCAATTGGGAGTTAATGYGGAATTTAGCTGGATCAATTTTATCATCGATAATCCAACGGGCGAATTGATAATTCTGTCGTTGCAAAAGAATATCCACACCATATTCCGATTTCATCCGATGCTCCAGTACTTCGAATTGAAGTTGGCCTACGACGCCAAGAATCATATCTTCGAAGCCAATCGTCGTGAAGACTTGGATCATCCCTTCTTCCGTCAACTGATCGATCCCTTTCAGGAACTGCTTTTGCTTCAAAGCATTTTTGATCGACACCTTGCTGAATAACTCTGGTGAGAAGGTAGGAAGCTCATCGAAAATAACCTCTTCTCCCTCGCTTAAGGAATCACCAATTCGGAAAATACCTGGATCGAATAGACCAATGATATCCCCTGGGAAAGCCTCTTCCACGATATCACGATCTTGGGCTAGGAACTGCTGCGGCTGTGCCAGCTTAATATCCTTGCCGAGCCTTACATGCTTCACGGACATTCCCCGTTCGAACTTTCCAGAGACGATACGCAAGAAAGCTACGCGGTCGCGGTGTGCTGGGTTCATGTTCGCTTGAATTTTGAACACATAACCAGAGAATTTCTCTCTCGTTGGTTCGATTACACCAGCCGTGCTAGTACGCGGCTCTGGCTGTGGTGCTAATTGTAGGAAGTTCTCAAGGAACGTCTGAACACCGAAGTTATTCACCGCACTCCCGAAGAAAACAGGCGTAAGTTCACCCTTCATCACTTTTTCCATATCAAAAGGGTCACCAGCAACATCCAACAGCTCGATATCTCCGCACAATTGCTTGTGTAGGAACTCACCTGCGATTTGTTTCACTAACGGATCTTCTACGCCATCTACCTTGCGGACTTCAATATCCTTGTGATCGTCGCCTTGGTATAGCTCTAGCTGTGATTTCCCGCGGTCGTAAACCCCACAGAACTGCTTCCCTGACCCAATTGGCCAGTTCATCGGATAAGAACGAATACCGAGTACTTCTTCAAGCTCTTCTAATAACTCGAACGGATCACGGCCTTCACGGTCCAATTTATTAATGAATGTGAAAATGGGAATCCCACGCATACGGCATACTTGGAAAAGCTTCTTCGTCTGGGTCTCGACCCCTTTTGCAACGTCGATCAACATCACCGCGCTATCCGCGGCTGTCAACGTACGGTAGGTGTCCTCACTGAAGTCTTGGTGACCTGGAGTATCTAGAATATTGACGCGGTGACCTTCATAGTCGAACTGCATAACGCTTGACGTTACAGAGATCCCCCGTTGTTTCTCAATTTCCATCCAATCTGACGTAGCATGTTTACTAGCTTTACGACCTTTAACTGTTCCGGCTAAGCGAATTGCGCCCCCGAACAAAAGCAGTTTCTCAGTTAAAGTTGTTTTCCCCGCATCCGGGTGAGAAATAATCGCGAACGTCCGTCGTTTAGCGACTTCCGTTTCGAGAAGTTTAGTGAGTTGCGTTTTCATGTGTTCGTTTATTCCCTTCTTCTTTACATATAGACTATTCAAAATCAAGCGTGTGCTTTCTCCAAGGGAACGGTCCAGTTCGCTTCTTCAATGAACGTGCGATTGCTGAATTCCCTGCCGCGCACAACCACTTTATCTGCAAATACTTGCACATAAATCCCTTGTGCTTTATCCTGTGCAGTTTGCTGATATGCCCGATTCAGCGTTCTCCCTACAGAGGCATTATGGAAATAATGGAACGTTTCCTGAATATAGTGCGGTGTTCCATTCTGAAAATCTTGATGGCGATGTCCACAGAAGACGAATACATTCTTGTATGGCTTCAACGTTTCGCGGAACTGAATAGCCCGAATGAGCTGGTGAGTAGCCCCATCGGTACCAACAGGTGGCAATGGTTGATGCGTCATCACGAATAGAGGTCTTCCTGGTTTATATAAATTGCCCAGTCTTCCTTTGAACCAAGCGAGTTGTTCATCGGAGTACCATGCACCTTCACCCACTTCAGGCTTCTCTTGCACGTAAGCTTCTTGTGACAGCAATAAGATAGAGTGTCCGTTCGTCGTAAAATCATTATAAATGGACGTATAGCCCATGAACTTCTTGAAATTGTCTCTACTTACCGCATCACTTTTGCCATTCGGTACATTATCCTGATCCCAACTATTCGCTTTATTAATCCAAATCGTATAATAATCATGATTCCCCATATTCCCATGCATAGGCGGAAGCTTATAATTATTCAATATGGCACGCAATGCCTTATAGTCAACATCAGTTCCTGTATCCGTCAAATCACCGGTTAGCATAATCGCATCGACAGGACCATCGAATTGCGTGACATCATCTAACGCAAGCCTTAGCTTTTTATTAGGAAGCGAATCACCCGATGTAACATGAAGATCACTTAAGATAAAAAAGGACATCAATGGGCCAAGAGGCAGAGGTTCCTCCGAAGGCGCTGGCGTAGCTTGTTGAGGAGGCTCGGAGCTTGCTACGGGTGCGGCCACAGCCTGTTCTTCGGGAATGAATTTTTTCTTAACCAACAGACTAAACCAAGCACTTAATCCTACTAAAACAGCCCCAATGGCAAGCAGCCATCGCACAAACGCTCTTCGTGACATCGATGCACCTCAAGTGTATAAAATGAAAAAATGGCCATATTCACTAGTATACCACAAATTGTGTCCTATACGTCGTCCAGACTCGACATCATCAAGTGATTTCTTGCTGCGCTTGTACCCACATGCAAAAAACCAACAGGCGAAATTCGCCTGTTGGATAAACTCCTTATTCTAAGCCAATACGGTTGTTTTCTGAATAGCTTCCCAATCGACTTCCCCTTCATTCTGGCCGTTAATCGGCCACCACTTGAACCCATCATCACTCAACAGCTTCGCTGCTTCTTCAGGGCCCCAAGATCCAGCAGGATAGTGCTTGAGATCTTCGGTCTGCTCGTTCCACGCAGCAGCAATGCGATCCACATAAGACCATGCAAGCGCAACTTCATCCCAACGCGTAAAGTAAGTGGAATCCCCGCGAGTTGCATCATACAGCAAGCGCTCGTAAGCCTCTGGCGTATTGATGCCGATTTGACAGCTTTGGCAGAAGTCCATCGCAACCGGTACGATCACACCCTCTGAACCAGGCTGCTTCGCGTTCATTTTCAAATAGATGCCTTCCATCGGATTCACTCGGAATACGAGCAGATTCGGCTCAAGCTCATGCTTTTTGGCCAAATAGACATTGTTTGGAATGTTCTTGAATTCGACAACGACCTCTGTCGTTTTGACCGGTAATCGTTTTCCGGTACGAATATAGAATGGCACACCCGCCCAGCGGAAATTATCCACGTGAACACGCGCTGCAAAATAAGTCTCTGTCGTCGATTGCGGATTCACAGAATCCTCTTCACGGTATGCAGGAAGTGCTTTGCCTTTGGCAGAACCGCTGGCATATTGACCGCGAATCACGTTCGCACGTACATCCTCACCGTCTTCGAACAGACGAAGTGAACGGAGTACCTTCACCTTCTCATCTCGGATATCCTCCGGATGTAGACGGCTAGGCGGTTCCATCGCCATCATCATCAGCATTTGCAGCATGTGATTTTGACCCATATCGCGAAGCGCCCCTGAGTGGTCATAGTAGCCACCACGCTCTTCTACACCCACAGTCTCACTCAACGTGATCTGAATGTTCGCTATGTATTTATTATTCCAAAGCGGCTCGAAGAAAGCATTCGCGAAACGAACGAACTCGATGTTTTGGACCATTTCTTTACCCAGGTAATGATCGATACGGTAAATATCTTTCTCTTCGAATACTTGACGAAGCTGTCCATTCAAACGCTCCGCAGATGGCAAATCGTAACCGAATGGTTTTTCAATAACTAAGCGATGCCAGCCTTCCGTTTGGAGCAAGCCTCCTTCACTTAAATTGTACGAAACATTGCCAAACAACTCAGGTGCAAGCGCCAAATAGAACAGACGGTTACCGCCCGTTTGATACTTCTCATCCAATTTCGCTGTCAGTGTATTCAGTTCATGGAAACCTGCAACATTGTTAATGTCGAGAGACATATACTCGAATCTTTGGGCGAACTTTTCCCATTCTGCAGCATCCGTATTTTTGTAACGAGCGAAATCTTGAATCGAATTTTTCACATCTTCACGGAATTGCTCGTTCGTCCGCGGTCTGCGAGCTAGACCAACTACAGCAAAGTTTTCTCCCAGCTTACCTTCGCGATAAAGGCTATAAAAGGCTGGAAACAGTTTTCTTTTGGCTAAATCACCCGTTGCTCCGAAAATATAAAACACAGCTCCACTCATCTATGCATCATTCTTTCTCTATTAGAATTAGTTAATATGCTTAGCATACCTAAAATTGTCAAGCTATTCAACTTATATACCCACTTTAACCCATAACATTTTCTTATAAGAAACTAGACATCCGTCTATACCGTTACATTCTGCGTGGCATAGGCTAACAGTACATACGAATACGGAGGTGCCCTAAGTCATGCAACCCTTTCACCCAATCACCGAAAAAAGCTGCAAAAACCTTGTCGGAAAGCCCGTTCTTGTCTTCTTAACAAATGGCTCTGAGATATATGGAATCGTCAGTCGCGTGGAGAAAAACAAACTCATCCTTAATGACGATCGACAAGCGAACACGAAGTCCTCTTCCAAAAATACCAAGCCAATGCTTACGAAAAAGGGGAAAAAGAAGCAAGCTCAACCTGTTTCACCAACTCAGCCATCAACAGAAGATCCGTTATCTTCCTTCGGTCTGATCCGTTTTGGAGGACCGCTCCAAGCCCCAACGGCTAGACCCACTGGACCCGTAGATATTCAAATGGACTATATTGCCGCCATGTTTAGTGAATAACGGAAATCAAGGCTGTGGATGTGTATCTCATCTACAGCCCTTTCCTCAACGTTTCAACTTTTTATTCATACGGTAACAGCTAAGGTCAGGTACATAAGAATCAATCTCATAACCTCTTTTACTATAAAATCGGATCGCCTTCGGGTTGCTGTCATCAACAAATAGCTCCACCGTATGGCAACGTTCACTAAGCCCGTAGTCTTCCGCAGCTTTCATAAGTGTATGTCCAATGCCTTTGCCCTGCTCACGCGGATCAACAGCCAGCATATCTATGAAGAGCTTACTCGATTTACGTATGATCGAAATGAAACCGTAAGGCCGTTTGTACCCTTTGGCGATGACGAACGTTTTATTGGCGTTCAGTCGCCTACGGATCTCCGAGTATGTCACAGAATTACCTGAATCATACATTCTGGAAAAAGGAACTAATTGTTCAACAACTAATCGATATATAGCAGGGTCGTCAATGGTAGCCAAACGTTTGCGTATCACATGGCACCGCCTCCACAAGAAACAATAATGCTATCTTATGTTGGTAAAGACGTAATTGACCCCACAAGTACCAATTTACCCCAGTCTACTGGGGTGATATACTTATCGTATAGAAATGAGGTGATCGTAATGATCAATGCTTACCCCTCCGTCATGGCGGTGAACAGGTATCAAACTCATAAAGATTATTACCGTGTTGGTGCTGTTAGTGCGGTTACCGGTGGTAAATCGAATACAATACGACGAATGTTGGATTTACCTTATGAGCAACTCGCCTACAAGCAGTTCGCACAGAACGCTGCCAAAGACGTGGCTGGCTTAGTTCAATCTACGCAAACCGTCAAACAATCCGCTCAGACACTCGTCAACACGACTACGTTCACCACGACTAAAGCGTCACAAGCCGATCTCACCCAGAACCTTCAAACGTTTATTCATACATATAATGAGTTGCAAGATCAGCTAGGGGATTCACCTGACTACGTGAGCCATGCCCTTCTTCAAGGTCTGGAAGAAGCCGCAAAGCCTAACACATTGCACGATCTTGGCATCACCAAGAGTGATAATGGCAAGTTGATGCTACAACCTGAAGTGTTAGAGAAGCAACTTAATCAACCTAGTGGCATTCATCGCAAAAGCTTGCTTGATCTCACCAACTTCGCAAGCTCGTTAGTAAGCCGAATTGATCGTCTGCAGCAGCTGCCTTCCGTCTCGTTGTTTCAGCTTTCCACATCACCGCTTAAGCCATATGGCCAGTATCAATCGCAGCTTGAGGCGTATTTACCGGTTCCGTTGCGCGGTATATTGCTGGATGCGAAGATGTGAGCGGGGAGTACTCCGAGGCGGGTTAGCAGCCCTGCTACCATAGGAGCAGCCACGCTGAATCCAACAAACGGCCCTCCACCTAGAGGAGCAGCGCCACACCCCACAAACGGCTCTCCACCTCGGGGAGCTGCGCTGCCACCAACAACCATCCCCACCTCGGGGGCTGTGCTGCCACCAACAACTATTTCCCCATCGGGGAGCTACGCTGCCACCAACAACCACCCCCCATCGGGGAGCTACGCCATTCTATATTAACTGGAAAACATGTAGCTATTTTCACAGTTTTGAGCCCTTATTCGCATTTAACTGGAATAACTCCAGCTATTTCCACCATTTCTACCCCATTGAGCACAAAAGTCGAGAATTAGCTGTACATTTTACATTTATTAGCAGATTCAAGCTATTTCCGGCAAATTTAACTGTATATTTTACATCTAAAGCAACCAAGCAAGCCTCCCTATTCACCTGCCTTCTGGCAAACTACAACAAAAAAGCTGTATCCCCAAGTAGAATCATCTACGGAACGGGTGATACAGCCTTTTCCATTTAAAATAGCTTTTTACCTAGCACATGATCAATCGGAATGTAGCCAATGACACGACTATCCATGCTGTTGTTCCGATTATCCCCCATCACGAAAATATGCTCAGCTGGAACGGTCCACTTTTTGTTCCCGTTTGCTCTCATTTCCTCATTGATGTAAGACTCATTCAGCAGTTCACCATTGCGATACATCTGATTATCCTTCAGCTCAAGCTGATCCCCTGGCTTACCGATCACACGCTTAATCCATACGTGTTTATCATCGCCTCGAACAAATAAGCTGAGCAATGGGCTGTCCAACAAATCATTTTTAAAAGTCCGCTTCATTTCAACCCTAGAGTCGATAATGACAATGTCTTCATAATTAGGCTCGTAGTGAAACGTATGCGAAAGCTTCGAAACATACACGCGCTGACTATCATGCAATGTCGGATCCATCGAATGGCCGCTAACTCTCGTAGATTGAAACACAAAAACACCTAGAAAGACGACTAATACAAAGGAAATTACAATGGAACCAAACCAGCTCCAAATCTGTTTGACTACATTCAAATTTATCGCTCCCTTGCCTTATTCCGCCAGTCCGTGCTTAAAGGCATAAATCGCCGCTTGCGTGCGATCTTCTACGCCTAGCTTGGATAGAACGTTGGTGACGTGGAATTTCACTGTCTTCACGCCGATGAATAAATCATCAGCTAACTCTTGATTCGATTTGCCCTTCGCGATCAAGCGAAGCACTTCCATCTCGCGGTCCGTCAGCTCCTCATGCGGCTCCGCAACGGGCTTTGGTTGACGGAAGCGATTCATGATTTTCGAAGCCACCTGCGACTCCAGAATCGATTGTCCTTTGGCCGCGGCTCTAATCGCTTGCGCGATTTCGGAGGCACGCGAGGTTTTCAACAAATAACTGAAGGCACCCGCTTCAATAACTGGATACATTTTCTCATCATCTAAGAAGCTAGTCAATACAATGACTTTACAATCTGGATAGAGTTGCAATAATTTCCTTGTCGTTTCGATGCCGTCCATACCTTCCATAACTAGGTCCATCAGCACCACATCCGGACGATATTCCTGAGCTAAACGAATGCCATCGTGGCCATTGCTCGCTTCGCCAACGACCTCAATCCCATCTTCCGTCCCTAGAACAGCTGCAAGTCCAATTCTGACCATTTCATGATCATCGACTAGTAATACTTTGATTAAGGTGTCGTCCATTCGCTTCTTCCTCTCTATGTACGATGTTAATTTTCGATCAATTGAGGATCGGTTGCTAAGATTGGTACTCGAATTTCAATACGTGTTCCTCGGTCTGGTGCTGTAATAATATCCACTGAACCGCCGATTTCGTTCACGCGTTCCTTCATGGACACGATGCCATAAGAAGTCAGCTTCTTCGCATCCAGCTCAAAACCAACACCGTCATCGCGGATCACTAACCGGATACCGTCAGAACGATGCAGCAGCTTCACTTCCAGCTTATTCGCCTTAGAGTGACGCAGGGCATTCGAAAGCGCCTCTTGCACAATTCGGAATAAATGATCCTCGATCCCTTTGTTCAAGCGGATTTCCTCATCCATATCCCAGCTGATCGCCATTGGAACCTTGGCCGCTAGCTCCTTCAAGAGCTCAACGAGTCCCTCCGACAGTCGTTTTCCTTCGAGATGGATCGGTCTCAGATGCAGCAACAAGGCTCTCATTTCGGATTGAGCGACGGAAGCCATCTCTTCAATCAGATGAATCTGCCGCTTCGCTTTCTCAAAATCTTTATCCAGTGTCCGTCCAACAGCCGTAGCTGTCATGGATATAGCAAACAATTGCTGACTTACCGCATCATGCAGCTCACGCGCCAAGCGCTGACGCTCTTCAATAACCGCGGAAAGCTTGGCTTTCTCGGTAAGCTCAGCATTGCTATTCGACAGCCGTTGAAGGGAGGTCACTTGCTCTTCCCATCGCTTCATAATACGGCTGAGTTGTTCGCCTAAGCGTCCAATCTCATCGTCATCCCCGTTTTGAAAGCCTTCTCGGGCAAATGTCCCTTTTTCTAATAAAATCATCGTCTCCATCATGGGCTCAAGTCTGCGTGTCACCTTAGAACTGTTCCAGTAACCGAATACCGCCCCAATTACACCCAGAATCAACAAAGCCATGAACGAGAACTTGACTCCCTGCTGCCAACTGGTAAAGGGCTCAATCAAATGACTTGAATTCAGAAAATACAGCATAGCTCCGAAAACGGCGAAGCTAAATAGGATGGCTTCCCCCATGCTGCGCCAGATCATGTTCGTTAATCGTCGTTTGTAGCCGTCCACTTGGTGAAGTACCCCCTTGAAATAAACGACTACACCGTCCTCTAAAAACGGTCTCGTTTATCTAAAATATAGCCCATGTATATATGAGACTATATTTTCTACTATTTAAAGAAAGTTACAATACTTTGACCTTTATATCTCCTACGATGAAAGAAAGTATGAGTTTCACCCGATGGTCACAATGCCCATAATTCTGCGATTGCCAAACGACTTTGTTCATCACACCTGACTCTTTTTCTTCCGCGATTTGAAGCTGACCCAGCATGACGGAAGCTGTGACGGAAACGCCGATATCGTCAGGCACCTTTATATCAATATCTCCTACAACACCTTGTAGGATAACTGTCGTTTCTTTTTGCTCGAGAATTGCCATGGAAAGATCCATATACGTTTCTCCCACCAAGTACCACGTCGAGGAATTCCGTTGAATCCATGGTTCTCGGCCTAGGCGAAGGCTATCAACAATCTTCTGCTTTTGGGTATACGTATCATCTTTATGAATCTGCTTGGATCGAATGAAAAATAAACCTAATGAAATCAACACAACCGAAATGACAATGGTAAGATGATCACCGAATAATATGACGGCACCAATCCCCATCAGCACATAGCCCTTGCGCTCTTTGCGTGAACGAACACGATGAATGCCCAGCAAAATAAGGATTACGGCCATAACGGGAAAAAAGCCTATGGTATGTTCCAGAAGCAAAAAAATACCGGCTCCAATCAGCAAAAGCGCTGTATTCCGGCTGCGGTTATTTTTCGTTTCCTCTCCCATCGATGCACCTCCTCTGGCTGCCATTTCTCTTTCGTTCATACGATTCCTAGCATACCATAAGAATKGACGACCTCCAAGATGCAAATCCTTATAGATCAAGGCTTTGCTTTCGTGGAGGTCACCGTCCATGACTATTTGCTGTCGTGCGGGTCTCGCTCACCGCGAGAACGCTGCTCCTGCTGCCACTCATGCTGCAGCTTGCTGCGCAGCGCGCGCAGTTCGTGTTGAAGGTTGCCACCGGCTTCCTTCAGCGTCTCCTTCGACAGGCGGCCCGCTACGCGTAGCCCCTGCAACGCCTCCCGGCCGAGCTCGCGGCCGGTGACCTCCAGCTCGCGCCATGTGTCGCGAGCCTCTTTGCCGTGCAGCCCGCCGCGCGGCTGCTCATCCTCGGCTGCGTGTCCCGCACGCAGCCCGCGCAGTTCCTCTGCGAGCGCCAGGCACAAGTCCTGGCTGCTCGCGTACTGCGCGCGGTAGTGCTCGCTCGCGGCTTCCTCGTTCAGCTTCTCTTGCAGGGCAAGCCGCGCTAGATCTTCTTCGCCAGCGCGCATCGCAAGCTCGGCCTGCTCACCGCGCAGCTTCGCCATCTCTTCCGCTCGCGCGATGTTACTGCGCAAGGCAATCGTTGCTTGCAGCGCTTCCTCATAGCGTTCCTCAAGCTGTGCGATCTGGCTACCGTCGTCAGAAGTGGCTGGATTCGTTTTGCCGATCGTCTCGTGCCAGACGGTTTCAGCCATTTTGCCAATACGGTCAAATATATTAGTAGGATCCATTTCCCGATTCTTATTATTATTCATGTACAATCGCCCCTCATCCATCATCATACTCTTATGGTAGCTCAATTTCTGAGGTTCTAAAACCGACTATCGACTGTTTTTGAACCTAGACCTAAGTCTAGTATAAATGGGCATAACCATATTTTGGTCGTTGCCCAAGCATGCCAGTGATGCTAAAATATTTGAAGCCGAGTCTAGTGCATATATGCAGGCACTGGTACGGGGGACGAAATACTTGGGGTGAATATTTGCTTCAGCTTGGAGCAGACTAGGGAGAACCTTCTTCCCGAACCCGTCAACTAACCTCGAAGGCTCAAGAAGGAGGATTACCAATTGAATAAGCTTACCAAAGGGTTAACTAGCCTAGCTGCCTCACTAGCAGTATTGGCTGGAGGCTTTCTTTCCCCATTTACAGCTCAAGCAGCTGAAATGGCCGTGAAAGTGCAAGTCAATGATGAACTGATCCATTTTCCTGATGCACAGCCATTTCTGGATGGCAACCACACCACCCAAGTCCCGCTTCGATTTGTAACGGAGAAGCTCGGATATACGGTCAACTGGCAGAAAGATGGCAATCAGATTAAGGTAACACTAAATAACGACAATCATACGATTACCTTKGTTTCAGGGCAAAAAGAAGCTAACGTTGATGATGCAACGGTCATCTTAGACGGAGCTTCTCAGTATCAAAATGGACGTGTATATGTACCTCTTCGCTTCCTTTCCACAACCGCAGGCGTACCTGTACAGTGGGATGCAAGCAGTAATCTAGCTATCTTAAGTAAAGATGGAGAGCAACATGCACCTGATTATCAAGTATTCGAATCTACAGCTTATTCGGCAGATCCTTCTGAAAATGGCGGGTATGGAGCCATTGATTACATGGGCAACCCACTAGCAATTGGCACAGTTGCTGTTGATCCTTCCGTCATTCCACTTGGCACGAAGCTTTATATTGAAGGCTATTCGTTTAGCGGGCTTCCTAAAGGCGGCATGTACGTCTACGCAACAGATACGGGCGGATCCATTAAAGGAAATCGCATGGACATCTTTATTCCAGGCTCAAGGAAATCATTACAAAGCTTTGGCTTCCAGAAGATTAAAGTGTATCAAATTCCCAATTAAATGCATGGAGAGAGCTGCCCTAAGAGTCATACAAGGGCAGCTCTTTTTGTAGTTGAATGTTCCACTCAATAAGGGCATATGTCCAATCAACAGGGTTCCCACCCACATATGTTATATAGTGTTTAACCCACATTCAAAACCGGAGGGGATACTATGTCAGCTGCAGTTGGTTGTGGAACGCCAGGATACGGAAGTTCCGCAGGTTTAGTTCTTGTACTTTATGTACTGTTGGTCATCATTCTTGCTACTTTCTACTAGGACCATCTTCCGCCTGCGAAAATAAACCCAGCTGCTGAAGCTTCTCATTACGAGGCTTCAGCAGCCGGGCTTTTTCATTTGAATTCGATGCCACTCGTTCGCTGCTTCAAGATTTCTTCCAGCATTCCCCCAATATACGCCCCCGCTTCCATGGCAGGTGTTCCACCGCGATGAATGTTCGAAATAACCATCCGATCCGAATCCGTTCCCCCCGTTCTTGGCTTATAACACATGTACGCACTTAACGACTCAGCAGTCACAAGACCGGGTCTCTCACCGATAAGCAGCACAAGACATTCCGGATTTAACAAATCTCCGATGGCATCCATACAGCCTACCCGTCCGCGATTCACATAGATTGTCGTTCCCGCTGTTAAGCCTCGCAATCGCAAGGAATCCAGCAAGGCAGGATACAGGTCACGCATATTCGCTTCGATGCTATTTGCACTTAACCCATCGGATACTACGATTTGCACTTGTGGCCTAAGCTGACATTTCGCTAATAGCTCCTGTTTGCTTTCGGGCTTCAATACTCTCCCTAGATGAGGACGCTTCAAATACATATTCTTCGTTTCTGCACAAGAATCGACGATGAGCCACCTCATTTCTGCTAAGAGAGCAGAACTCACCTCATTGTGCACAGCATCCACGCTGCTAGCATGATCCCATCGAAAAGTCAGTAACTCACTCGTTAATGGACGTGTACCTGATCTAGAAACGCCAATGCGTGCCGGAGTTAGTGCTTTCATCCGAGCGAATTCATCCACGCTTTCCACCTCCTCGCCAGAATAGCCTAGAATCACCTGCTAGCGGACTTAGCGTACCGTTCAACCATAGGCCTATGTCTTGCAGCCAATCTCGAAATTCTGGTGCTGGCGCGCGCCCAAACAACTCGCGTAAAGTCGCAATATCGTGGTAGCTGAGTGATTGGTAATTGAGCATGCAGTCATCCGCCATAGGTACGCCAATCAGGAAGTTCACATGAGCAGAAGCCAGCATGACCGCTAAGGAATCCATATCATTTTGATCAGCATTCATATGATTGGTATAGCACACATCAACCCCCATCGGGAGACCATGCATTTTGCCCATAAAATGATCCTCAAGGCCTGCACGTATAACTTGCTTGCTATTGTACAAATACTCTGGACCGATAAAACCTACCACCGTATTAACCAAAAAAGGCTTGTAGATTCTAGCTAATCCGTAGCATCTCGCTTCCAACGTCACTTGGTCTATGCCATGATGCGCTTCCGAAGATAGCTCCGAACCCTGCCCCGTTTCAAAATACCACCGATTCGGCCCCGCCGCACTGCCCATTCTATGAATCAAGGCATCCGCTTCATCCAGAAGCGCCTTATGAATGCCAAACGCGCGATTGCCTTTCTCCGTACCGGCCAAGCTCTGGAATATAAGATCAGCCCTGGCCCCCTGCTTGATCGCTTCCATCTGTGTCGTCACATGAGCTAAGACACAGTTCTGCGTCGGGATACGCCACGTCTCCATGACTTCCTTCGCCGCTTCTAGCAGCGCTTTGGTCGTCTGTGGATGGTCCGTTACGGGATTGATCCCAATAACCGCATCCCCAATCCCATAGCTCAGTGCCTCGTATAGCGAAGCTTTCATCCCTTCCAAGGAATCGGTCGGATGATTGGGCTGTGCTCGGCTGCTCAATGTACCTCGATGCCCGATCTCCGTATTACACCTTGTCCGCACTTCAATACGCGAAGCTGCTTGAATGAGATCCAGGTTCGACATGATTTTGGCAACAGCTGCAATCATCTCGCTCGTGAGTCCCTTCGAAATTCGAAGCAACTCATCTCCCGTTGTTTCCGTTCGCAGGATATATTCTCGCAGCTCCGCAACTGACCATTGGCTAATAGAAGCATAGACAGTTTCATCTATACTTTCCTCAATCAACCGCGATACCTCATCTTCTTCAGCAGGCAGCAGCGAATGATTTCGAATCTCAGTGAGGAGGAGATCTGCAAGTACGGTCTTTGCTGCAATCCTTTCCTTGAGATCTGAGGCACTGACACCTGCCAAGTCATCACCAGAGCGCTCTTCATTTGCCTTACCGAACACTTCATTCAAACTCCCAAACTCGTAGACATGGCCCTTCATCGATGTTTTCAATTTCATAGACGCACCTCAGAAATCTCATTTGGAAAAAGCAGTGTTTTTACGATTATTGGAATCGTTCGATTCCCAATTAGTTCGCCAAGATCGATATAATCACCGAAATTCAACGAAATGCCATCGAGGCAGACAATGCGAGGGYTCCCTTGGCATCCGAGTGAGAGTAACTGGCCCAGTGCTTTGGCCATATCTTGATCGCACAGAATGACTATCGTGTGTTGATGTGTAAAATGGGAAGTCAACGGAGGGATTAGTTGGCTCGCAAGCACTTGCAAGTGTTTATAGGTATAGGACTGCTCCTGCTCTGTCGTAAGTGCAATCCCAAATGGTGTCTGATTCGATGTTCCGTAGAGTTGACTTGCTTGTTGAAAAAGATCTTTTAAAGCAGTAGCTAGCCTAACCGGTTCCTGCTGTATGTGGAGCTTCACAATCGGTACATTACGTATGGGCAGCGTACCAGCGTCGACATGAATGGTCGAGCCACTGAGCTCCACGCTCTGCAAACCCGCTCCTATGACCGTTGCCCGCTGCATGTGCCCTGCCTTCACCAACGGAAAGCCAAGCTCCGTCCACATCTCCTGAATAGCTTGTGCAAGTAGGGGACCGATATCGTCATAGGTTGTGACCTCCGCTAGCTCCATAATTGCTGGACGTGACAGCAGCTCTGCAATACCGCCAGACAGTGTCCATTCATCTGCTTGCGGGAGCTGGTTGGGACGCTGGCCTAGAAGCAGAAGCTCGTTCCCTGCCTTATCTGGACTGCCAGCTACAAACTGCCCGACAGCCCGTGCCATGCGACATGTCAGCTCTCGCAGCTCAGGGATGTCGACGATTTGACCTGGCACCATTAACATGCCTTGCTCATCCAGCCAACGCTGAATGGCTGAGGACACATAAGTCACCGTTCCATCAGCTTGCAATCGAATGACGCTTCCCCCCATATGAAAGGTTACCGTTGCAATCGGTATTCCGTTCCGAAACCAGGCAATATTCGCTGTGCCGCCCCCTATGTCCATGTTCGCTACCGTGTTCTGAAGCGTTTGCGAACGCCAAGCTGCTCCTGAACCTTTACCGGCCATGATGGCTTCCAAATCACTTCCCGCCGTTGCCACAACGAAAGCGCCTGCTTGTTCCGCGAGTCTATGTAAAAGGGCTTCAGCGTTCGTTTTCGTCGCGGTTTCGCCCGTCATGATGACGCCGCTGCCAATATCAGCAAGCTCTACACCTGCAGTCGCAAGCTCCGCTTCTAGAAATTCCGTGAGCTGAGCTGCATCTAACGTGATAGGATCAATCAATGGCGTCCGATGAATCGGACTCTCATACAGAAGCTTTCTCTCCGTGATTTCATCTCGTGAAATGGTGTATGATGAACCGCGTTCCGCCAATGTAAGCCGACTTACAACAAGCTTCGTTGTACAGGTTCCGATGTCGAGCCCAACACTCATGAGATGCGTTTCCTTCATTCAGGCTCCCCCTCTCTCCCTCTGCAGCCGACTTTAACTCCATTTAGAAAACTTTCTGTTAGTGGAGTGTGTAGAGTTTGATCGGATCGTAATTTGCAAATTTGATTAACTGGAAAATGTACATCTATATTTGAGGAATTTCCTCAAAAACTCAATTTAACTGTAAAACATGTAGTTATAACTGCCTTTTTTATTCACATCGGGTATAATGGTCAAAATTAACTGCAGGTTTTCCATCAATTCTGCATTCGTTCAAAAAACACCAATAATTAACATCAGTAAATCCATCTAATTATTTGGCGCACAGGAGAATTACGAAACTCCCCCTCCGATCATCTCCCTTTTCTAACTCAACAAAAAAACTCTACTCCACCTTCTGCTTCACTCCATCCACCCTAGCTCAACTCGCAACCTAACCCAAACAAATAAATCCTTGCCTACAAAAAAGACGCCACAGCTTCCCCTCCTGACAGACGGTTACTTGTTAGCGTCAAACTTGCGATGATATTGGTGATTGATGTTCTGCCTAACATTTTGCTTCCAAGATTTTCACATCTAAATAGGAACAAGTTCATTTAAATTATCGTGTTGTATACACCTTCACGCCATCACCACGTTGATAGCCCTGCCCCCCGGCTGGCAGCCAAATTAAGCAATCCGCATCTTTGATCGATACCATAATGCTCGATTTATCAATGCCAGAGGGTCTTACCCATAAGCACCCTGCGTCCACTCGTGTCGTCCCTCGTATATAACGCGGATAAACAGACGGTTTATCGTAGGGAACATCCAAAAAAGCTGTTAACACTTCCGCTTCCGGACGCAGACACCCTAACATCACTTTAATAATCGGCTTAGCCAATAGCTCGAAGCCTACGAACGAGGCGCCAGGGTTACCTGACAGCGCAATGAGCAGCTTGCCTTTCCATAACGCGGCACTCGTTGGAGTGCCTGGTCGCATCGCTACTTTATTAAACAATAGCTTCCCATCGAATCGACCGAATACATCGACAAGTACATCGTAATCGCCAACAGAGACACCACCAGAAGTCAGAATAAGATCGACCTCAGGCAGTACAGCTTCAAGTGCGCCTTCTACCTGCCCTGGATCGTCCGAGAGCGCTGGCATGATGAGGGCTGCTCCCCCGTTTGCTTCCACTTGAGCCGCTAACATGTAACTGTTACTGTTACGTATTTTCCCTGGCTGCATCTCCTGTTCGACTTGTAAGAGCTCAGAACCAGTTGAGAAAATAGCCACTCTTGGCCTTCGGTACACCTCAACCATGGAGAACCCGAAGGTCGCTAATATCGCGGCTTCTCCTGGACCAATCCGAGTCCCCTGTGGGATCACTAACTCCCCAAGACTAACTTCACCAGCGATCGCCGTAATATTACTTGCTGCTTGCACATTTTTCTTAATCTTCACCTTGGCACCCAATGATGAAAGTACCTCATCCTGCAAGGAATCTGTCATCTCCAACATCACAACCGTATCAGCACCATCTGGAACAGGCGCCCCCGTCATGATGCGAGCAGCCATTCCTGCTTGAACCGTGCAGTTAGGTACAGTACCGCTTGGTATTCGTTCAATCACATGTAACACAATCGGATTGTCTGGAGTCGCCGCTGCGATATCCTGGGAACGTACTGCATACCCATCCACACCTGATCTGCGAAAATGTGGTACAGCATGATCCGCATAAATATCTTTTGCTAACATTCTGCCAAAAGACGCCGGAAGCGAAACAGTTTCCGTTTCTATGGGTTTAACATATTCGTAAAGTGATGCTCGTGCTTCATCCACAGAGATCACTTTACGGCCAAACCTAAGCTTCATTTCGCTGCTCACTTGCTTCCCATGCCTCCCTGTGCCCGTTAGCTAACCGCCGATTTGAGACATTCGACGAATAGTTGGTGTATGCGACTGCTCTTCATTCATCAAAGCCTGTGCCATCTCGTGATTTTGTGGCTTAATATCCAGCGCTCGGAAGAACAAATCTTCCACCGCAGCATCATCCCCTATATATTTTCGCACATTAAATTCGTCCGACCAGTATAAGCAAGGTTTGATATTGCCATCTGCCGTCAGCCGCAGCCTGTTGCAGGTTTCACAGAAGTGATCGCTAATCGGATGAATGAGACCGAATGAGCCTAACGCACCTTCAATGCGATAATTCTGTGCTGGGCCGTTGCCATAAACCGCGTTCGAAGCTGTTGCTTCCCAACCCATTTCCTTGCAGCGATCGAGAACCGTTGTAAGAGATAAATAACGCTTTTTCCAATCCTCATCTTGATGACCGATAGGCATATATTCAATAAAACGAACTTGAATCGGTCGATCAATTGTCATTTGTAAGAAATCAGCAATCTCGTCATCATTAATGCCTTTCATCAGCACCACATTCAGCTTAATCGGCGTAATCCCTACACGATATGCTTCTTCAATGGAGGCAAGCACGCGACGAATATCACCACCGCGGGTGATTAATGAGAACCGATCTGCCCTTAAGGAATCCAAACTGATATTTACACGAGTTAGCCCTGCTGCACGGAGCTTCTCAGCCCGTGACGCAAAGTAAATCCCATTCGTAGTCAATGCTATATCTTCAATACCGGGAATCTGTGATAACATGCCGATCAGCTGCTCTAGGTTTTTACGAACCAACGGCTCTCCCCCAGTTAATCGCAATTTGCGAACACCAAGTCCAGCTAGTACTCGGACAATCTCGGTTATTTCATCAAAAGTTAACAGCTTCTCATCCGGTTCAAATTCCATTCCATCTTCCGGCATACAATATACACAACGCAAATTACAACGATCTGTCACTGAGATGCGCAGGTAATCATGCATCCGTCCAAAACGATCCAATAGCTGCTTTGGCATCGGAGTTCACCTTCTCTCTCTGTTCATTATGGCATATTTTCTAACAAATTCCTAGATTATCAAGCATTTTAACTAGAAAAATGAATTATCGCGGTAGATTATCTAACATATACTCATATTCTTCTGGCGTATTAATATTGGTTACGAAATCAGTTCGAAGACCACGTTGAACCAAATAATCCTCATCCACAGACTGCCAATCCAAATGCTCAAGCAGCCCCATCAAGCGGTAGTTTTGTTGCCCAAGCAGCAGCTCGGTTTCAGGCCCAACTTCTCTTGCATAGATCCCATGCAGGGGATGCAGACGTCCCTCTATCTCAGGAATAACTGCATCCACATTCGAATCTCGGCACAATTCTGCCATCATCTTAGCTGCATCTACAGAAATAAAAGGCATGTCGCACCCAACAACCCATACATGAGACCCGCTTGCGACTTTCATGGCAGCGTGGATGCCGCTTAACGGCCCCTTTTGGATATAATGGTCACTCACACACTGCACCCCAATATCCTTAACCTTAACCAGCAACGGCTTAAGGGTTTCAATGTCATTGGTCACCACAATAATTTGCTCGCATCCACGCGACATTTCTTTCAGTTGTCTTAAGAGAATAGCTTCGCCTTGCACAGGCAGAAGTGCTTTGTGCTTCCCACCCATGCGGCGATTCAAGCCCCCTGCAAGTATAACACCTGTCATCATGCCTCGAGCTCCGCCAATCTTTTCCTAAACGACTGCTTCCAGCTAGCCGAAAGGCTATCTACAGAAAGCACTCTTTTGATCGCATCGATATTGAACTTATCGTGATACTTGATCTGATTGGCGAAGGCAACCGTCACACCCGCTTCATCTCTAGCGATGAGTTTCATCTTGGAGTCCGGTGCAATGTAACCCACTTTCAGTACGCGAAAATAATAACCTGTATATCCTGTTTCCTGAACGTACAGCGTTGCTTCTGGCCAATCCATACGCTTTGCTAGCTTATGACAAGGCTGCCTAGGCTGTGAGACCTGCACGATAACCTCGTCAATGGCAAATTGATCACCAATACAAACCTCATGCTCCTGCAAGCCGCGAATCGTCAGATTTTCACCAAACGTAGCAGCGTCCAATGTATGGCCCCTAAAGTCTTCCCAGTACGCATAGTGCTCTTCAGGATACACGCAGATGGCTTTATCAACACCGCCATGAACCGTTAGATCGGCCTGCCCATCCCCGTCAATTTGTACCTTGGATACAAACAAAGAGGAGCTGACCGGCGTTTTATAAATCCCCGTGGTCAGCTCTTTTCCTTGATATGTTATATGCTGGGGTAACCCCACATTGATAGATGTAATTTGCATGGCAAATGCCCCTCATTCCGCACAGGATTCTTTGCCCTTACTATATCAAAATTTTCGCAAAAAGTCAGTGCCCACTTCAACAGCACTGAACTTATATTAGGCGTTTGATTTGCCTACCCAAGCATCGTTATCGTAGCCCCGTACTTCCCAATACCCCATGTGCTCTTTCTCGATTAACTCGATACCTTGCAGCCATTTCACTGATTTATAGGCGTACATCTGAGGCACAATCAGTCGCACTGGTCCACCTAGTTGCTGTGGAATCGGCTTACCGTCCATCAAGACGGCGACCATGATATCATCTCCGTTTGCCTGACTCAAGGACAGTGCATCTGTATATACTTTATCGCCTGAATAAAATTTCACAAATTTTGCCGATGCTTGAACACCAGCCGCCGCTAACAGCTGTTTCAGTGGAATGCCTTCCCATGTACATTTGTACACGGACCATCCTGTCACACAGTGAAAGTCACTTACTTGAACCGTGCGTTTCATCTGTAGGAACTGTTCCCAGTTCCACGCATTGGGTTTATCCACGAGACCTGAAATCGCGAATTTCCAGGTGTCTGAGGAGAACGATGGTATTTCCGTCACCGTGTAGATGCGGAAATTCCCTTTGGCCCCTCCGCCTACAACAGCGGCGGAGTCGGGCAATGGCGCTGGCGGCGGCAACATGCGGTTGCCGTCATTGGCCACATATTCGGCGGTCGACGACCCGCCGGTATCGAAGGCGCCTTTTATCCAGCGATAAAAGGCGGGGCCGACCGCGATCACGAGCAGCACCCCTGCGACGAGTCGCAGGAAGGAGGCGCGTGTGATCGGTGATTCCTTCAGCGCGGCGATAACCGCCTGCGCTGCTGTGCGCCCTGCAGTGGCGTCTTCGGACGCCACCGGGGCTATGTCTGCCGCTGCGACGCTCGCGGCGGCAGGCGGCCTGCTAGCAGCGGCTTGCTCGAGCCGCTGTTGGCGCTTGAGCCATCGGCTGCGCGAGATGGCGTGGTACACGGCATACGGCACTCCGACCCAGGTGAGCACATCATGCACGAGGAGTGCCGCGTTGTTCAAGCCTGGTGGCATGTGCCGGAACTGCCACAAGATCACGCCTGATGCGGCCCAGCCGATCAGGAGCGCGAGCACGAACACCAAATTCGCGCGTTGGTTGCGGCGCGCGCGAATCTGGCGCCAATGCTTGCGGATCATTGGCGCGTACAGAACCATGAGCAGCACAGAGGCTACTCCTAAGTAAATGTGAAGCTGCTTCAGTGTCACACGAAATGCGCCAAGATCCCCTCGAATTGCGCCAATACTGAGCACAATTCCTGTCACCGTCAACAACACCAAAATCCAAGCATTCCAGCTATGAATGGCGTTTAATCGCTTTCCAAACGACTGCTTGAGCCAGCCTCTTTTTGACTCCACCTTCGCCACATCCTTTATGCGTTCATCCTAATACATCTATCATAACGTATAAATATTAAAAAAGGCTTACAATTAGCTGCTAGGCCTACTTTTTACCTTCATAAGTTCAAAAGAGCCTGCCCAGTAGGCAGACTCCATCCATCCATTTATTTCAATAAGTACATTTCAACAAACGACTTCGGAACATACGTCATACTGCCAATCAGCATCGGAGTGTACATCAGCATGCCTTCCTTACCATCCGCGGTGATCATTGTACTATCAATCTGAATACTGAATGTGTGTCCCATCATCATATTCTTGTCTTCCATCATTCCTTTATCATCCATCATGCTCTTGTCTTCCATTTTCCCTTTATCATCCATCATCTTATCTTCCTTCATACCCATATCACCCATTTTCGCCAAAACAATCATATGTGTATCATCTTGCCATGTCACTTTGAACCCTAATGATTCCGCAATTTGGCGCAACGGGACTAATTCCGTGCCGTCCTTCATCATCGTTTGGATACCTGTATAATCATAAGACTTTGCCATCATTTCCTCGGCACTCGCGAATGTTGGAAGTGCCAGCGTGCAAGCAGCTACCCCCACAATCAGTGCTTTTCTCCAAGACAATCTCACATTCATTTTCGGATTCATCGCATTCATTCCTCTCATTTCAATTGTTATGTTCGCTTCACATCACCTAATTTACAGTGTCATGCTTACCAAGCTCTAACGATAACCTTACAAATCCCTTACAGAAGCATAACAAAAAGAAGCCTAGCATCTTGTTACATGCCAGACTTCTTCGAACATACCGCTATGCTTGATGGACCGGCAGCGTGAACCAGAACTGACTCCCGCCCCCGCCTGTCGCTTTATTTCTCTCAACGCCAAWTGTGCCGCCATGCAGCTCTACAATCGATTTTGCAATAGCCAAACCGAGCCCAGCTCCTCCGCTTGATCTTGTTCGAGATGGATCAGAGCGATAGAACCGATCGAAGATTCGTTCTTTATCTTCTTCCACAATACCTTGTCCTTGATCTGTGATAGAAAGTTTTACGAACTGCCCTGTTACATGCTCCGCCCGAATATCTATCGTTCCGCCAACAGGCGAATGCCTTATCGCATTATCCAAAATATTGGCAAGCACTCGCTTCATTTCCTGCGGCATGATGGCAACTGGCGGTAATCGCTCAGGCAGATCGACTTCAACCTGCAATTCTTTTTCCTCTAGTTGAAAAGCTAAGCTTTGCAACCCATCCACAAGAAAATGATCTACATGGTACAGCTCAGGCGTGAACTCCGTACCACCTGCATCTAGCTGTGATAACTTAAACAGTTCTTGAATTAGCGCATCCAATCTTCCTGTTTCCAGTCGAATCGTTTGCAAATACCGCTCGAAAGTCGGCTTATCTGCAATCACATCATCCTGCAAAGCTTCAACAAAGGCTTGAATAGAGGCCATCGGGGTTCGCAAATCATGTGAAACGTGAGCTACTAGCTCTTTGCGAGAAGCTTCTGCCGATCGAATTTTACCRAAACTTTCATTTAATTTGGCCGTCATCTGATTAAATTGCGCCGCTAGCCGCTGGTATTCTAAAGGACCAATTAGCGGTACTTTACCTTTGAAATCCCCCTCCGCAATATGCGTGGTTTCCTGTGTAATGGCTTTAATCGCTTTTTCCAAGGGTCTCGTCATGACAAAATGAATGAGCATGGAAACGCCAGCCGCCCCCACCGTTACGGTTGATAAGAGCACAACATCTTTCCAATTCAACAGCATGTATCTATAGCATATAAATAAGCTGAGCAGGATCATCCCTGTACTTACGCCGCTTGCGATAAGCAGATATAACCGAAGCTTCATGATGGCTCCCTACCCTCAAATTTATAGCCGATTCCCCATACCGTCTTAATAAATCGTGGTTGAGACGGGTTCGCTTCTATTTTCTCCCTTAGCCTGCGAATGTGTACAGTGACCGTTGTGGTGTCGCCATAATAATCCACATCCCAAACTTTATTAAGCAGTTGATTTCGTGAAAAGACTTGTTCTGGATGCCTGACAAATAAATGCAGCAACTCAAACTCTTTCACGGTCAATTCGATTTCCTTCTCATTGACACGCACAGTGCGGTGTAGGACATTGAGCTCCAGTCCTGGAAATCTCATAATATGCGATGGCGTCACCTCCGCCATCTCTGGCAACACCAGCTGATTGCGCTGTTGCCTACGTAAGATAGCCTTCACGCGCAGCACCAGCTCACGAGGCGAGAAGGGTTTCGTCATGTAATCGTCTGCTCCCATTGTTAACCCCATCAAGCGATCCATTTCGTCCCCTCTCGCCGTTAGCATAATAATGGGCACGTCCTGCTCGTTGCGAATTTCTTCGCATACCTGCCAACCAGTCGTGCCAGGCATCATGAGATCAAGCACGATTAGCTCCGGATTATGCTGTCTCCATAGTCGAAGAGCCTCATCCCCGCTTTCTGCTGTCATTACTTGATAGCCTTCCCGCTTCAAATATACGGAGCATACATCGGTTATATTAGTCTCATCATCAACAACGAGAATGAGTGAATTCATCCTTATAATCTCCCCTAATGACGGAATGACGTCCAATACTGATTTTAAGTATACCTCATAACAGGGAGCTCAAAGCTTACAGATATCTTACAAATAGGTTGAATATCATGCCTTTCAAGCAAAAGAAAAAGGTCAAATCGCGTCGCAGCGCATTTCACCTTCATGAGTATGTATAGTTGAATTTAGCCGCCAATACGAATCTTGCGGTATGTATCGATAAACGACAGGACATCGACCCGTTTCCCCCTCTTTTTAGCTACACGAGCCATTTTCACAAGGGTTGTCCAGAACTCATCTAGCACAGGTGATTCAAATCCATCTTCATTTGATTCTTGCGTTAACTTATGCTTGTTTTTGTAGGAAGTGCCTTCATCCGAAATGAGGTACTGAATTTGACTTTTTTTCCATTGCTCACCCGATACATAACTGACACCCATTTCACGCATTTTTTTGCGGACCGATGTAACAGGACGTGATAATTCTCTAGCAATGACAACTGGCGGACACTCCGAGGAAAGTCGAATTAGTTTGTCCAGTTCTTGAGTGGACCATGGTTTTTTAGTCATAGCAATAAACCCCATTTCGTAAATATAAATGTTTCATTTTGCCTGTTCTTGGTGAAGTACTAAAGGTATAATCAGAGAATAGCAATGAAATGTTAAGTAAGTATGAGTTAACCATAATGAAAGTATGAAGACATAACTTTTTCGCTATTTTTCTGAGAAAACCTCATTTCGAGGCCGTTCGAAGATGAGCGACCGCGTTTTGAGGTAGGTTTTATCGCCAATAATAAAGCAGTTTTCGGGATTCGAAAACGCGATCTTTCTTATGTGGTCAAAAATATGTCAATGGAGGGTGAAAAACAATGAAAAAACACGTAAATGGTACCGAATTGTTCGTTCAAGATCAAGGTCAAGGAGCTCCTGTTATCCTCCTTCACGGCTTTCCCTTGGATCATCGGATGTGGCAATCACAAATCGAGGCATTGTCCGCAAACTACCGCGTACTTGCACCTGATTTCCGTGGCATGGGTCAATCCGATTTGCCAGTTACGCCAATGTCTCTCACACAGTATGCGCAAGATATTCTCGCTCTTATGGATGAATTACGGATAGAAAAAGCCACCCTTGGAGGCTTCTCCATGGGCGGCTATGTCGCTTTTGCTCTACTTCGTCTAGCACCTGAACGCTTCTCAGCATTGATTCTAGCCAATACACGTCCCGAGCTAGATGGCCAAGAAGGACGGAAAAATCGCATGAACATGGCTGTCTCTCTGTATGACAAGGGAGCCGCGGCCGCTCGAGATGCCATGCTGCCTAAACTTGTGACAGAAGCCACAGTTCAAGAGCAGCCGCAGCTGATCGATTCACTCAAAGTGATCATGGACAGCATGTCAGCCGAAGGTCTTGTCCACGCCAGCATCGCGATGGCCTTCCGCGCGGACTCGGTTGGCCTCCTGCCTACCATCTCTGTGCCAACCCTCGTCATCGCTGGCGAACAGGATGCAATCGCGCCGCCGGATGTTATGAAGTCTATGGCTGATCAGATTCCAGGCGCTAACTTTCACGTCATTCCTTCTGCTTCCCACTTAACACCCATGGAGAAACCGGAAGCCTTCAATGAACTAGTTCTTGCCTTTCTGAAGGAAGCTTCGCTTAAATCAATGGACTACCGCTCGCCTTCCTAAAAGAAACTAAGCTTTAACCAGTTGATTCATAACCATTACAGCAGCTCCAATGGCTAATGCTTCATCACCAAGCTGTCCTTTGCTGAAAACAACCTGATAGGCGGGGTAATAATACGTCTTACGAATCGCAACCTGCGTTGCTGTCTGGAAGAACAATTCCCCGCCTGTTATCAATGGCCCCCCGATGATCACTTTCTCCGGGTGCAAAATATTTAATAAATTCGCCAGGCCGATCCCGAAATAGGTCGCAGCCTCCGTCACGATCTCCACGGCTAGGGGATCATTTTTTTTGAGCGCCTCCATAATATGCTGGTAAGTAACCTGCTCTGGATCCTCAACCATATGTACTAAAACGGTAGATTTCCCTTGTTTCAAGGCAGATTTTGCAGCCTTCTCTATCGCATACAGCGAAGCGTAAGATTCCAAAGCGCCATAATTGCCAGATTGGTTACGATGGGCAACACCATCGGTTTGAATAATCATTTGCCCCACAGAGCCTTCCATATCTACCGCCCCATAGATAACCTTGCCTTCTGATACCATAGAAGAACGTAAGCCTACACCAGCGTGAATATAAAGCAGATGCTTAAAGCTCCGGGTCCGTTGGTGCCAGGATTCCGCCAGAATCGCTGTGTTCGCGCCATTGTCCAGCAATGCAGGAACTTGCAGTTCTTCACTCAACCACCTGCATATGTCCACATGTCTCCATCCACTCGCCGGGAAATAAGAGGGCTCCAGAATAACTCCGGATACTCGGTCTACCGGTCCCACTGCTCCAATTCCTATACCCAACACCTGCGAAGTTTCGATGCCATGGTGAGCTATCATGCGCTTCGCTTCTTTGACAATAAGGGGAAGCAGCACGCCTGGAGTCATAACTTCTGTCATCGCCCAGCTCTTCGTTTCCAGCTTGTTCATCCCTAGATCTACAAGTACCAGCTTGGACAAGGTTCTCGAGATTTCCAAACCAAATATATAAGCATAGGCCGGATTCTTCTCATACAAAATCGGCCTACGCCCGCCCGTAGATGCACCAAAGCCGGATTCCAAGATGAGTCCCTGACTCGTTAACTCCTCTAGCAGTCGCGTTAACGTCGAGACCGTCATACCGCTTTGATCTAATAAATCTATTTTCGAAACCGTCGTATGCCGTGTAATCAGCTCATAAACTTCCTTGGCTTTACGGTTCGAAATTCGTTCTGTAATAACGTCTACATTCAAAAGAAGCAGCCTCCAATGATAATCTTTCTCATATGCTTCGCCATGAAGGATTCATTATCCTGCTTCTTAGTGTATCCTTAGTCCTTGGAGCCAATCATTAGGGTATACCCCATATAAGGATGATACTTGCTGACCAGCTCATCATACCGAGCGGTGATCTGCCATACACGGGGATCCATGAAGGATTGTCGATCAGATAAATGAACAGGATCTGGATGCTGAACCTGATCTTCGAACATCATTAAGGGGAATGGATGGATGCCTGTCGAAGTGACGTTACTGAATTTATTGCTCTCCAGCAGCTCTTGCCACTCTTCCAGCTTATAGATCTTACTCACCCCATAGAAGCTGCATAGCGCCCTATGAATGGCTGTTGTCATATCTTTTACTTTAATCACTTCTCTGTCATATAGCTTTCCTTCTGGTTTCAATACCCGATAGTACTCCGATACAGCTTTCTGGGCGTCTGCGAAGTTCGTAACAGATTCCACCATCACGACATCGAAAGAATTAGCATCGAATGGCAGCTGACAAACATCTCCAATCAGGAATTTCACCTGAGTCCCCTGCTTCTCCGCTCTGATCTTGGCTTTGTTGATCATCTCCGGACGTATATCGATGGCGGTGACATCACAGCCCTGCTCTGCCAAATAACAGGCCGTTCTACCTGTTCCGCAGCCAACTTCCAACACCTTTTTCCCTTTGTCGATCGGATATTTCTTCAGTTGCTCAATGGTTTCTCCAAATCCCCCGGGATGTGCGTTTCCTATCCCGAGCTTCGCTAACATATCCAAGTAATCGATAGCCCTTACACCTCCGCAATGGCATTACGTTCTTTTTCTACCATATGGAAGGCTACTGTCACTTGTTCAACTTCTCGCTATCTTTTTCCAAAAACAGGCGCTAGCCCAAAAGTCGTGATTAACCCTATAGATTTAGGCGAAACACCCAAGCAAATCGTGAAATCTCTCCATAGGATAGTATTGTCTCTCATTCGCTTCTGCGGAAGAGCATTCCTAGAGATGGGGGGTGACATAAATGGGTGTTGCTGTAGGTGCTGGTTCTTGTGCAGGTTATGGTGGTACGTCGTCCGCTGCAGTTGTTCTTGTATTGTACGTATTGTTAGTTATCGTATTAATGACTTTTGTTTGGTAATTAGCCATAGATGTCTGCAAACAAAAGGAGCCAAGGTTCATATGAACCTCGGCCCCTTATACATAGAATTTATTACTTCTTAGAAGCTGCTAAGAAAGCATCCAATTGCTTTTGCTTTTCAGCAATGATTTTATCAATGCCTGCTGCTTTCATTTTATCTTGATATTTCGGCAAGGAAGCATCCATATCCACAGAACCCGTATCCATCGCTGCATCGAATTCTTTACCTACGTTAACTGCTGCAGCCACTTGTGTTTTAACTGGCTCGGAGTCGAACGTAAAGCCTAGACCTGGTGATTTTTTGCCCGATTTATTGAACTCTTTGAATTTATCCCATTTCTGTGGATCTTCATTATCGTATAGGTAGTTCAAGAATTGGTTACCGAACTGCCATGCAGCACCTGGAGCATAATTTTTGCCTGCATCTGTTGCTTTAATAATGTTGTCCGACACTTTCGTGTAGTGCGTACCTTCGATACCGAAGTTGATCAAATTGTTCAATTGTTTATCTGTGTGCAAGAGATTAATCACCATCATCGTACGAGCTGGATCCTTGGAAGTTACGGAAATACCCAACATGGAACCCGCTGTGTCGCCAGTGGAAATGGTACGTGGTGTCAGCTCGATTTGACCAAGCTTGCCTACCAAGTTCGTTGCATTCGCAAGCTCACTATCTTTACCTGGTTTCAAAGAAGAAGTAATCATGAACACATTACCGGACTTCAAAGCATCTTGACCCGACAATTGTGTCGTAGCCGCATCCTTATTGATATATCCTTTTTGCATAAATTCACGTGTTAATTTCAAAATTTCCTTATAACGCGGTTGATCCCATTTCGGAATCACTTTTGTATCTGTGCCATCTTTCATAATCACACCTGGAATTGTACTGTCACCCAGATAGTCATACTGTGCCAAATAGTGCGCATTCAAGTTATCCCCATCGCGAAGGAAGAAAGCTGTCATTTCTGGCTTTTTCTCTTTGACTGTTTTCAGGACATTAGCCAAGTCTGCCATCGTTTTCACAGCGGTCATATCAATGCCTAACTCTTTCGCGATATCGGCGCGATACACAACCCCACCTGAAGCTGCGAGTTCTTTATTCGTTGGAACACCATAGTTTTTACCGTTGATTTTAGCACCTTGCAAGAACGCTGGATCCAAGGAATCCGTAATCCCCTTGCCATATTGCCCAATCAAATCATTCAACGGCATCAACGCACCTTTACCCACATTGACAGCGTGACCATTCCATTGTGCTGTGAAAAGGATATCGAACTCTTCACGGGAAGCGATCATTAAGTTCGTTTTGTTATCCCATTGACCCCAGTCGATTGGCATTAATTTGATCGTTGCATTGATTTTTTCTTTCAAAACCTTGTTCATTGCGTCTTCGACTTTAGCTTGATCCGGTTGTGGTGTACCAGGGTAGACTAGTTTCACTTCATAAGGCTTCAAATCCGTTGTAGCTGCTTTCGTCGCAGCAGGCGCTGTACTTGTTGCTGGTGCTGCTGTAGCACTTGCTGCAGGCTCTGGTGTGCTCTTCGAACAGCCCGCCAAGGTGAGTGATAACGAAAACGTTAGGGTAAGAAGTGCAAGAGTGCTTTTTTTCAAAGCTTTCATTGATGGATTGCCTCCCTTTATCTCAATTCTTCTTCTATGCTAAACCAGTCTACACTGGTACAAGCCGTGTTTAACTATCCTTTTATTGCACCAACCGTTAGGCCTTTCTTAAAATACTTCTGGAAGAATGGATACGCGAACACGATCGGTCCTATTCCGAGTACGGCCATCGCCATACGGACTGTTTCCGTTGGTAGTTGTAGCATGCCCCCTGCCTGCGATAAACCTTGACTCGCCTGCACATTCGAAGTTAAGAACTGAATATCCAGCATTGTTTTGTACATCATGAACTGTAGATTGATGTTTTTGCTGCCAGAAATGAACACCAGACTCAGAAACCAGTCATTCCAATAGTTCAGCACCTGAAACAGACCAACGGAAGCCAATACCGGTAAGGAGAGTGGAATAATGATTTGGCTGAAAATCCGAACCTCACCGGCTCCATCAATCTTCGCTGCTTCGATTAAAGGCATCGGAATCGAATTCGCAAAGAATGTCCGAAGCAATAGGACGAAGAAAGCGGAGACTAACAAGGGCAGCATAAGTGCTGCGATCGTATTTTTCAAATCCAGCATCTGCGTATAGACAAGATACCATGGAACGAGCCCACCATTGAATAACATCGTGAAAAACATGAAGAAGGAGAAGAAACTTCGATGTGGAAAATCACTTCGCGAGATGGGATACGCATAAAGTGACATCATCACTAAACTAATCGCTGTTCCTACCGTTGCTAGGAAGACTGAGATTCCGAAGGAACGCAAGATTTGATGCCAATCCTTAAACATGAACTTATACGCTTCCAAACTCCAAGCTTCAGGTATGAAATTGTAGCCATGTATGAGAACTCCCTTTTCATCCGAAAAGGATACGATGATAACCAACACCAGAGGCATTATACAAGCTGCGGTATAAATCCAGAAGAACACGTTAACCAACAAATTCGCTGTAGGCGTTAATTCATTGGGTCCTCGTTTCCTGGCTATCCGTTGTTTACGTAATGAAATTGCTTCACTCATGACAGCCACTCCTTCTTAAAATAGTGCGTTCTCTTTGCTTACTTTTCTTACAAATAAGTTCGTAACTAGAACAAGTAGGAAGCCTACAACGGCTTGGTACAAGCCTGCTGCCGATGACATTCCGATATCCCCCATCGTCAGGAACGTTTGATACACATAGGTATCAATAACTTGTGTGGTCGGAAATAAAGCCCCTGCATTTTTGGTTACTTGGAAGAAGAGGCCGAAGTCCGCATAGAAAATTCTACCTACTTGAAGCAGTGTCATTGTAATCATGACCGGCATAATCAGCGGAATCGTGATCCGTTTGACTTGCTGCCATTTATTCGCTCCATCGATCAATGCCGCTTCATAATACTCATGATCAATCCCAATAATGGCTGCCATATAGATGACCGTATAGTATCCAAGATTTTTCCATGTGTTCACAATCGGTAGAATGACCGTCCAATATTTCGGCTCTGTATACCAGTCAATCGGTTCGATACCTAATTTAGGTAGGAGCACGGTATTCACGAAACCATGCTCGGCGCCTAAGAAAGCGTATACCAGATAGGCTACACACACCATAGAGAGAAAGAAGGGCAGAAACATCGTGCTTTGATGAAACTTCGATAGAAATTTGCTGCGCATCTCATTAAACATAATAGCCATTGCAACGGCGATTACCAAATTCAATACGATGAAAACCAGATTATACGAGATCGTATTTCGAGTAATGACCCACGCAACCTCACTAGAAAACAAATACTTGAAATTATCGAAGCCCACCCATGGACTTCCTAGAATCCCTTTTGTGTAATTCACATTTTTAAAAGCAATCAGAACGCCCGCCATTGGAATGTAGTTGTTAATGATGAGCAACAATGCTGCTGGTGCCATCATCACATAGAAGATCCAGTATTTACGAACCGTCCATAGAAAGTTTGATTGAACCCTAGTTCGTTTCGTAGTACGTATAGGGGCTGCCTGCGCTGCCGTATTTGACGTATCGTTCATCGTTTAATTTGCTCCCCTTTCCATGCAATCCGCTTACATCCTCTCTCTTATAGGTTCATTGTAAATTGTTTGGAAATAAATCTCTATCTGCCTAGTGACCGAATAAGCACTTCTGTGACATTCGTCTAAACGTTGCCATCTCTTCCTGAAAACACAAAAAGCTACCCTTTCTTGGGTAGCTTTTCCATACCATCTTATGTTGTTCAGTACCCCTGATCCCATGCCTCAGAACCTCTTCAGCCCTGAAAGTTCTTTCGATATTCCTGCGGGGATAGTCCTGAATACTTCTTAAACATTTTCGCGAAAAAGGAAAAGTGTGAATATCCCGTTTGCTCCGCTACATAGCTGATCTTATCGTTGGTTTCCGCAAGCAGCTTCATCGCTTTCTCCATCCGAACCTTCAGACTGTACTCCGAGATGGAAAGCCCCGTTTCTTTCTTAAATAAACGTGATAAATAGGCTGGATTGAGAAACACAGAAGCCGCCAATTCCTCTCTACTAAGCTCTTCCTCCATATGTTCGTCAATGTACTGGCATACCTTCGCAGTAACCGCTGAGACGCCTTTCAGATGGCTATTCATGTAGTCACAGCTTACGGTAGCGACTCGAACCGCCCAATTCCTCAGTTGATTTAATGAACGCGTCGCACTGCTATAGTCCTGTAACTCTTGATGAGGCAGCATATCATGTACAGCTAATCCTTTTTTGTGCAAAACATGATACACCACATGCAACAACCCATAATAGAAAGCCTCAACCGTTTCGGAGCCCACGTCATCATTCTTCTGTAGACGATCAATATTCTCCTGTATGCGAGCTACCAGCTCCGCCTTCTTCCCAGACTCAAGCAGCACGATCCAGTCGGAAAAGGTTGGCGCCTGCGGCTTGTTCATGAGCGGCTGATCTGTTTCATTGTGCAAAAGCACGCAGTTACTTTTCGTCACATTGTTCCGCTCATTTTGAAAAAGATCCGCCACCTTCGCCGTTAGCTTGAGTAAAGGCGTTTCCTCGCCTACATAGCAGGACAAGCTGCACTGGAAATAACGGTGACAAGCACTAATAAAAGCCTCACACTTCGCTTTGATGTCAGATAGAAATAGTTCGCTTCCTTCAGCTACATACAGAAGAACCAAAGATGAACCATTCTCCTGAATCACGAAGCCAGCCTGCTCCATAACAATGATTTCAGCAGCCGCTTTCCGAATCGCGTACTCCATAATCTCTTCATCTCTTGCATTCAGGTCTTCCTTCCAGTGCTCCACACTTATCAGGATAGGTAAAATCCTGCTCGTCATGTCCAAGGGGATTTCATACATCTGGAATTTACGAGTCAACCGCTCCTCATTCGCAGGTATTTTCCCACTAAACAACTCCTGCCAAAACTTCTCAACCAACGATGGCAGCTCATTGACCCAGTGACTATAATACGTCTTATACGTTTCATGAAAATCTAACTGCTCCTGATCTTCTTTAATCTTCTCAATGGCGAGCTTCACAATATCTTGCAGCCGATCGTGATCTACTGGCTTTAAGACGTAATCAAAACTCCCTAACCGAACAGCCTGCTGCGCATATTCGAAATTCGCATGACCCGTTAAGAAAATCGTCTCCGTTTGCGGTGAATGCGTACGTACCCACTCCTGCAGTTGCAAGCCATTGGCACCTGGCATTTCGATATCCGAAATCATGATATCAATTCGATTCTGAGATAGCACTTGCTTCGCTTCATTCACATCTAACGCTTCAAAAATTTGACCCATCGGAAACGCCTCCCAATCGATCCCCACTGTTATTCCTTTTACCGCGATCTTCTCGTCGTCCACAACCAATAAGTTAAACATCCTTTTCCGTCCCTTCCACAATGGGGGTGTGAAGCGGCAGCCTAATTTGAACCAAGGCCCCTCTCTCCGGCTTATTCAGAAATCTCAGCGCAACTCTGTTCCCATAATTCATTTGCAACCGATGCCGTACATTCCAAATCCCTAGGTGCTCATCGCCCGATTGGTCCAAATACTGAGCTGAATTTAATTGCTGCAGCATTTCTGGTTGAAATCCATTCCCGTTGTCACTAATCGACAAGAGAAAGAACTCCTCAGGCGCTTCTGGATCTTGCTCTGCTTTCACTTGAATAACATACGTACCGTACTGCTTCGTAAACCCATGGATCACAGCATTCTCTACAAATGGCTGTACAATAAGTGGAGGAATAGCGTACTGACTGTATGTCTCTGGTAATTGGAGGTCAAACGTCAAATTGTCCGGATATCTCATGACTTGAATCTCCAAATAATTGCGAATATGATCGATCTCATCCTTCAGTGTCATCGTTGTCCGATTCGTACGCATAATAAAACGGAAATAATCGGCCAGATGCAGTGACATCTTCTGAACGGATTTCGTATCTTTTAACGCCGCGAGGTTATAAATAATATTTAAACTGTTCATATAGAAGTGAGGATTAATTTGCACCTGCAAATGCTTAAATTCCGCCTGCTGTACGCGGATCTTCTCCTCATAGACCGAAATCTTCAGATTCTCAATCTGATCCACCATGTTGTTAAAAGTAGCTATCAGAAAGGCAAATTCTGTCGAGCTGCCTTCATGCAACCTGATTGACAATTCCCCTTGGGCAATCTTCCTCATACCTCGTATTAATTGCATCAACGGCTTGAATAAGATGCGCTGCACATACAACAAATAAATCCCAAGCACAAACGCTCCGCCTAATGGTAAAAAGTAAATCAACAGCTGCAAATATGGCAAATTCTGCAGCATATTTTTCTCGGCAATGATGAGTTCAAATTCCAAATCTGCATGCGAGGATGCTTCACGCACAATCAAAAACTGCTGATCAAGCTCCTTATCTTTGACAATTTGAAAGCCAGAGCTTTTGGTTGCAATTTGATCGCTGATATTCTGATACCTTTGTAACGGGAAAAAGTTGTTTGCTAACGTAATCCCGTCTGGAGACACCACAGTCATCTCCTGTGTCCCACTTGCTGAGCGGCTCAACCATGCTGCTCATTTTAATGAGAATACCGCCTGACAGCCCTGCGCCCAAATCCTTATTAATTTTCATCAAATAGTGGTCGCCGTTCGCTGCCTTCATAATGAGCCAGTTGCCATTTGAGCTGTCATTCGGACGGCTCTTCGAATTTTCAACGATGAATTGTTTCACCGTCTGAACACGGTCATAGTAATACGTATTTTCCCTTGTAGATACAAGTAGATCCCCCGTCGTATTCGAAAAGACGAAAAACGTATTGACCAAATTGTATATATCCAACTGTCGGGTTAACTTGTTGAACAAGCGCTGCTTTGCTAGCACATAATCATCCGATTCCAACGAGTACAAGTTCATGTTAATCACATCAGGATCACTATAGAGATGAAACAAATAATTATCAAATTCTTTGAGTGTATTATCCGTATCCTCCACGTACTGATGCAGGAGCTTATTATAGTTTTGAGAAATTTGATCCCTCACCACATTCATGGAGTACACATTATTAAAGATCAAAAACAAAACCAAGGGAGCAACCACCAGCACAAACCCAATAAAAATCTTAAACCTTACCGAATTCACAATATTCAAAGGGTCCCCGCCTCATACGTAGTATTTGGGAATGAACTTCCATTGTAAGCACTCCCTTCCTATTTTACTATCTGTAAAACACATATACATAGCATTTTAGATACCATGTGTACGAAGTGTATTGATCCCTCTTACGTAACGAAAGTGAACAAAAAAAAAGCCCATGAAATCAAATGATTTCATAGACTTTCTTTGTTCGTTATACCGGCAAGAGGACTCGAACCTCCACCCTTTCGGACTCGATTTTGAGTCGAGCGCGTCTGCCATTCCGCCATGCCGGCATAAACTTGTAAAAACAATGGTGCCGAAGACCAGACTTGAACTGGTACGGTAGTCACCTACCGCAGGATTTTAAGTCCTGTGCGTCTGCCGATTCCGCCACTCCGGCTTATAAATTTGTGGAGGCGCCACCCAGATTCGAACTGGGGGTAAAGCTTTTGCAGAGCTCTGCCTTACCACTTGGCTATGGCGCCTTAGTAATAATGGAGCGGAAGACGGGGATCGAACCCGCGACCCTCGCCTTGGCAAGGCGATGCTCTACCGCTGAGCCACTTCCGCATATAAAACTGGGGATCAAGGATTTGAACCTTGGCATGACGGAGTCAAAGTCCGTTGCCTTACCGCTTGGCTAATCCCCATTATGTTGCTTTGGTAATAATGGGCGGACGACGGGACTTGAACCCGCGAATGCCGGATCCACAAACCGGTGCGTTAACCCCTTCGCCACGACCGCCACAATATTAAGTTTCTTGCATTTTTGGCAGGGGCAGCAGGAATTGAACCCACACCAAAGGTTTTGGAGACCTTTGTTCTACCCTTAAACTATGCCCCTACAAAAAGGAAAATGGAGGCTGATGGATTCGAACCACCGAACTCGAAGAGAGCAGATTTACAGTCTGCCGTGTTTAGCCACTTCACTAAGCCTCCACAAAGCAATGGTGCCGTCGAGAGGACTTGAACCCCCAACCTACTGATTACAAGTCAGTTGCTCTACCAGTTGAGCTACAACGGCTTATTTAATTTAAATGGTGGCTTTGGACGGAATCGAACCGCCGACACGAGGATTTTCAGTCCTCTGCTCTACCGACTGAGCTACAAAGCCTAACTAAATTGTGTAATAATAATGGCGGAGCTGACGGGATTCGAACCCGCGGTCTCCTGCGTGACAGGCAGGCATGTTAGGCCACTACACCACAGCTCCACATGTATTATTTGGTTGCGGGGGCAGGATTTGAACCTGCGGCCTTCGGGTTATGAGCCCGACGAGCTACCGGGCTGCTCCACCCCGCGTCATTAAGTATATGTCACGTTTCCTATTAAATCAAGTCTTTCATAAGGAAAAGTGATGGAGGCTGACGGGATCGAACCGCCGACCCTCTGCTTGTAAGGCAGATGCTCTCCCAGCTGAGCTAAGCCTCCATGGGAAGTAAAGATGGTGACCCGTAGGGGACTCGAACCCCTGTTACCTCCGTGAAAGGGAGGTGTCTTAACCACTTGACCAACGGGCCTTACTAGAAAGATTGTGGCGGAGAGAGAGGGATTCGAACCCTCGAGACGCTTGTGACGCCTACACGATTTCCAATCGTGCTCCTTCGGCCAGCTCGGACACCTCTCCATATGGCTCCCCGAACAGGACTCGAACCTGTGACAACTCGATTAACAGTCGAGTGCTCTACCAACTGAGCTATCAGGGAATAGAAACAATGAATCTTTCAAGGATTTATTCCTTGAAAACTAGATACGAAACTCAACGTAAAGTACTTTACTTAGGAATTTTGGTTAAGCCCTCGACCGATTAGTATTCGTCAGCTGCATACGTTGCCGCACTTCCACCTCGAACCTATCAACCTCGTCGTCTACAAGGGGTCTTACATAC
>NZ_JBFTPF010000015.1:0-136316 GCF_056398345.1 Paenibacillus sp. 01T442
CCCATGAGGTCAAATGACCACAAGGGACGGCTTCTTAAACTACACTATTTACAAGCCTTTCGCTTTCAAGAAAGCTTGCCATTGCTTCGTTGTTTCCGCATCAATCTTGTCTTGACCAGCCGCTTTCAGCTTGTCGATGTATTTCTGCAGTTGATCGGCAGGATCTACTGCACCGGTTTCAAGCGCAACTTGGAACTCGTTATCCACGGCAGTCACATTGGCAACCTCAGATTTGATGGTGTCTCTATTGACATCGAAGCCATAGGAAGCCGGAACCATGGCGCTTTCGTTCAATTTAATCGTTTTGTCCCATACATCTGGTGTCTGTGCACCTTTCAAGAACGCGTTAAATTGGTTCCCGAACACCCAATCCACATTCGGCGCATAACCGGAATCCTTGATCGGTTCAATATATTTGTCATCCTTTTTCGTATAGTGCTTGCCTTCTAACCCATTCGAAATCAGATTATATAACACTTTATCTGTGTTAAGAAGGTTTATGAACATGAGGGCGCGTTCTGGGTTTTTGGAGGTTTTGCTAATCACCTGCATAGCGCTCGCAACCCCCGTAAAGTAGGAATCCGAAATCGGCACATACACAACAGAGTTGCCGCCATTATTCGCCATTTCATCCACTTCGCCGCCTGGCTTCGTCGTAAACTCAAGGCTTACCGCCACTTTCCCCTTCTTCTTGAGATCTGTAATGTTTTTGAGCAGCGGTGCATCCTCGTTGATATAGCCAGCTAAAGACCATTTATGCATCGTCGTGAAGAAGTCCTTCTTATTTTGCAACTGCTGAATTTTCGTGATGGACGTGTACGTTTTATCATCCTTCTTGTAAGCAACCGCAAGACCATCTGCGGCGACCAGATTCGGGTCTGTATAGAGGCCCCATGAATTCTGAGCCATCCCGAAAGGAATAACATCCTTTTCATTGTCCTTAACCGTTTTCAGGAAAGGCTCGAGGTCTTTATACGTCTTAATTGAATTAACATCCAATTTATATTTATCCACGAATTGCTTTTGAATGACGAGACTTTTCGTCTTGGCTGCGATTTGATAAACCGGGAAGCCGTACACTTTGCCATCCGTCGCTTTCATATCCGGCCAGAATTTGTCGGGAATGTTCTTCCGGGCTGCGGCCGCATTTTTGCTAATCATCGCATCGGTCAGCTCCAAGAGCGCACCCTTATCAATGTTCGGCTGATAGCTGAGCAGCCAATATTTCGAGCCCCAAGCCACATCGAAGGCTTCACCGGAGGCCATAATGGTGTTCAATTTCGGATCGTATTCATCAAAAGAAAGTGGCTTAAGGTCTACTGTGGCATTGATTTTACTCTTCACATATTTATTGACTTCCTCATTCACGAGAGCCTGATCTTTACCTGGCGGATTACTTGGATAATAAAACGTTAGAATGGCGCTTCTTTACTTCCATCGTGATCATCATTGCCGGTTGTCGCTACATACAATTGGGTTGATACTAGCATGAGCTTACTCCTTTGCACATCATAATATCCTTATTTATGACTAGGAGCTTGTCGGTATACCATTTTCATTCACTAGGAGCCTGGTTTAAAGGATAAGCCCTTCGCAGCTAGTTCTTCTCGAATCAAATCTCTCGCTTTGGGGCCCATGCCATGCAGCTTCATAAGCTCCGTCTCGGTGATTTGGGTGAAGTCGTGGAGCTTCGTAATACCTGCTCCTGCTAACGCTCGCCTCGCTGGAGCCGCTACACCTTTGGGGAGTACCAACTGGTCTTCCACTTGCTTATTCGTTGACATGGTCTATACCTCCTTCTTTCGTCCAGCCAAAAAAGTACGCATGACTTGCTCTGCCTTCTGCGCTAAAAGCTCAGGTGTGCGAATCATCGCCTCCTGAAGTGTCATCGGACCGCTCACAATACTGTGAATACTCGTCATACCATATTCATATAGCTTCTCAATCCCATACCCGATGGATCCAGATAAAACAATAACAGGTACACCAAGCTTTGAAGCCGCCTGCGCTATCCCCATCGGCGCCTTGCCGGAGGCGGTCTGAGCGTCCGTCTGCCCTTCGCCGGTGATGACAAGATGGGCATCCTGCATATGCTCATTTAACTTGGTCATCTCGATGACCACGTCGATACCTCGCTGCGTGCTTGCAGGGAAGAACGCTTGAAACGCACCGCCAAGCCCACCCGCGGCGCCAGCTCCAGGGAGATGATGCACCGCAATCCCCGTATGCGCTAGCATCAAATTGGCAAAGTTGGTGAGTGCTGCATCAAGGGCTTCAACCATCTCGGGTGTCGCACCTTTCTGCGGTCCAAAGACATGCGATGCCCCTTGCGGACCAATAAATGGATTCGTGACATCTGAAGCAATGGTAAACCGCGATTCACGGATAGCGCGCTCATCCCACTTTGAGGCATCAATTTGTGTAAGGTGAGAAAGGGCTTGTCCCCCTGCTCCAATCTCACGCCCTTCCGCGTCTAGGAGAAGTAAGCCTAAGGCTTGAAGCATGCCGCTTCCACCATCATTCGTTGCACTGCCGCCGAGCGCAAGAATGAAGGAACGGTAACCATGATCGAGTGCATGGCGAATTAATTGACCCGTGCCGTAGGTTGTCGCCAGCATCGGGTTTCGGTTTTCCTCTGGAATTAGCACAAGACCGGAAGCTGACGCCATTTCAATCACACACGTAATGCCGTCTCCTAGGACGCCATATGAAGCCATTACCTCATCTTGCAGCGGACCTCGCACGGGAACAGTGATCTTACTACCCTGTGTGGCCTGCACAAGGCTATCTACGGTCCCTTCCCCTCCATCTGCCATCGGGATGAGGACGGTTTCTGCGTCTGGCATAGCCCGCAGAATCCCCTCACTTATCGCCTTGGCCACTTCTTCTGAGCTAAGACTGCCTTTAAAAGAGTCAGGTGCAATCACGATTTTCATTAGTCAACCTCCAGGTCGAACAGCTCACGCTTATTTATCTATTAATTTATACAACGCTTGGGTGCCACTTTCCTCTTCACCCATTGCGGCTAATTGTTCATAAAGTGATTTGGCAAGAGTTAAACCTGGTAGCTCTACTTTCATTTCTTCGGCCGATTGCAAAGCAATCTTCATATCCTTAATAAAATGTTTCACATAGAAACCTGGCGCAAAATTATCAGCAATCATTCGCGGCCCCAAATTACTTAAAGACCAGCTGCCCGCGGCACCTGTTTCAATGCTTTGCAGCACCGTTGTCGGATTAAGCCCCGCTTTCTTCGCATAAACAAGCGCTTCAACAACACCCATCATGTTGCTTGCAATCGCAATTTGATTGCACATCTTCGTGTGTTGCCCTGCTCCCGCTTCACCTTGATGGACGATATTCGTGCCGATTTTTTGGAAAATAGGCAGCATCTGCTCGTACACGTCGCGAGCACCGCCAACCATAATGGACAAGCGTGCTTCTCTTGCCCCAATATCTCCACCAGAAACAGGTGCATCCAAGGCGAATAGTTGTCGCGTCAGCGCTTCATCATAAATCCGTTTGGCAAGTGAGGGGCTCGACGTCGTCAAATCGATTAGGAAGCTACCTGGCTCTGCCTGGGTAAGGATGCCATCGTGCCCAAAATAGATGTCTTCGACATCCTTTGGAAATCCAACCATCGTCATAATCACCTGACACTTCTGTGCTAATGCGCCAGGCGTGTCCTGCCAATTTGCCCCCATTTCCAATAACTCCTGTGCCTTTGCTTTTGTACGTGTGTACACATGAACTTCATATCCCGCGTGAATAAAATGTCCTGCCATGCTTTTACCCATCACGCCTGTGCCAATGAGTCCTATGATTGGTTTTGCTGTATCTGATGTCATCTGTATGTCCACCTTTCCCAGGTATCTAGTAGTCGATTATATCTCCATTTAAACTTATCACCCTCTTCCTTTCTGGTCAAACGTGATACGGCAACAATATTTGTGCGTTAACGTTCGGTGGACGGCGGAGTAGCAGACCTTGCGCACAATTTTTGTGCGCTGGCGTGCGACGGGCTTCGGCACTGACGACCTTGCGCACGATATTTGTGCGCTGGCGTGCGACGGGCTTCGGCGCTGACGACCTTGCGCACAATTTTTGTGCGCTGGCGTGCGACGGGCTTCGGCGCTGACGACCTTGCGCACTATTTTTGTGCGCTAGCTTGCGACGGACTTCAGCGCAGACGTCCTAGCGCACAATTTTTGTGCGCTGGCGTGAGACGGACGACGGCGCTAACTACCTTGCGCACAATTTTTGTGCGCTAGCGTGCGATCGGCGACGGAGTAGTAGACCTTGCGCACAATATTTGTGCGCTAGCGGGCAACGGAGGCAGTGCTACCGCCTTTGCACACAATATTTGTGCGCTAGATTGCGACGGACTTCAGCGCAGACGTCCTAGCGCACAATTTTTGTGCGCTATCGAAGCCATTCAAGAATGAACAACAGCTCCTCGCCCCCATAAACAAGGGAACTGCCTCGCTTTCACCAAAACAAAAAGCCGTTCCACAGGTGAAACCACCCATGGAACGGCTTTTCTCAACGACTAAATACCTTGGAAAGTGAACGCATACGCATACGTTCGGTTCGCGAATAACGTAAACTCGGGATGCGTTCTTGCTCCCCAGCTATCGTCTCCACCAACGCCCATCTGCTTGTAATTCACACGAACCACAACTTTATCACTCGCAGGTAGTTTATAAGGGTGATCGTGCGCTTCCAACTCGGATGGCGAGTACGGCAACGCATTAAGCTCAACGGTTGGCAAGCCCGCAATTCGGAGTCCGCGTCCAGCCGCATTCGTTAGGGTCGCCCAGCGAACATCGGTCTTATTGCCGCACTCTTGTGGACGCAAGTATGGAACGAATTGCTCTTCGACAGTTCCGTTATGAAGTGCAAGCTTTGCACCGACATTACGATCCCAGTGATTTTCGTACGGCCCGCGGCCGTACCAGGTTAAGTTCTCGAAAGCAGCATCTAGTTCGAACATGACGCCTACTTCAGGAATTTCTGGCAGTTTGTCACCCGGCGTTAATTGCATCCCAACTTCAACTTCCCCACTTGCAGACACGGTGTAAACCAGCTGAACTTCGGAAGCAGGTTTTGTCGCCAATTCATAACGTACACGAACCTCAGCACGTCCAGCATCCAATACTTTCGCGTCCAGTGAAAGGAGTTTACGTCCGCTGCCCGCTTCCTGCCATGGTGCGCAACGAATGTGGTGCTGGTTCCCGCGATCGTTATCCGTATAGGCACGCCAGAAGTTAGGTACTGGCCCACTTTGGAATAACTCGCCCCCGTCAAACTGATAGGAAGTAATATCGCCAGTACCTGCGTCAACTTGGAGTGCAAAACGCTCCCCTTGCAAGCTGATACGCTCTGCAGTGAACACGACTTGAACAGCAGTCTCCGTAGATAGCGCAGCCGCGGATTCTTTTTCCACTTCCCAGTTGCGTGCTTGGGATGCTGCATTCACTGCAGAAAGAATAAACTGCTCCCATGCGATTTCATGTCCCTTAGCTGCCCATAACGTATCGTCTCGCAGTACCAAACTCAGTGTTAACACGAATTCATCGTTCGGGAAAAGACGCTCAACACCGTCAAGCTTTAGCTCAACCACAGTCGTTTCACCTGGTGCAACCGAGTAAGATCCAGTGAACGGTTGGCTTTCGACAACCCCATTGCGTGCAATCGTCCAAGTCCAATCAAATTCATTCAAGTTTGTGAACAAGAATTGATTGGTTACCTTGATTTGCCCCTTAGCCGCAACAACCGCTTCGAACTTCACATTCTGGTAGCACTTCTTCACTTCGTGCAGCTTCGGTGACACCGAACGATCAGCGAAGATCAAGCCATTGCCACAGAAGTTGCCATCATTAGGCGCGTCGCCAAAATCGCCGCCATACGCTTGATAAGTAACGCCATCAGGCGTCGTTGTACGAATGGATTGATCGATCCAATCCCAAATGAATCCACCTTGTAAGACTGGGTATTGATCAAACAGCTCCCAATATTTAAATAGGTTACCGCAAGAGTTCCCCATCGCGTGACTATATTCACAAAGGATAAACGGCTTTTTCGGCTTATTTTTGGCGTATTCTTCAATCTTTTCAATTTTGGAATACATATGACTTTCGATATCTGACGCACGATCTGATGGACGCCAGTGGAAAACACCTTCGTAATGAACCACACGGGAAGGATCGGATTCACGCAAGAAATCATGCATTTTTAAGAAATTGTCCCCGCCTGAGGACTCATTGCCAAGTGACCAGATCACGATGGAAGGATGATTCTTGTCTCTTTGCAGCATCGAGTTCGCTCGATCCAGTACAGCACCTGTCCATTCAAGTCGGCTTCCTGGCACCGATTCACCCAATTCCTCCTGCCCATACGTCCAGGAACCATGCGTTTCAAGATTCGTTTCATCAATGACATACAAACCGTATTGATCACAAAGCTCATACCATATCGGATTGTTCGGGTAATGCGAAGTCCGTACAGCGTTGATATTATATTGTTTCATGAGCAAAATATCGGCAAGCATACTTTCCGCATCGACGGAACGCCCGCGATCACGGTCAAATTCATGGCGATTCACACCTTTGAAGACAATGACTTCGCCGTTGATTTTCATCAAACCATCTTCAATTTCAAACTTGCGGAAACCAACTTTACAGCTTTCTGTCTCTAGAAGCGTTCCTTCTTCATTCCATAAACGAAGAACGAGCGTGTACAGATATGGATTCTCAGCACTCCATTTGGCAGGTCGATCCATAGGCGCGGAGAATTCCACCGCTTGGCTCGCCATGTCACTCGTTTGAATGCCTACTCGAAGCGGCTCTCCCCATAGGGCTTGCTGCTCACCATCGTATAGCATCGCTTCCACATGATGGACACCTTGACTCTTCCCGTCATAGTTAGTGATCGTCGCTTGAATGTGCAGCTCAGCATCCTCGCAAGCCGCATCCAGATTCGTATTTACTTTGAAATCAGCAATATGTGCTGTTGGTGTCGAGTACAAATACACATCACGGAAAATCCCGCTCAAACGCCAGAAATCCTGATCTTCTAACCAGCTTGCATCGCTCCAACGATATACTTCAACAGCTAGCTTGTTCTCACCCTCAACCAAATAAGGCGTGATATCAAAATCCGCTGGTGTAAACGAATCTTGGCTAAAACCAACCAAATCACCGTTCACCCATACATAGAAGGCCGACTCCACACCTTGAAAACTCACATACACAGGCTGACTGTTCCAACCCTCGGGGATCGAAAAACTACGCACATAAGAGCCAACAGGGTTATACTTTACCGGGGCAAATGGAGGCTTAAGATCCTCATGGCCGACCCATGGATAAATAATATTCGTATACTGCGGGAAATCAAAACCTTGCAGTTGCCAATGTGACGGCACAGGCATATCCGCCCAATTGCTGGTGTCAAAGTCTTTTTTATAGAAATCATGTGGACGTCCTTCTGCATTTTCGGCAAAATGGAATTTCCATGTGCCATTTAAGTTTTGATAAAATTGCGATGCTTCCCGTACGCCAGCCAGCGCTTCTGCTTCCGTATGATAAGGCATGAGGGTCGCATGTGCTTCCAAGCGATTCAATTGATATATTTGCGGATTGTTATTCCATTCGGGGTAACCGTTTTCAGGAGCTGTGTATACAAATTTATTCGCCATGGGTGAAATTCCTCACTTTACGTTATTGGATAACAATTTAGCTTACCCCCTTATTGTACAAGACAATTATTTCTTTTAAAATATAAGAAACAACGCGTGATATATTAAAAAATGAAAGAGATGGTTGTTCCTTGGCGATTGATTATAGAAAGTTTTTTGTTATTACTGAAACCGACCGCAAACTCCCTCTCATTCTCGAAACGATCGGATATGAGCGCGAGCAGCAATTTTATGTACGTGAAGAAGGCTACCCTTGTTTTCATTGGCTGCAAACGATTTCCGGCAGTGGCGAAATTATTCTAGACAGCGGCCCCGTCAAACTGAGTGAACGGCAAGGCATGCTGCTCGCTGGCGGCGTCCCTCATGCCTATCAAGTCCCAGACACCCCTTGGTCGACTTGGTATTTAACCTTCGATGGTGCATTAGCTGCCTCTATTGTGCATGCTTTGGAAATCCCGCTTTCTACCCCAATTAGCTGGGGGGCCGACACACCGCTTGCTAGTATTCATGAGTATTACTATCATAAATACCGCGATAGCCACGACTTCACCGGCACTAACGGCTCCGTAGAAATCTATCAATTCCTGACGCTGCTGAAGAAGCACGGCATTATCAACAAGAGCGCCTCCTTCTCGCAAAGTCATGAACGGCTTCTGCCGCTGCTGCTCGAGTTGGAGCATAGCTTCGGCGCTGCGCACGTCGGACTTAGCTGGATGGCGACTCAGCTCGGTGTCTCTGCGCAGCATGTGAATACGTTATTTCGCCGCGCATTCGGACTCTCTCCATATCAATACCTGCTCCAGATGCGCCTGCAGAAGTCCAAAGAAATGCTGATCGCACAGCCTGATCTAACAGTCAAACAAATCGCAGAAGCCACGGGCTTTCTCGATGCATCGCATTTCATTTCGACCTTCCGTAAAGCCGTTGGGCAAACGCCGGATGTATTCAGGCAGCCGTATTTGAAGTGAACGTGAATCTTCCACGCAAAAAAACCGCCGCGGCGGTTTTTCAAAACATCTATAAATTAGTGATTTGGAACGAATTCACTATGCGTTTCGAGCAGCTTTTGGACGAAACTCTCAAAGTCTCGTAAATTCGACGAAAATTTGAAATCGGTTACACCCGTATGGAAATCAATAACCGTTAGAGCAACTCGATTAAGGGGGTACTCGGGAATGGGGTCAGAGGCAAGTGAAATATTTTTGAACGGATAGATGGATGTTTCACCATAGAAACGAAGCACTGTTAAATGATCATCTCGTAACTCCAACGAAATCTGCTGTTCCGAATCCGTGAAACTCTTCAATGTACTCATCATAAATCAATCCTCCTCTTGTCCTTTATTTTACTCTTTCTTTGGAAGATTAAGAAGCCCAATTTGTAAATATTTGTTGGTAATCCTAGCGTCATTAGAAGTTACTAGATGCAAAAAACCTCGCCACTGGCGAGGTTTCCATACCTATTTATATTTTTGAATAAAAGCTATCGCGCTTGCAATATCTTTCTCTGGCTGAGCGCCAACTTCACGCTCGATTGTCAGGTAGCCCTTGTAGCCAATTTCTTGCAACGCTTGGAAGTAACGTCCGAAATCTACATGACCTTCGCCTAAGGCCAACTCGCGGTAAGTATCTCCAGATGTCGCCGCCTCAGCGATGTTCTCGTGTGACATCGGCTTATAACCTAGTGAACCGTATACTTCACGCGGATCAGCTTGACGAAGTCGAATACCGTCCTTCACATGCGTATGAACGATATAATCCTTCAACGTGTAGACACCTTGAACCGGATCATCACCTGTTACCATCACCATATTCGCTGGATCAAAGTTAACCGAAACACCTTTGGTAGATAGGTTGTCTAGGAAGCTTTTCAAATGTGCCGAAGGTTCTGGCCCTGTTTCTACTGCGAAATAGGCACCTAAGCTGCTCGCATACACACCCAGCTCTTCACATGCTTGCAGCATCGTTTGATAAATAGGATCGTTCCGATCCTCGGGTACAACACCGATATGCGTCGTTACCACGTTCGACCCTAGTTCAACAGCAAGATCAAGAATGCGCTTGGATTTCTCAATTTTCGCGGCATTTACGGTCTGATCTTGGAAGCCATGTCCACCTAGATCGCCGCAAAGGGCTGAGATTTGAAGATCCAATGACGCGATGTAGTCGCGTAATTCCTTACGTGCTCCCGGCGTTAAGTTCGTAGGATCCATCTCGCCAGAAACCGCATATATTTGGACGCCATCTGCCCCTAATTCTTTCGACTTCTTTAATCCGTCCCGTAGGCCAAGTCGCAAACTATCTACCATAATACCGATTGGATTGCTGATCATATCTTAAACACTCCTTAAAGTTTTTCGCTAGAAAAACTGGCATCGTAAGCATAAGCTATCGCGAGCTTAGCGTTAGTTAATTTCGTCCCAAATTCTTCGGATATTTTGTAATCCGATCAATGTGCCTCGCTTACACTCTTCCATCCCCTCAAATTCCAGGGATATGTATCCATCGTAGCCTGAGCTTTTGACCACACGTAGAATTTCAGGAATATTCAAATCACCTTGCGCCACAATCGCTCCGCGCAAATAAGTGCCATACGTTGACTTGAACCAGCCTTCTCCCGGATTCTGATTGGAAGGACGAATGTAGAAATCCTTCACATGGACAATAGAAGCATAAGGAAGATTATTCGTCACAGCGGCAACAGAATCCTCGTCCACACATACAAAATTACCAACATCCAAAGTTGTCCGGAAATTCGCACGATCAACAGCATGAATCAGGGCTTGAACACGTTCACTATGCTGTACGAAGAAACCGTGATTCTCTACGCTCGTAACAATCCCAAATTGGTTCGCATAATCAGCAATTTGACGACATGCTTCTGCTAAGCGATCCAAATTGGCGTTGAAATTACGAATGGAGAGATCCTCACTTCGAGCAACATCGTGCCGCATTTTGGTAACACCTAATCTGGCAGCAAGATCAACCTCGCCCTTCACACGCTCGATTTCCTGCTGATACTCTTCCTCCGTCTCAGTAAGGAAATTAGCGCCGATGGCATAATTGGAAATATCAATACCTCGAGCCTGAGCCCTCTCACGAATCGCATCCGCAAGCGCAAAGTTACCCGGTAAATCATACCCCAATGGGACAATCTCGACATGTTCACCTCCCTGATCCGCAATCCAATCGATGACGTCCATGATGGACATTTCGCCAGACTTTAATGCCTGATACAGGCTATATGTGCTAACACCTAACTTCATATGCGCTCCTCCTATGCTCCGATTCGTTCGGACTATAATCTGATTTCTTGACCCTTCGCTGCAGATTCATAAATGCCGCATAGGATTTTCATTATTTCTAGACCATCTTCAACCGGACTAATCGGTGTTTCACCAGTTTGGCAGCAAGATACGAAATGATTGATTTCATTTTGAAAAGCACTGTTGATATCGATCGATTTGTTATTGATTTGAGGCGTTACATTCGTAATCGTATCCAAAATCTCCGTTACGAACACGATTTCAGGCTCAAGCTCAACGCCGCCTTTGTCGCCATACAATTTGACAGCGATTTCATCCTTCTTAGCATGCAAAGTGAAACTTACATCCACCATGAGGGAAGCCCCATTTTCAAAACGAATCAATACATTCGCCAAATCCTCAACCGTGTTGCGTTCCGCATCATAATCCGCTGCTTGATAGAAAGATAGGTTCTTCACATTCTTCCGATTGCCCAGCTTGTTATACGTATGCCCACTTACCGCAACTGGTTTCGGCTTGCCCATCAAGTACCAACATACATCAATCACATGTACACCAATATCGATCAGCGGCCCGCCGCCAGAGCGCTCAACGTCCGAGAACCAACCGCCTGGATTACCTAATCGACGAAGGCAAGAAGCTTTGGCATAATAAATCTCACCTAGTTGACCATTATCTATAAAATGCTTCACAAGCTGAGCATTCGTATCATATCTTCGCACAAATCCAACTTGAAGAATCTTCCCTGTTTCACGAACCGCATCTTGAATACGTTGCGCTTCTTCTACTGTTTTACATAATGGCTTCTCTACCAAAACATGCTTGCCAGCATGAAGAGCAGCAATACTGATCTCGGCATGCGTATTGTTCCAAGTACAAATACTCACTGCGTCAATCTCCGGGTTCGCCAAAAGCTCGTTATAATCGGTATAAATGTTAGCAATGTCATATTTCTCCGCTTTCGCGGCAGCTCGTTCACGATTAAGGTCACAGACAGCGACAATGACAGCATCCTCGGATTTCGTATAAGAAGCAAAGTGCAAATCTGAAATTGAACCTGCACCGATAACACCAATTCTCAACTTGTTTATGCTCATTGCACATTCCAGCCTCCCTTTAAATAACTACTACTTAAAGTTAACATGCTTTGGACATAGCGAGAATACCTAAGATAAGCAGCTCCATGGACTATATGTTCAAAATGACCCCGAAGATTCATCACTGTTCGCTTACGGTATTAGCAAAATTTTGCCTATACTCTGTCTACTCTCAAGTAATCGATGCGCCTCGGCGCCATCCTTGAGGGAGAACGACGTCAGCGTATCCATCTTCAGGCTCCCCTCACGCAGTGCTCCAAACAAATCATGAGCCCGCTTAATCCGATTATCCAAGCTGGTCACGTGATTCCAGAGGTCGCCGCCGGTTAACGTTTTGGAGGTATCCATTAGCATTCTTGGATCCACAGGTGCTGGGTCTCCACCTGCCATACCATAGAAAACGACGGTTCCCTTGATTCGGACTGCGGCAAAGCTGCCCATTAAGGTGGAGCCTACCGAATCATACGCTACTCGGACACCTTCTTTGTCATGGGACGACTGTAACACTTCCTGGACCCAATCCGTGGTATATAGAATGACTTCGTCTGCTCCAGCGCCTAGCGCGACTTGCTTTTTGGCTTCGGATGAGGTGAGTCCGATCACCTTTGCCCCTTTCTTTTTGCACAATTGGATCAAAAGTTGACCCACACCGCCTGCTGCGGCATGGATCAGAACTTCATCTCCAGCCTGGACGGGATAACTGTCGTTCGCCAAATAATGTGCAGTCATGCCTTGCAAAAGCAGGCCCGCCGCATGTTCAAACGAGATATCCGCGGGTAACGGAATCGCCCGATCAATAGGAACGGCAACTAGCTCCGCATTAGCAAAGGGCACATCGGCAAACGCAATCCGGTCCCCAATTTGAATATGCTGGATGTGCTCAGGCACGCTTTCAACGATCCCTGAACCTTCATACCCAAGAATATATGGCGGATTCCCAGCCAAATGATAATTCCCTTTGCGACGATAGACGTCCGCGAAATTAAGACCTATCGCTTTCGTCCTAACCAGAAGTTGTTCGCTATCTACGATCGGGTCAGGAATCTCTTTATATTGGAGAACTTCGGGACCTCCGAATTGTTCGAAAATTAATGCTTTCATAAGTGACCTCCCACGCTTAATTAACCGTTGTTATTTTAACATAACTGATAGCAGAACCAAAAAAAGTGCCTCCAACCGCTCTACAGCGAATGGAGACACTCGAAATTAATGAGCTATAAAAGCATGGTGAGAAGGCAATTCCATATAAGGCATGGGTTTATTGATGTAATAGCCCTGAATACCCCAGCACTGCATGTCAGCAAGCATATGGAAATGATCACTCGTTTCAATGCCTTCTGCAACAACTAGTAGATTCAATGCTTTCGCCATGGCAAGAATAGCTGCGATCAATGGTACATTGCCATCTGCGATGAAAATACGGTCGATCTTCAGCTTGTCAATCGGCAGCTGCGTCAGCATACTTAGCGATGAATATCCTGTTCCAAAATCATCCAATGCGACGGTAAAGCCTGCATTCCGCAGCTTACCCAGAATGAGTTGTACTTCTTGCAACGAGTGCAAAGTCGTACTTTCTGTAATTTCAAGTTCCATGGCGGTTGGGTTTACACCCTCTTCTTGCAAAATTTGCAAGACTTGAGCAACAAAATTCAATTCATTGAGTTGGATGCGTGAGATATTGACAGATATTTTGAACAAAGGACCATAAATATCCTTCAGCTGATGCCAATCCTTGCAGGCTTGACGAATAACCCAATAGCCGATCGGTACGATAAGTCCTGTTTTCTCCGCAATCGGAATAAAATCTCCTGGCTGTTTGTGCCCGCCATTCTCGCTATGCCATCTGAGGAGCGCTTCCGCACCAATCGCCATTTCTGAGGCTGGATTATAAATAAGCTGATAATGCAAATACAGTTCGTTCTTATCCATCGCTTGCGAAAGGGCTAACTCATGGATGAAATTTTCGACATGATCGTATCTAGAAGAGGCTTCGTACAAATGATAGCGTTTGCGACCTGTTCCTTTCGCTGTGTACAAAGCAATATCAGCTTGCTTTAGCAGATCTTGAATCGTTTCATCCTGTTTTCGCTCAGCAATCCCAATACTCACTGTCACTTTCACTGCATGTTCATCGACGCGGAAGGGTTCATGGAAAAGCCCGCTCAACTGCTCTGCCGTCTCTTCAATTCGAGTGTAGGGTACGGAATCCACGACTACGAATTCATCACCACCTAAGCGAATAAGTGAATAACGGCTATCACCGAATACCTCAATCAGCCGACATGCGACTTCAACAAGTACTGAGTCTCCAGCCTGATGGCCGAAGGTATCATTAATATTTTTGAAATTATCCAAATCCATTAAATAAATCGTCGGCGGCTCCAATATATGCTCGAGTAAATATCTGCGATTGAACAGATTAGAGAGATCATCTTGGTAAGCATAATTGTACAGAATGTTCTCATGCTGTTTGCGCACTGTAATATCTCGAGTCACTGAAAAAATAAAGCTAGCATTTCCATGCGCATCCAATATAGGCGTTAAAATGCTCTCGCCACTTAAAGTACCATTAGGTAATTTGACGCCATCCTCGTATCGAATCGTCCGCCGTTCATCGATTACTCTGGCATATTTTTCATATAAATAATCTGCCATTTGGCTCGAATTCGATTCAAAAAAAGTAGTTCCCATCTGATCCATCGTGATTCCACTAAATTTCGTCGCGGCATTGTTAACGTAATAATACGTAATCTCCGCACCCGTCACTTTCATAATGTAAATAGAGTCTTCAATATCATCCAGCATCATTTGCAGTAAATTCAAATCCAATGTTGTCGTTGCAGGAATTGTCATCCGTAGGACTCCTTTATCCGAATAACCTAAGCTTTTCGACCGTGATGGGCCTATTGTACTATCTATTCGACATAATTCTTTCGTATCCTTCCTAAGTAGTTCTACATTCACCATTCTAGTTACAAAACGTTATGAATAGTTAACACCAAAGCGACATAGAAAGTTACCACCAAAACAATCGTTTTGTGCTAATCATAATCGTTTTACCTCCTTATTCGAACGTGCTGCGAGGCTTACAATTGTCTTATGCAAGTATTTATAAGCTAGCAAATACGGGAGGTTACACGCATGATAACAAAAGGGAATCCATTCTCACTTAGTCAATATGTTAATGAAGGCTATAGCGGGCCTATGCAGGGACTAACGCTTGAAGAATCCGATATGTACTATAATCGTTTCTTTGAGGTCATCGAACAGAATAAATATGAACCCGGTCCTACCAAAATGAATCTGTCAGCCTGGCAACAGCGGCATCATTGGGCCTATACGCTAGCTACACATCCAAGTATCGTTAACGCGATGAAACAGATTCTTGGAGATGACTTAGTGTTGTGGGCCATGCATTTTTGGTACAAAGAACCTAATAATGATACATTCATCCCTTGGCATCAGGACATCAATTATTGGCCGATGGAGCCTGCGATCAATGCAACCGCCTGGGTGAGCTTAGGATGGTCGATTCGTGAAAATGGTTGTCTTCGCGTGATTCCTGGCACACACAAGTCGATCGTCGAGCATGTTTCAACTGGAACTGATCAAAGTGCGTTCGAGCAAGGATTGCCAGCGGAGTCGATTGATGAATCGTTAGCGATAGACCTTGAGATGTCTCCAGGTCAGATTGCCTTTTTCAATGAAGCTACCTTCCATGGTTCTGAAAATAACAAATCGAATATACCGCGAGTAGCCTTCTCGGTTCGCTATACGACGCCTGAGGTCAAGTTCAAAATCGATGAGTGGGGCGGCGATACCTCGCGTATCCGTACCTTCCTTGTAAACGGTGAGGATCGTTTGAACCGAAACGAAGATATTAAGGGTATCGTACCTCAGGATTAGATAGGAAATCGTTGCCACCTCTGCATCCAGGCATGATAGAATAATAAGAGCAGACGAGATCCGGGGTGCGGAGGGAAAAGCATTGAATTCTTTTCAGATGATGATTGAGGCGTTGGAGATTCGATTTCTACATATTACTCAGTATCAACTTGATTATCGTTGGCAGGCCAAGGAGCGCAAATTACGGCACTGTGTGATGTGGTTTGTGCATAAGGGAAGCTTCCAACTTGCGATTGATCAAGCTTCCATGCGGTGCAATGAAGGCCAAATCATCATTTTGCCAGCCCATAGCTCAATTAGTTTTCATGCCATTTCGGATGAATTATTGCTAACAAGCATTAACTTCGATGCCGAAATCTCCTTAGTTAGCAACCGAAGCTGGGTGCAGCTTCTGAATCTTCCAAATATTTTTGAAGACAAGGCCAACAAGATTGAGCGGATTGTCCACGAAATGCTTATTCCTGAGAATGAGGTGACAGCTTATGCTCATCTTCTACAGCAGTCATCCTTGCTTCGAATTTTGTATGAGCTTCTGCGCACAGAAAATATAGCGGTGTCCAACTCCAGTTACTCACACTTGGACAAGCGTATCCATACCATCATCCATTTTCTTCACGCGCATCCGCAACAGTTGCCTGAAATAAAGGAGTTAGCTGAGCTTGTTCAGCTGAGTGATTCTCATTTGCGCAAATTGTTCATCAAACAAACTGGACAGGCTCCGCTCCATTTCGTGCACAGCATCAAAATTGAACAAGCCAAAAAGCTTCTCGCGACTAGCGTGAAGCCCATTTCTCAAATTTCTTATGAACTTGGCATCGAGAATTCAAACTATTTCTCTCGCATGTTCAAAATCAAAACCAGCTTAACCCCGCTGCAGTATCGGCAGCAATTTAGTCTGTGGTTGAACGATTAGGATGGACTAAAACCTACAGCTAATTCGGGCTGTTTTCTGCATATGCAACTGATACCCGATAAATAGCTGTAGGTTTTCCAACTAGAATGAACTTTATCTACTCCAGCTCCAACGTAACCCGTATACTCACCTGATCTCCCACCTCAGCCGCAGATAGATCAATTAAGTAGACAAGCTCTGTCCCGCCCTCGTGATTCTGGTGTTCAACGGATTGAATCGAAGCCTTCAACTGTTTCGCATCAAAGCGCATTAGTTGTTGTTGACCTAAACCAAGCTCCAATCGAATCTCACCTTCCTGCACGATAACTGGTTTGTGCTGTGTAACGAAACGTTCTGTTACTGAAGCGCCTGACTCACGGAAGTCAAATGAATCCAAGATCGTCAGCTTGCCTTGCCGTTTATCAAACTCGAAGCTTCGCTCAAAGTTCTCAAGTGTTGGCACTGCGTAGGCATGACTGAGTTCAAGCTTGAACTTGTCACTTGCATCCGTACATTCCGCAGCTAGTACCTGTGCACGATGCTGGATGCCCGCTTCCTGGTGTCTGCCGTTGATGATTGGCACACTATGACCCGCCGAACTGTTACAAAGGATCGCGTACCGCTCCTCACCAAAATATTGTTTGGTATATAGGCCCGCTCCCAAATCTTCAAACCATCTGACCCCATCCACGATCCATATGAAGTGTCCGATGTCATTGTGATTATGGGGCTCATCGTTATGTCCGCCTTTAGCTGCAAAGCTAACCAGCTTGCTGCCTACCTTCGCCCTGCTCACCATCCATTGTGCTTCTGGCAAGAAATCCGTTTGCAGCGGCATTTCTTCACGTTCTCGAAGCAGATCTTCATTCAACCACACCACGTTGCGTACGGCGCTAGCGAAGCGACCACAATGATCAATCGTTGCTGGCTGGTTGTCCAATGTTGGAATCCGAATCTCGTCAAATTGTTCGCACAAACGGCTGAAGATACCAATTTGAATGCCATTGTTCCGTGAGCAGTCAGAGAAATTGGCAATATGGTTGCCTTGCAGGAAACAGCTTTGTGGGAATTGAGCCACTCTGCGAGCCTTGGCACTCCATTGAAGAATGTCCACTTTACCACCTGTACGCTGCTTCAGAAGTTCACTGAAATACACGTAATAGCCGAAACCATAATACCAGTAACCCAAGCCTTCCAAGCAGGCGCCTTCTTCCGAAAACCCCTCAAGAAAGCAATCCATCGATGCGATCACTCGTGCAATGACAGGCATCAGTGTTTTCGAATCCTGAATGAGGTAAATGGCCGTCATACCGATATTTCCCGCACAAACAGCCGACCAATTGATATCGCACGTTTCCCACCAATAAGCTCTCTTGAGTGACACATAAGGCTCAAGAACCCGCTCCATAATTTCACGTTGCACCCTTCTTACCACGAGACCATTTAACTTAGCTTGGAACATATGGCAAGTCTCACTTAGCGCATGGGCCGTTTCTGAAGCAAATAAATCAATATGCTTATATTCTTCTCCTTCTACAGCAGCATCATGATTCATCAGATGAGCAGGCAGACACCACGTATATTCATCACAAATAGCCCAAATTGTATCTTCCAAAGCGGGCAGATAAGGTTCAACGCCATCCTTCAGCGCCGCTACCACCAAAGCCGCTAACCGTCGACGACGATCGAAATAGAGCGCTTCGAATTCAATTCGTGTTCCTTTGGATCGAAACAAATCCCACTCTCTAAAGGGTAATGCTGCGATTGGCTTGCTCCCGAACTCCTTGGTCAGCGGTGAAATCTCCTTATAGACAGAAGTAAGTAAAGGACTCTCCGTATGCCTTATTGGTGTTGTGGCCACTTGCAAAGCTTCGTGAAACAAACTGCCTTGATCGCTTTCAGCTTCTAGCAAAGCATCTAATAGATATCGACTATTCATCGTTCTACCTCCCTATGCACATACGATTTCGTTTACCTTTAAATATAACCGCTACCGATTTCAACAAACTAGTTATTATCTTTACCTCTATACGTCAAAAATTGAGCTCTTCTCTATTATGAAAAAAAGCCTCACGCAACAAGCGGAAGCTTCCTTCTCCAAACCATATGTATTACTCTGCTGCCCCGACTGCCTTTAGCCATGCATTGGCAATTAATGCATGCCCAGCAGGGGATGGATGTACCCCATCCGGTGCCCAGAAAGCGCTGTCAGCTTGTGTTGACGCTTGTGCAAATAACCCATCCAAACATAATAAACGCGCGCCGAATTCTCTTGCTAATTCACGCACAGCGGTAATCTTCGGATCCAAATCTTCTCTCCATAGCTTGCGATCTTCCGGCACGGGTAGTACAAAAGGCTCGATAAGAAGCAATTTCGCTCCTGTGCTGGCTGTTTGATCCAACAGTTGACGATATCCCTCTTTGAACTTTTCGGTCGAGGTCCCATTATTGCTATCAAATCTGCGCCACGTATCATTGATGCCAATATAAATCGAAACGAGATTAGGTTTCAAGTCCAAACAATCTTCTTGCCACCGCCCCTGAAGATCAGGCACACGATTGCCAGATATTCCGCGGTTTAAGAATTTAACTTGTTTCTCTGGATATTTCGCTGAAAATTGAGCAGCTGTCATAAGTGCGTAGCCTTTGCCTAAATCATTGCCATTCTCACGAACACGTCCGGCATCTGTAATACTATCCCCTTGAAATAGTACGATATCTCCTTGCTCCAACCATACTGCCATTCGAACGAATCCTCCTTTGATTTACCACTTTTGCTTCTTCTTACTTACTAATAATTTCCTCACAAATTATACCATGTCCTTGGAAGCGAGTGTACAACTAATATCAACGAAAGATGTGATGCATTTTACGTATATGCGTTTAAAATAATGACAAATTTGGACAAACGTGTGTGAACTTAACCTCATTTATTATAAATGTCTTAACGAACCTGAAGCATTCGCTCAAAAACAAAAAAAACCGAGATGCACACCCGTAAGTGTGAACTCGGTCAAGCTAGTTATGCGATCGTTCGGAGAAAAAGCAATTGATAATAGGTATTCAACAGTTCATCCAACTCGATAGAAAGTTTCAATACCGTTTCAGACAATAGGCCGTATGTTTGACTAGCAAGATTCAGTTCATTGCGTAATGTCTCAATCTTCTCTTCCAACTCATAACGATATCCCATATTGATCCCTCCGATTTCGAAATTCCTATTGTGGATAACTCACACGTTTTGTTACCTTTATCATAATTGAATATTGTTAAGAAACTATTAGCAAAATACACGAATTTACGAAATTTTACAGAAAATTGTTAAATTTTGATCACTTGACCTGCTGGAATTTCCAACGATTCGCCTTCAACACTGAGCCACACCGTGATAGCCGAAGGATTATGGATGATTTGACAATTAACAGAGAATCGCAGGTTGTCAAGCGCTTTCATATAGGCCACAATTTCAGCATTGGTTGCAAACCAAATGTCGGATCGTCCTTTTACTTTCTCGCCAAATTGCTCAAGGATCTCCCAGTTGTTGTCGTTTTCAAACTCATAACTGTGTCCCCATACATAGAATAATGCCATGCGTGAATGTCTTTGTTCTAACTGTACGAACGTATCAGCAAGCGCGAGCATGTTCTTATGGTGACATGATGGATGCCACTGCAAGAAATCTTTCGGCATTTCAAAGCTGCCGTGGCTAGCAACCGTCCGCGCATACTCAATACCTAGTGTTGGCAGCGCCTGGATGACACGATCTGAGTAGCTTCCAAAAGGGTAGCTCATGCCACGCACGGGATAGCCAACTAAAGATTCCAAAGCTTCGCGATCCTGCGAAATTTCACGAACAATTTGATCCATTGGTGACTGCTCTAAAAAAGGATGATCCATGGTATGAGCAGATACCTCATGACCCTCGAACAAGGATGCCACCTCAGATGCCTCAATATAGCTTTCTTTTCCCAAGAAACTACTGTTCAAATGAAAAGTTCCCTTGATCCCATACTCATTCAATATACGCACGAGCCTGCGATCATGTTCCCTCCCATCATCATAACTTAGCGTTAAAGCTTTGGTAACACCTTGTGGAAATCGGTCAAATCGAATGCGCATTGGAAATCCTCCCAAAATAAGTCTATTACATTCTTTCAATGTATCAGAAACTTCTCTGGCGGGCTATCATTTCCTTATTCGGCTAACCAATTTGATAGATTTGCTTTCACAAAAGCATCATCATTCAGATGTGGATAGTCTTTGTACATGCGGTCGATTTCTTCCGATTGTCCTGGGGACAATTCTTCATGCGGATTCAAACACCAAGTTCCTTTCAACAGCCCTTGTCGACGGAGCACTTCATGAATACCCGGAATACATCCAGCAAAACCATTGGCAGGATCGAAGAATGCTGCGTTCGTTTCGGTTACTTCGATATTACGGGTAAGCCATTCCGATGCCAGTGTGGGGTTCATTCTTATTCCCTTGATTTCGTCTAACAACTCCACCGCTTTTTGCGTCCATACTGCCCAATGACCAAGTAAACCACCAACAATTCTTTTCTCTATGTTCTTACCCTCGAATTGGAATTTATAAACAGTTAGAAGATCAGTAATGATGTTATCATCATTCCCTGTATAGAGGGCAATCTCATCGCGGCACTCCGAGTAGCAGACAGCACGCACCACATCAATCGTTTGATAGCGATTGAAAGGAGCCATTTTGATCGCGACAATGCCTGGAATGTTCGCGAATTGCTTCCAGAAGTCGAAGCTGTATACCTTGCCTCCAACAGATGGCTGAAGATAGAAGCCGATGACAGGCATTTTCTCGGCAATACGAGCTGTACGTTCCAAGATTTGTGCTTCTGTCCAGCCAGTCAAGCCTCCCATTGATAATAACGCAGCATCATAGCCCAGTGAGATTGCGATATCTGTCTCTTGCTCCGCTTGTTCGGTAGGGCCACAGATACCGGCAACTTTAATAAATGGCCTGGTAAGTCCTGCGCGGTTCACCTCTTCAGCAGCCATACGAAGTACTTTCTCGTACAAATTATATTTCGGATCGCGGATTTCAAATTGTGTGGAATGCACACCAACAGCAATACCACCAGAACCTGCAGCCATATAGTAACGAGTCAATGCGCGTTGACTTTGCTCATCCAGCTGACGATCTGCGGTTAAGGCAAGTGGATGTGCTGGAATGACGAGCCCCTCATGCAACGCTATGCGTTGCTCATTACTTAATTCCCTACGTTGCGTCATAGTTAGAATTTCCCCTCTCGCTCTTGAAAATGAGTAGGTTTATTAATCATACTGCCCCCATGCAGGGTCCACTCCGCAACCCAATCCAGCATCTGGAGAAGTGATACGCGCGGGTATCCAAATAGCTGCATACTCTTCGCCGCGTTGCTAAGCAATGCCGTTTCTGACTCTTGCCCCTTGAAGATAGGCTCAATACCCAGTCTTTGCCCCAGCTGCTGTGCCGCATATTTCACGGATACGGTCTCTGGCCCCGTCACATTCAAGAAATTAGCTGGACTCTGTGTCGCCAACAAGGAGCGGATCGCAATTTCATTCGCATCACCTTGCCAAATACAATTGAAATGCCCCATGGAAAGATCGATGGCACGTCCTTCCTTCAAGGACTTCGCAATTTCCAATAGCACGCCATAGCGCAAATCAATGGCATAATTCAAACGATAGATCAAAACTGGCGTTCCATTCTTGTGACTATAGTGCTCGAACATTCGCTCGCGGCCAAGACAGGACTGTCCGTATTCCCCAATTGGAGCGGGACTAATGGCTTCATGAGCCCCGCCATACGTAACCGGTGTGAACGGATATACATTACCTGTTGAGAATACAACGATACGGGACTTGCTATATTTCTCAGCTACGCGTCCCGGCAGGTAGGCATTCATCACCCAAGTGAAATGCTCCTTACCCGTAGTCCCAAACTTCGTGCCAGCCATGTAAATCACATTAGGAACATCTGGCAATGCCTGAAGCGCCTCATCATTTAACAGGTCGCAAGCAATTGTTTCTACCCCAAAGGATTGCAGTTCTTCCTGTAAACCACTTTCGGAGAATCTCGAAACGCCATACACCTTTTTATCCACACCTGCTGCCCGGATGGCATTCATCGCTAGCCTAGCTAGACTCGGTCCCATTTTCCCACCGACACCAAGCAGCATAATATCTCCCTCTAATTCCTGCATAAACTGTATTAAAGCAGGTGATGGTGCTGACATGACTTTATCCAAATCTTCTAAAGTTCTCATTCTCGCAATCTCCTCACATCATGATCTATATTTAAGCTTCCTGACTGTAGTATACGGACTCTCAAACATAAAAGACAAATCTTTATATTGTCTTTTAATAAACGCAACTTCTTCGTTAAACGAGATAACATCCGATTTAGCGGATGTGTGGGAGGTCGGTGGGCGGGACTGGCGGGAGAGCGACAGGCGGATGTGCGCGAGGGCGGGAGAGCGATGGGCGGATGTGCGGGAGGGCGGCGAGCGGGATGTGTAGGCTTGGAGCAGCTAGAGCTACGTAAAGATACCATTAACTGTAAAATATACAGCTAATTATGCGTAATTTCCTTGAAAACTTGATTTAGCTGTAAAACATGTAGTTAAAACTGCCTCATTTGTTCCGATCGGCTAAAATCCACAAAATTAACTGTATGTTTTCCAGCTATTCTGCGTTTTATCAGGCTATCCCGAAATTTAGATGGAGAAAATCCATCTATTCGCTTGGTGCGCAAGCCACACATCATCGCGCCATTAATAGATAAGGGTAAGAATCGCTTACCCCACGACCTCTAAACAAATACAATCTTACATGTTCTAAAAAGAAAGAAACCGCTCCATGTGGCTGAAGCCAGCGCTGGAACGGTTTATCTTCTATAGCTTAGACTCTGCTGGTATCAGCCGCCAAATTCTCCAGAAAGTGAAGTCGAAACGTTTGTTTCGGTCTTCCTTTCGGCACCTTCACATAGCCTACACTCGAAATTAAGTTGTGATCCATCCATTGCAGCAGGAGCCGATGCGTACTTCTGACAGTTACGCCAAGAATACTCGCTAATTCATGTACTTCGTAATCCAGCTTGCTTGTCCGTGCTACAGTCGTCATGAGACGACTCAAATACGTCGATGTCATCCCGGCATCTTCTGCACTCTTCAGCAACTCAGGATCTGTCATCGACAAGTCCCTGCTAAGGGGGTCAGCCATCTCCAGAGGGCCAATTAACGTCTTGTCCTCCCGCACGATGAAGCAGGTGTTGCCTCCGGCTTCTTTGCATCTGCGCAGCGCAAGGCGAGCATGCGTACCCGCTTCATTCGCACTACGACCGAAGCCGATACCCATACTAAGAGAGAGACCCAGTGATTTCCAAACTTCCCGTGCGAGCGGAACCGATTTATAGCCAACCGTCTCGCGTTCAAAAATCCCCCGGGTCGTAAAAAACAAATACTCATCAGCGCCCAGATGTGTTAAATAACCATCCAACGACTCCACATAGTCGATCAGTTTTCTGTGCACTTCCAGCTTGAAGCGCTGAATATCATGCTCTGTACTTTGCTGCTGCAGCTTTTTGCCGAATTCATCCACATTGATCATGCCAACTAGGATCTGTGCTTCTTTGCTGCGCCGTGTTTCCGTCGAGAGGAGTGCACGTTCCAATGCCACTATAATGTTCTGATCGGTCGGTGTAATCCACTCACACGGAATCCCCTGCTTGTTCAGCGCGTCAGCGACCTGAATATCTGTGGTTAGCGCCGCTTTCGTTGCTCCCCTGAAGAAGGCCTCCTCATGAAATTGCGTCATTATCTCCACTTGCGGGTACGGTACGCCATCATAGATTAGAAAGCTAGCAGGTGTTTCACCGATTTCTTTGACATGCCTACTTAGCATTGAGGATGTAAAAGAATCAATACTAAAAATCGCATCCACCTCATGAAGCTGCGGCTTACTGCGTAGCCGATACAACGCACTAAATAGCCCGGTGTCAGTCAGCGGGATCATATGCACAGGCAAATGGGTAAGCACATTCTCTTTTACTCTTCGATAGAGTGTCGGGCCTGTAACTAGCAGCACTTCCACTTCTAACAGCAGCTGCTCGGCAATCTCTGACGCCGTTTCTGCCGAACATGCGCGTGCGATAGGCTCGAAGGACGGGAAGGACGTCGCAATCACACTCAATACTTTATTCACCAGAGCCTCTGGCCCTAATATCCCAATGGCAATTCGATTCGGAATATCCATGTGTGACGGCTCCTTTGCATCATCAATATGATCAAGTATACCCCTGTTCATGAATAAAAGACAAATCGTTATTGTGTCTTTAAATCCAAATCATGACATATGCATGACGATTTCAGTGCGGAATACTCCCCCCGCAGCCATTAGTCCGAAATTACCGAACTAAACTCTCAGTCCGCATCATGAAATCAACTTTAGTCCTAAATAACCCAACTAATTCGCTGCGAAAACCCCTTTCATATGGAAAAAAGAGAAATAGTTCGGCAGAATCGGACTATTACTCCTTTTGGGAGAGGAATCCTCCGAATAATTCGGAGAAATCGGACTAAAGTGGCGTTTAGTGCGCATTAGTGGCGCGTGACGGCGTGAGAGGTGTAAAGAAGCAAGTGGAGCAAGCTATGCCCGTACTAGGACGTTCCCTTTCGCACCACCTATGCCCCCTTCTGATACGTTCACCTAACTAAAGCAAAAAGCCCGGCCGTGAGAATCACGTGCCGAGCCTCCTATTGTCTAGCTTAATTCCGCAAGCAGCGGCATCCCAGCCTGTGCACCAAAGCGCGTCACCGACAACGAAGCCGCCTTAACAGCAATCGTCGCTGCTTCAAGCACCTCTTTGCCTTGAGCAAGAGCGACGGTGAAAGCTGCGTTACACGCATCCCCTGCACCCGTCGTATCCACAACTTGGACGCGTGGTGCTGGAATCGTGGTCAGGTTCCCCGCTACCAGCATAGCTACGCCTTTCTCACCTCGTGTGAGCAACAACCGAGGTCCCGTCGTTTCCCATTGCTGCATGCCAGCCAGCAGCTCAAGCTCGTTCGCATAAGCAGCTCCGCTGAGCAGCTCAAATTCTGTTTCATTCGGTGTGATGAAATCAACGAGCTGCAGCAACTCAGCTGGCAGTTCAACCGCTGGCGCAGGATTGAGTACGGTGCGAACGCCAGCTCCTCGCGCAATCTCAAGCGCCGCCTGCACGGCAGGCAGCGGAATCTCGAGCTGCACCAGCAAAGCATCCGCTTCTTGAATGAGCTTGGCATGTTGGTGCACTTGCTCGGGAGTCACTTTGCCGTTCGCTCCTGACACAATGACGATGCAATTGTCATCCATGGTATGTAAGATGGTTGCCGTACCCGTGGAACAATCATCTCTGCGAACAATGGCCTCTGTGTGAATGCCATGAGCGGTCATTTGGGCTAGCAACGCATCCCCAAAACCGTCTTGGCCCACCGCCCCGATCATGGCAACTTGTGCGCCGAGCTTCGCACAACCGACAGCTTGATTAGCCCCTTTGCCTCCAGGGATGGTATGCAGTTCATCTCCCTGCAAAGTTTCGCCAATCTTAGGCATTCGGCTCATGGACACGACTAAATCCATATTCAAGCTGCCTACAACAGCAATGCGTACTGTCTTCATGCAGTTAGACACCTTCTTCTATTAAAATGTATATGAATGGTGATTACAAAGTTTCCTTACAGATTCGATCAACAAGGCAAGAATTCCTTCTTTTGCCGAGAATCAAGCCAGTCGGGATGTGCCATCAAAAACTAGTTTGAGCCGCACAGCTTCTGGAAAAAATCTCGAAATACGTGATTACGATCAATATAATGAACATAGCGAATGAGATGCCGTGATTGATCTTGGCTCCATCTTGCCTCATCGGATACGATCGGACTGGATAGAAGTACACTCGGTGTACTTCGTTCATTCACAAGATAGGCAATCGTTGAAATATCCCAAATGACACGAGAGTAAGCGAAATGATCAGGATGAACTTGTCGGAAAGTCTCATATAAATACTCCCCAATCACACCAGTTTCCTTCACATAATCTTTCATCTCGGATAACGTTGTTTGTAGATGCGAGGCAACGCCCATACATGGAATTAATACGAGTGGCACACCACTATTCAAAATAATGCGTACTGCAGGAATATCTTGCTCCAAATTAAATTCCCGCGTATGTTGCCAGTGGAGCGCATGCCCTCCTAACCAAACGACAACGATGTTCTCGATAATACGCGGTTCCATAAGAATGGCGGAAGCCACGTTCGTTATGGCGCCAATAGCGACAACGTACAAGGGATCCTCCGGCGAGGAAGCCATTGCACGTTCCACCAAATTGCGGGCTGCATCGCTCTCCACCGGAGTTTCCGGATCTGGTAGATACGCCTCAGACCCTTTGTAAATTGGAATGTCTGTGCGCTGCATCAGATTTAGAATTTTGTGCAGCTCGTGGTAGCTCTTCTCCATGCCATCCTTCGGCCCAGTCGACAGCTCGTTAAAGAAAGGTGCTGCGTAGAAAGCTTCCACTTGAAGTCTTTCTGGCGATTTCAAAGCATACACAACAGCGAACTGGTCATCAATTTCATTGAAGGTATCCGTATCGAGCACCATTCTTATCTTGCCGGTTCGTGAATTCAATCGTTCCATTCGTTGTTCTTCCGTTATTAGTGGATATTGCATAGGACAACTCCTCACCTTTTATATCATGAATTGGCTTACATATTTACTCAACAATTGAGAATATAGAGATATTCTACCTAAATTCATGGTATATTTTTATCATAGATCGGCTTATTTTTTATACGATTCGGCTATCTATGGTATATTTCATGTGGAAGGATCAGCTGCGATGAATGGACATTTGGATTTTCTTTTTCGAACAACAAGGCCTCAGAATGGGATGATTCATTCTCATAAACACCAGTGCTATGAATTGGTTTATTACATACAAGGAAGTGGCTCAACTCGAGTTGGAGAGCACACTCACCTCTTTCACAATGACACCTTCACGTTAATTAAGCCGCATACGCTGCATGACGAGAAACATGCGACGGACAGTGAAGTTCTATTTGTCGGATTTCAAGCGGAGCTAGGGAAATATCCCCTTCGAGAAGGTTTATATGTCGACCAATCAGAAGGAGCGATTCTTGCCTTGCTGCAAAAAATGATCATTGAAATGCAGAATAAACGCTCTTTCTATACGGCTAAGCTGAATCATCTAGTTGGCGAATTAATTATTGAACTCCTCCGTTATGATGAATTCACTACCTCCGAGCCATCTGTTGATAAGGTCATTTATGCCAAAAACTACATCGATGAGAATGTCAGTCAGAAGATCAGTGTTGACCTATTAGCAGATTTGGTTGGCTACAGCTATGATCGATTCCGTCATCTATTTAAAGAAGAATATGGTCTTTCACCTATGCAATACGTGATGTCCAAGCGCTTCGAACTGGCCAAACGACTGTTGAAACAAACGGATCTCTCCATATCCGCCGTTTCTAATGAGAGTGGTTTCTCCATCGATACGCAGTTCTGCTCGCTTTTTAAGAAAGCGACAGGGCTCTCTCCCCGCCGATATCGCTTGCAACAATGAACATGAAGGAGCTGCATGAAGCCTTATGTCTCTACAGCCTTATTTTGAGCAAAATAAAAACCAAAGTGGTTTAACCGATATCGACAGACCCTTCTATGTGGGTTGCCAAACCACGCTTCATGAGGGCTACCAGATTGCTTCGCAAATCACCTTGGAAACGGGCTTTAATCATACCAGCTATTTCATTAAACAATTCAAGCGTATCAAAGGTGTTTCTCCTAAACGCTATCGTAGAGAACGATTGCAGGTTACATATGAACATCTTGAATGATAAGCTATGTTATTCCCACTTCATCTCGCCTCTTTGCGTTAAAATGCAGGAGGTTATCAAACCAAATCAGCTACATAGATGGAAATAATACAGTTAAATCCGCCATAATTCACCTTTAAAATAGAATAGTTGGAAAATATGTAGTTATATTTATGCGTTTTCAGCTAAAGTAGGCGATACACGAAAATTAACTACCCTTTTTCCATGTATTTGTAAATTCCAGTCGTAAATCATGAAAAGAGCTGTACATTTTCCAGTTAAACGAGGCACGCAGCCTTTTCAGCATCTTCACTGCACGCCAGAAAAATCTCCATCGGTTTCTTACTTAAGATTTCCAATCCGGATGAATCCAGCCTTCTTGTGGCAACGTCTTCCCCATATCTCGAATAAATGGAAAATACCCCGTGTGCAAACGGATCTAATTCATACTGTTTTTCATTTCGCTGTAACAAAAAAGACAACCCGCAGGCTGCCTTTTCCTCTCACTAAGCGGTATTCTTTTATTAAACTACTATACCTGCTCATCCACCATACGATTCGTTAGTGCACCTAATTTCTCGATTTCAATCGTTACCACATCGCCATGCTTCAAGTAAACACGCTGATCTACCGGCTTACCGAGCACAACACCCTCAGGCGTTCCTGTCAAAATAATATCACCAGGCGACAACGTCATATGCTGGGAAATATAGCTGACGATTTCATCACAGTGGAAAATCATATCCGACGTATGCGAACTCTGTCTCGTCTCGCCATTCACCGTGCAAGTGATAGTCAATTGATTCGGATCACCAACTTCATCCGCCGTGACCAAATACGGACCCAGTGGACTGAATTTATCACAGGATTTCCCCAGCAGCCATTGTTGTGTACGCATTTGCAAATCCCGCGCCGATAAATCATTCACGTTGCAATATCCAAACACATGGCTTAATGCTTGCTCCTTGGACACATATTTCGCCTGTTTCCCGATGACGATAACAAGCTCAGCTTCATAATCAACCTGACTCGTGACACGATTCGGAAGCGGAATATCATCGCCAGGTGCGGCAATCGTATTATTGAACTTGTTAAACAAAATCGGATACTGAGGAATGGCCGCATTCGTTTCTTCGGCGTGCTTACGATAGTTCAAGCCAACGCATATAATTTTACCCGGATTGGTGACACAGGGACCGTAGCTTACTTGAGATTCATCTAACAAGTAGGCACTTTCCGCCGCTGCACCTTCAAGAACTCTTGCTATATAACGTTCAAGCCCAGGAATCACCGCTTCAGAGTTCGCAATGACCGACATGATGTCAGTTGGAATTCCGTCCTCAGGGAACGCTTTCAATGCTGCTGTTATATCGAATACCTTGTTGTCCAACTTCACACCAAGATGACTACTACCGGAATGGTTAATCGTAACTAGTTTCAAAATGAACATCCTCTCTCTTCGAATAATTGTTAACGCTGAGCTTACTTACGCATTCTTACCGAATACCGCGCCACCATCAATGTATAAAGGTGAGCCCATCATGAATTTGGAATCATCGGATGCTAGGAATAAGGCAGCTTGCGCTACATCCTCTGGCGTTCCGAGTTCATTGCTAAGTTGTCTACTTTTCAGAGCGGCAATGGCAGCCTCAGGATCATCATAAGAGGTTTTCAAATAATTCTCAACAAATGGTGTTAAAATCGTACCAGGCAACAGCGCATTTACCCGAATTTGGTAGGGAGCATAATCGACCTGCATGGATTTCGTCAATGCCAATACGGCTCCTTTGGTAGCTGCATAGGATGCGCGTCTGGCTAACCCAATCTCGGCAACGCAAGAGGACATGTTGATAATGGATCCACTGCGCTTTTCCATCATATGGGGAATAACATATTTGGACGGCAAGAATACGCCGCGAATATTCACACGAATGACACGATCCCATTGGTCCGGCTCTAACTCGTGTAGAGCGCCAACACCGCTAATTCCTGCATTATTAAAAAGCACATCAATTCGTCCATACGCTTCGATTGCTCGGTCTACCATCGTCTTGACGGAATCTGGATCCGTCACATCGGCTTGTAGGAAGAGCGCGTCCCCACCATTCGCTTGAATTTCGGATGCCGTTTCCTCACCTTTGACCGCATCCAAATCATTGACGATCACATGTGCTCCTTCTTTTCCAAAAAGCAGTGCTGTGCTTCGCCCGATGCCTGATCCTGCACCTGTTATTAGAATTACTTTCTGATGTAATCTCATCTGGTTTCACCTCTTGGTTTATTATAATAAACTTAGTTTATAAAATATTATAGACTAAGTCTATCATCCGACGTCAATCGCGTCAACGCCAAATAAACCAGATACAACCCGTTGCCCCGGATCTAAACTGGTTTACCTGTAACTTCGTCTTGGTGGCTACAGTGGCACGGTTGCCGATAACGCTTGTGCGAGAATCTGAATCTCTTCCCTCGCTAGATCTTGTTTCTGCGTCCATTGATGTATAGGCATCGAGCAACTAACAGCCGCTATCCAATTACCGTTCCGATCAGCAATCGGCATGGCGAAGCAGTAAAAGCCGAGCACGATTTCTTCTTGATCCATCGCATATCCTTGTTTTCTTACCATTCGAAGCTGTTCCAACAGTTCTTCTCCGCTTCGAACAGTATTCGGAGTAAACGCTTGATAACTTCCTTCTTCGTACAAGGCGAGCACTTGTGCATCCTCCAAAGCAGACAGTAATACCTTACCCATCGCCGTCGCGTAGGCAAGCATACGCATGCCAGGCTCAGAGATGAGACGAACTGGCGTTGGCGCCTCTTTTTTGGCTAAATACACGAGCTCGCCTTTCTCCAATCTAGCCAACTGAAAGGTTTCACCAAGTCGCTCCACGGAGCGAGCAGCTTTCTCCTCAAATAACTTCACTAGCGACATACCAGAGAAATATGCGTTGCCAATCACACCGAAAAAGGAGCCGAGCACATAGGTATCCCCTTTTTCTCGGATGACCCAATTCAATGTCTCCATCGTATGTAAAATCGAAAACATCGTGCTCTTATTAATCCCCGTTGCACCGCTCAAGTCCATTAACCTAAGTTTAGAAGGCTGCTCCGCAATTAATTGGAGAACATCTTGTGCTCTTTCAAGTGCTGGGACCCAATATTTTCTTTCCATGCGCATACCTCACTTAAACTTGACTATCCATAACCGTTTCAATTAATGCTGTATTACAATAATTTGACCGTATCACCGAGTCGAATTTGACCTGTTTGAACGACAGAAGCATAGACACCAAACTGCAGGTCAAAGCTTTCGTTTACTTTTTTGAGTACAGAAGGATCTTTATCCAGTGAATCTGGATCTATCGTAATCATCATACATCGCTCACAGTAGCTGTCTACCTGCAATTGTACTTCGCCTATTGCAATCTGTCGACCTATCCATTCTCCTTCGGAGCAGGCATCGTCATCTAACGCGACTACGAAATTGCCACGGAAGCGACGTTGATCCAAATCCTTACCGTGCAGACGCTCGAGTTTCCTTAAGCTTGCATCTGTGATAAGAAGTATGCTGGCACCATCAACGGAAAGCAGATGTGGATGTTCTGGATGCTGCTCTTTTAATCGCGACATGGTAAGGGGAGTCTTCGTTTGACTTTGAATTTCTTTCAATAGTGCCTCATTCCAGCCGAATATTCGCCCATCAGCAGCTTTTATTTGGATATCTCCGTTGAGATAACTCGCTTGATAGGTTAACATGTTAGGCATATTTCGTGCCGTAACATATCGCCACCAGCCCGATTTGGCTTCATCATAAAAGGCTCCAAACCGATCCCCTAGCATCCCATAGGTTTCAATTTGACAAGATGTCAATCGCTCTCCGGCGAATGACTTAATGGGATGCCGATTAATTTCACTTATTTTACCGATGGTCACTTGCACAGGTCGTTCCTCCATCAATCTGATATTCCACACACGCAACCATTTTACCATGTCGTATACCTCAGAGCTAGGTGATGCGACTCGCCGCGCTTGCTAATGGATGAAAAAAGCCACCTGATTTGGCGGCTAATCTTTATCTATATGGTGATGTTAATGTATTACTCCAGGAGATTTGTTGGATACCCCCTCAACATTTGCATATCATCAACAAGTTGCCATCTGGATCTTTAAAATTAAACCAATGTCCATGCTCAATTCCCGTGACAATTTCAACATTGCTATCTTTCATGAATTGGTAAGCCTTCTGTATATCGTCCGTGTTAAAATGGAACGCAGGATTTCTATATGTAGCATCCACATGATATATTTTGCTGTCCAATATAAGATTTGACCCATTATTATCCAATGGTATGCAACAAAGATGGTCGGCGATAATTTCAAACGCAGGCTCCAGTCCAAGAATACCGCAATACCATTCTCTTGCGTCTCTAATGTTACTCACAGGAATAAAAATGCCTCCGACTCTACTTAGAATAATGCTCACATTTTTCACACTCCCTAATTATTCAAGTACTACGTATTAAGATCTATTGTATCATAATAATTGGTAAAATAAGGGGAATTCTCTCTCTGGAGCTTGATATGTCTTCACAACGCTGAAGTTTACACGTGAAAAAAGCCACACAGTACGCGTGGCTTTCTATATGACTTCCTTACTTAAATGCCTAAAAATTTGGCAAGTTTATCAAGCAAACGTTGTTGGGAAGACAACTGTATCGATATCGTGTCAAACCGATTGTTCAGTACTTCTTCATTTGAAACGACTTGATTGCTAACTGCATCATCAATTAGCTCATTTAATTTCTGAGTATTGATAGCGTAATTATTACGCATTTCTTGCTCTAACTCTGTGATACTTTCCTTATGTTGCTTGCGCAATTCATAGGTCACTGCATGCATCTCATTCCTAAGATTTTGCTCCAAAACTTCTGTGATCTTGGGTTGAATGGTACAGAGTTCTTGTTCCATCTTCGAGATACTTTCTTGAAGTTGATTCTTTAACTCACTTATCGTTGCCTGCATGTCACTCTTGAGGTTTTGCTCCAGAGCTTCTGTCAACTTGGGCTGAATCGTAGTGACTTCTTGGAGTTCTTGCTCCAATCTGGAAACACTTTCTTGAAGTTGATTCTCTATCTCATTTGTTGTTGCCTGCATGTCACTCCTCAGGTTTTGCTCCAGAGCTTCTGTCAACTTGGACTGAACAGTCGAGAGCTCTTGGAGTTCTTGCTCCAACCGCGAGACACTCTCTTGTTGCTGCTTCTGTAACTCACTTGCCGTTGCCTGCATTTCACCTCTGAGATTTTGCTCTAGCAATTCTCTCAGCTTTGGCTGAACCGTATAGAACTCATGGAGTTCTTGCTCCAATGACGAGACACTTTCATGAAACTGCTTCTGTAACTCATTGGATGATGCAAGTATTTCTCCTCTGAGACTTTGCTCCAGAGCTTCTGTCATCTTGAGATGAACGGTATTGAGCTCTTGGAGCTCATCTTCTAACTTCGCGAAGCTTTCATTTTGCTGATCTTGCAGCTTCGTTGTTCCTGCGAGGATTTCACCCTTGAGATCGTGCTCTAATGTTTCTATCAGCTTCGGCTGAACGGTATAGAGGACATTATGCAGCTCATTAACCTGCTCTGAAACATTCTTATATTGTATGTTGAGTACATCAATGTGAGCGGCAACTTCGTTGCTGTCGTCTTGTTCAATGACCTCAGCTACCTTGCAAGTAAAAATCTTGATGATATTACGCAGCTCTGCAACTTCTTCAGAAATGCTATTAAATTGAAAATTTAAGGATTCAGCTATTTTTGTAATCCGTTCATCCTGATTAGCGTCCTTCTTGACTTCGATCATCTTTTCCATAAATGTAAGAACAATATTCCGAAGTTCTGCGACTTCATTCGTAAGCTCATCGAACAGACCGTTGACGTCATTTTTAGTTGGCGCGACTTGTCTAGCACTTGTAATAGAAGATATACCAACCGATTGACTATCATCTACTACTTCGTTTATACGCCTTGGTGTTTTAATTGCTTCTATTTTTTGCGTTAATAACTGTACCAGGTTACGTAATTCCAAAATTTCATTACTTACAAGTGGGTTAACTTTGTTTTCTACAAGTGGTACATTCAATTCTGGAACACTCACAGCTGAAGAAGTGACAGGGATCTCACCACCACTAGGTGTACGAATACCTTTCTGGGACATTTCCTGTAAATGTTCGCTAATCATCTTAAGTGATTTATTGGCATCTTTCATTTTTGCAATCACTCGAAATATTTCGACTGATTCTTCTGTATATCTTAAGCCTCCTCCAACAGTGGTGGACGGAAGAAAATCAGCAAATTGTTTGGACCATTCCACGACTGTTCCTTGCGTTCTTTTGATTAAACGTGCAATCTCATTGACCTTATATGTCCTTTTCATTTGTTAACGATCATATCCTTTCTTCTTATATCCCGTAGGCTTAGGCATCTATAACATGTTATTCAGGGCCATATACAAATGACAATGAATAAGTGAAATAGTTAGCATCGTAAAGAGGCTGCCCCATATGTAGGACAGCCTCGAAATATAAAATATGAAATTATTTTACAAGTCCATGTGGATCAATGACGAACTTGCGAGAAACACCACGATCAAATTCTTGATACGCTTGAGGCGCCTCGGCCAAAGAAATGAGGGTCGCGTTGACCGCTTTGGCAATCTGTGCTTTGCCACTAAGAATCGCCATCATCAGATCTCGGTTATATTTCATGACAGGTGTTTGTCCGGTAACAAATGTATGTGACTTGGCCCAGCCCAACCCAAAGCGAATTTTCAACGTCCCGATCTTAGAATCTTCATCCACTGCACCAGGGTCCCCTGTGACATATAATCCCGGAATCCCCAAGCTGCCTCCTGCACGCGTAACTTCCATAATGGAATTGAGCACGGTTGCTGGTGCTTCACCATGCGCTTTGCCATGACCATGTGCTTCAAAGCCTACGCAATCAATCGCGGAGTCCACTTCAGGTGAGCCCAGAATCTGATCGATTTGCCCGGCTAGGTCCGCATTCTCACGCAGATTAACGGTTTCGCAGCCAAAGCTTTTCGCTTGTGCTAAGCGCTCTGCATTCAGATCCCCAACAATGACAACCGCAGCCCCTAACAACTGTGCAGAATGCGCAGCAGCAAGACCAACTGGACCCGCTCCAGCTACGTATACGGTCGAGCCTGGACGAACGCCTGCACTAACAGCGCCATGATAACCTGTTGGGAAAATATCAGAAAGCATCGTCAAATCTAGAATTTTCTCCATCGCTTTCTCTTTGTCCGGGAATTTCAGCAGTTGAAAATCGGCATAGGGAACCATCACATATTCGGATTGTCCGCCAACCCATCCACCCATATCCACATAACCATAAGCAGAACCTGGACGATCTGGATTTACATTCAAGCAAACATTGGTATTCCGCTCTCTACAACTACGGCATCGACCACAGGCAATATTAAAAGGTACGGAAACGAGGTCTCCCTTTTTGATAAACTCGACATCACGACCTACTTCAATGACTTCCCCCGTAATTTCATGACCTAGAATAAGTCCTGAGGGTGCGGTTGTACGACCCCTTACCATATGCTGATCACTGCCGCAAATGTTGGTCGTTACGACTTTAAGAATAACACCATGCTCACATTTTCTACCGACATTCAAAGGATTAACGCCAGGTCCATCTTTTAATACTAATTCCGGATAATCGGTGTCACGAATTTCAACACTTCCTGGTTTGCTGTAAACAACTGCTTTATTTCCTGCCATCTTCTCTTCTTCCCCTCACACAGTAGTTATGCTGAGTTAGTCCCATTCATAAACAGTGTCTAAGATCGCAAAAGCTCGGAAGTAACGCAAACACAAGAATACTATTCTCCCTTCTCACCTATTATCCTGCCTAGTTGTCATTAAAATGATAACGATTACAAAATAAATCAAGAACGCACAGTCAAGCTGTTGCGCTCTTGATGGATAACCCTCTTTAATCGAACTTATGGTGCACTAGGTCCAACCTCTGAAGCTGCCAGTGGATGTTTCCCAAAAGATGTGCTTGTAGAGCGTTCGTCGGCTCCAATGTCATTGGAGGAACGTGTTTCTCCATCCATATCCTCTGTCACATAGGAGTATGTTCCAACCGCAGCGTTAATTGCAGGAGAGGTCGATGACAATTTTTGCAAGCCGTTTACCGTCGTGAATAACGGGTTTGTTGCCCATATTTGAGCCGTAGTCCTTGAACCATTGTTGCTTACTGTGCTGCCGTTCCCTATGTTCCCCTCAAATACCGTGTTGGTGGTGCCAACTTCATAATACAGAGTCCCTGTGGAATTTTTCACGATATTATTTGCCACTCTGCTGTCTTGAGGAGCATATGTCTTCGTAGAACCAACAATGATTCCCGTCGTGCTGTTCACAATCGTATTGTTGACAACTTGCGCTCGGTATATTTTCCATTGTGCTGTCAAGTCCTCCGCCGATGGATTCGAAGGATATCCCCCCGTACCTCCATCGTAGTTACCGTTATCCAGAATAATCGCGTTAGCCGTCAGATTCTCCATGTAATTATTGTAGATCTTATGATCGTTGCCATAAATGCGGATTCCTGCTTGTTCCGATTCTACACCATCACCGAGGAAATAATTGCCGTAAAAGGAGTTGCTATGTCCATGTCTTGAGGTGAGTCCACCCTTGGACGTCTTGAAGGTATTATAGCGAACCGTATTATTACTGCTTTTTACAGAAACGATTTCGGGTTCACCATCGCAGTTTTCAAACAGATTGTACTGGATCGTATTAAACCCATTGGATAAGGATATCCCTGATAAGCCAAGTCGTATCGTTTCCTTGCCATTCGCAACCCATGGTCCTACATCATGAAAATAATTATATTCAATAACGTCATACTGAGAGATGTTTCCGTTTCCATCACCTTGATACGCAATAAGCGGATCCGTGTCGCTCTTCGGACCAAAATCATTATGGTCAATGCGATTATGATGACTATTAACACCACTAACCTGCAGCCATATGAGGGTTCCTCCTGTTGCTTGAAGGGCGAATCGATTTCGAGTCACACGAATGTTATTAGAACCGTCTAGCAGCAGTGCTGTGTTTCCTAAATTTGTGAACTTTAATCCCTCGATAACGACATTCGACGAATTTTGAATTTGCAGAGAAGCACCGCCAGAAATGATCGCCTGACCTGCATTCGCAGCCTTGATCGTGATCGGGCTGCTCGCTGTACCATTTTTACCACTTAAGACAAATGGTCCTGTTTGCGAGTAAGTCCCATTGGCTAGCACGATTGTCGTACCTGCGCTTGCATTGCTTAAGGCGGTTGCTAATTGAGCGGAAGTGGAAACAGAAACACCAGGAATCACCGGGGCATCACCATAAATTTCCACCTCGGAATAACTGTTCCATAAGTTAAGGGAATTGCCGTGGCCAACAATTCGCACATAGCGAGCTGACGCTACATCCGCGAAGTCGAACGTTTGTAAGCTTGTATTTAAACTGCTCGTCACATTGGACTGAACCGTCGTGAAGTTTACATTATCCGTGGACGTTTGAATGTCGAAAGTGGAGGTTCTCGTATCTCCGCTTATAAAAGCGATTTTGATATAGGCAACCCTGACGTTTGAGCCTAAATCATACTTGATCCATTGACCATTGCCGCTAGCTGACCAGCGCGTGGTTAAGTTGCCGTCCACTGTGTTAGCAGGCACATTGCCATCATCCGCGCTTGCCGTTACGGAAGTCCCTGCGATAGAGAATTTAGTATCTACGGAAGCGCTTACAGAAGTGTCGCCGTAAATTTCTACCTCGGTATAACTATTCCATAAGTTCGCAGAGTTGCCGTGTCCGACAATCCGCACATAACGAGCTGGATCTACATCAGGAAAATCAAAGGTCTGCAAGCTTGTATTTAAGCTGCTCGTCACATTGGCCTGAACCGTCGTAAACGTAATATTGTCTGTAGAGGTTTGAATATCAAAATTCGAGGTTCTCGTATCTCCACTTATAAAAGCGATTTTAATGAAAGATACTTTTTTCACAGCGCCCAGATCATATTTAATCCACTGCCCATCTCCGCTTGCTGACCAACGAGTCGTTAAGTTCCCATCCACCGTATTGGCAGGCACATTCCCATCATCCGCGCTCGCTGTTACCCCAGATGCCGCGACCGTCAGTTTCGCGTCTGCCGCATAACCAGCAAAAGGAATCATGGTAAGAAACAAACTAATTAATAGCATAACAATACCTACTTTTTTACCTTTTCGCATAAATACATCCTCCCTTGATTTTCAATTGAAACCATGTATCCAATCTAATCATTGAACTCCTTTCATTCATATTGAGTGCGTGCACTCTCCACCAATTTAATACAAATCACGGAAAATAAGCATCATCATAATCGTGAATGCATCTTCAAAATCGAAACTGATTACCCTCATTACCTAAACTCGCTATTCAAATATGGATGTCAGGCATAGGAAGAGGCCCATGCTCAGTTGCATGGACCACCGACGATCATTCCTATGATTTATTTACATGCTTCCACCATAAGCATCAATGCCATGGACTGCCCATACGGCATCGGACATTGTTTGATGTTGCGGTAATAGTCAAGGTTATCCTTTAAGCCTGTACCGTAAGAAACACCATGGACAATCCCTTCATCATCAATTTTGCTTATGACACCTTCCAGTGCTTTCAGTCCCACAGCGCGATAACGCTCATCAATAAAACCTTTTCGTACTGCCTTCAAGATGCCATAGGCGAACGCAGAAGACGCTGATGTTTCCAAATACGAATCAGGCTGATCCAACAGAGTATGCCATAGGCCGCTTTCATGCTGAAGTGTGGCCAGTGTTCTCACCTGTCGTTCGAGTGACGAGATCAGGAACTGACTTACCCCCGTTGGTAGAGGAGCGATATCCAGATAATCTACCAGTCCTGCTGTATACCAAGAATTGCCACGAGCCCATAAGGCTTGCGCATAATGATGGTGCCCGATAAATGTCCAACCGTGAAAGAACAACCCTGTCTTCACATCGGTTAAATATTTGAGATGGACTAAGAACTGTCGGATACTCTCTTGGAAATAAGCATCATCTTGCAAAAGGACACCCATGCGTGCTACGAACAAAACGGTCATATACAAGGTATCATCCCATAATTGGCCTTCGTTCAAATTCCGTGTAACACAATGCTGAAGGCCGCATTCATCCGTTCTCGGCATTTCTTCCATCACATAAGTAACCCATTCTTTACAAAGCGCCACATACGCCTTATTCCCTGTTTCCTCAGCCAAATAACTTAACGTCAGCATGGGACACATCGTATTTACATTTTTGTCCGGTAAGCCTTCAGCAATCCGCTTGTCAAACCATTGTATGAGCTCATCTCTGATCGCCAAATTGCCAGTCTCCTTGTAATAGGAGTACAAAGCAAACAATCCAACGCCCTGCGGCCATTCCCAATTATCCATCGAAACAATGCCAATCGCGACACTTTCTTGAAATGCTGGTTTTAAAGCTTTCATTTGATGAATCAGCTTTGAAATGATGTGTTCATACTTTTCAAGCGTAGCAGCATTTGTCATAACTCTTTTCACTCCTTAAGTGAGAATAGGCTGTATGAGACGGTCCTGTAGCTGTTGTGTATAAAGACTGCGAGGATTTACATGGCTCCCGAAACTTTCCCAATAGGCATCCTTGCGTTGCCTTTGATCATAGGGACTTGGAAGAAGTGGCTTGCCTTGACTTCCAACATGTCCGATCGCATAGTTTTGAGCGGTTGGTGGCTGTTGAGAGACCAGCTCATTGGACGTATTCCAAGTAACATAGTTCGCCCCTGACCAACCATGACCGCTCCCTAACCAGGCCCGATCCTGAATATGGATACGTCCCTCTACATTGTCATAGAGGCATCCCACTGACCACCGATGATGCGGTTCACTCGTGTTGTAATCCTTTTGCGACTCGCAATCGAGGAATACATTCGGTCCCGCAACCCGTGCATCCACTGCAAAAGCATGTCTTGCGGTTTCCGAGTAAGATCGCTGCACGAGCGTTAATTCACCCATCAGATGATACGAATAGCGGCGGCCTCCCGTGATCACGCTGATAAAGGCATAGGCTGCACAATCCTGGATCGTGATCCATTTCGCAGAGCGTCCAACCTGCACCAGTGCATGTTGGAAATGGAAACCAACGATATTGCGTATCCAAGCGTTTTTGACATAATCCAGATAAATAAAATTAATCGCATGCTGCTCGTCGGCCAGGTATGGTTCTCCGCCCTCATTACCGTCAATTCGCGATTCCATGATACTTGGATCATACGAAACTACCACCCTCAAGGACTCGATACCGATCTGTTCGATCCGGCCTCCATCCTCATACTTAATAAGTGCCCCGCCTCCCCAGCGGCTTTCAATCGCATTCGCGATTGGAGCGTCCAGCGTGATGCAATTGCCATCCATATGGGTGATTACTCTGTCAAACTCCAACTGGAAGGGAAGCCAATGAGCCGTCCCGCCTGCAACGGGCCTCATGCGAATGGCATCCATGCCAATGGCATGAATCCAGCGTTCATTACCGTAGCGAAGCACTTTAACAGTGTCTCCGACCCGATAAAAGGAAGCATCGCTAACATGAATCGTTCGAGCTCCCGATGGCACATAAAGATCGGAAATGGAGGTCTGCGTTTCAGCCAGTAGACAAGGAGCTGATTCTCCCTTGATCTCGATCAAATTCCGCTGTTTTGTACCTGCAGCATACAGTAAGGTTCCACCTTCGTTTTCTCCCTCACCGCGTAAGACAATTCCACTTGCCCTAATCTGCAAGGTACCATCAATAGGGTAGACGCCCTTCTTCAGCAGAACGGTGCCGCGAAAGCCTGACGAAGATGGCGGTAATGCAGCTACCTGATCAATCGCGTCCTGAATATGTGTCGTATTATCTCCCCCTACAGGTTCAAGTGAAATAACAGGTGCAATATCAGGAATCGCTACGCCGCCTCCACCATATCCGCAATTCGAGAAGTCGATGATCTGATTCCCCTTGAAATCAGGCACATAAACCAGTTTCCCATTTTTATCGACATGTACGATTTCACTTTGCCCCGCTTTCGAACTATGAACGGGCTTAACGGTAAAATAAAAAGCATCATAGAAGGCGTTGCCATCTTCTACTTCCATCACAACATTTATCCGGTATTGACCAGGGTCCCTCGCTTCGCCAGGAAATGTGAATGTCGTAGACGTATCCACTCGCAATTTGCACACGGGAAGACTCACAATCAACTGATCCGTGGACATGTTCACCAATGCAACTTGCATGGTCATCGCTTCTGAAGGCCTTACATGCAACTCTGGAAGTGTACGACCAAGTTCCAAGAAAGCTGGCTGTCCAATTTCCATAACCAAGGAAGGATGTACAAGATCAATATCCACCAACCACTCCATGGGATTATACACATCTATATAAAAGCTTGCCTCTTGCATCACGCCATCTAAAGTTACATTAGCCTTAATCTGTGAGATGCCTGACTTGAGACAGGTTATCACCCTATTCTCATTTACAGACGCCACATCCTCATGGCTGCTACGAATTGAAATTTCCCCATACGCTAAGTCAGCATCCGAACCATCTGTCAAAATTCCTTTCAAATCCAACTCCGCTCGGTTGTTCACTTGCACCGATAATGTATCATCTTGATCGTAATCGCGGCCTCCTACCGTGCAAACTACACGATCCAACAAGGGACCCGCAGGAATCGCTAACCGATCATAAATACCGAAATCAATGAGCTGAAAATCACGTTCCGGATCAAATAGCTCCACTTTCAACTTGACATATCGTCCTTTAACTCTTGGAAACAAAACACTTTCGTCAGTACGAATTCCGCCTCTTGACGTTTCTCGACTAAAGGATTCATGCCAAATGACTCCGTTGGAAGAATGAAGAATACGGTATTTAGAGATGAAACCGGATGCCAGCTTCAACAGGACACGATTGAACGAGTAGCAATCACCCAGATCAACCGTGATCCATACGTGGTTATCATCCTTTTGATCGGAACTTGTTGGCTGCCAAAAGGTAGTAAGGAAACCATCTACCGCGTGACGGCCAGTCCCCTTCGTACGTTCTGAGCTGCAGGTTACTTCGCAATTTTGAGCGAGATTAATTTCCGTTATTGCTTCTGTTTTAGACATTCAAGCGTCCCTCCATCCTGATGCTGCTCATTCATGAGCTAGTGGAATCACCATATTCCAAGTTTGTGTAGCGTCATGAAATCCCTTGGTACCATCTGATGTAGCTGCAAATAAATGAGTAGGTTTACCATTTTGAAACAGTAGAAAAGGCCTTTCTAAATTACCCATTGTTTGGGTAGTTCCATTATCCCATGTGACTTTTCGAGAATACGCAAGCGATGGATGAATTCCCCAATTCATGCCATCCTTCGAGAAGGCGTATACACCACCGTACTTTTCACCGGATAGATCGCCATCCATATCCTTCGCGATCATGGCATAACCGTCATCTGTACGCCACACGAAAGGGTCTTCCAAATGTGCGTCGGGCGGGAAAAGCGGGTTTTCACTCATAACACGGTAAGGTCCCTCGTAATGATCTGCTCGCGCAACCCCAAACGTCATTTTCCCATGCCCATTGCCTTCATATTGTCTTGCTTTATAGATCAACAGCACGGAACCATCTTCCGCTATGCACGGGGCAGGATTAGACGTTAAGAAACTGTCAAACTTCCCTGGCCTTGTTGATACAATAGGTTCATCACGCCGCTGCCAAGGTCCGAACACACTATGCGACACCGCCAATCCAATACGCTTGTTCGCTCGAGCAACGATACATCGCGGATCTTGGAGCCCATATCCATCTCCCTCCATCGGATCCGGAAACGGATGTGTTGACCCCATATAAAACAGCAAATACTTGTCTTTGTGCTTAACGATATGTGGATTATGCGTGCTCCGCCCATCCCAATATTCGGCTCCTCTCGCAGGCAGTACGACCTCCTGGAACGTATAGGGTCCTTCTGGCTGATCTGAAACAGCTCGAACGATCTCAGAGGAGACCAACCAACCTGGATGCATCGGAAGTGATTTAGGCCACCTAGAGGCAAATAAGTGGAATTTGCCATCATCACCTTGAACGGCAGATCCGCACCACACCCAATAATCCTCCATTTGGAATCCACCGTTTCGTGGAGCTGGCAAGAAATTGTGAAGCATAGCAACATTCTCCTTCCTACTTGCTTTCATTCATATGAATTCATGACTCGTTAGCGTAATTTCTTTCAGGTTCATCAAGACGTTTCCACAGATCGTGTTTGGCTGAACCGTTATCACATATTCTCCAGGAGCATGAAAGTGAAAGAGTCCGATCTCGGAGGATTGGAATTGGTATTCGCCGCCCGTATTCGTTACAGCAGCAACTAACTTATCTTGACCAACTGCAATCTCGAAGGAGCCTCCCGCAGATGCTTCATCTGCACCGTACACAGCAGTTACCTTGTACGCCCCAGCGTCCATCACTCGAAACTTCCATTGCATGTAATCTTGCCTAGAGGACCAGTTTTTCACGTTGTCTCTTCCCTTTTTCCCCGTATCATAACGTAACGCCTCCCCATACAGCTCTCCGTCAAATACGCCAAAAACATTCGTAACACCGCCAGCAAACAACACTTGTCTAGGATTGACATCTAGTTCGCCATCGAATTCAACTGCAACAACGATACACATGGAATCAGGTGCTTCAGTCTGCAGCTCGATGAGGTGATCACCGCAATCGTTCAGTAACCGATGCGATAATGTGGTTTTCGCTGTATCTGCCAATAGATAACAATCCTGGATCGAATTACGAATGCCAGGCAGTAAGAGTTCACCGTGAGCAGGCCAATCCCAGACATGCAAATATAAGGTACTGCCTTTGCGTGTACAGCGCCCCCAAGGGGTCCTACCGATCGGACTGCCCTGTGAGGCATAGATGCTTTCACCATTCAGCTCCAGCCAATTCCCGATCACGCCAAGTAATTCCAACGATTTCGCATCGAAATTACCATCTCCTGTTGGCCCCACATTGATGACATAATTTCCACCCATACTGACGACATGAATCATGTCATGGAGGACTTCTTCGGGACTTCTCCAAGCATGATCCGTTTGGTTATATCCCCACGAATGATTTAGCGTTGCGATCGATTCCCAATCTCGCTTTTGTGCGCTAATATGGCGCTGGTTATCACCTGTATTCTCATAATCGCCGAATCCCTCACGACGAACTCGACGGTTGACTAGACAGTTTGGTTGCGTTTCATGGACCAAATCCACAAATTGCTTTCCTTGTTCATCCGTAATTTTGTGTCCACAATCAAACCAAAGGATGCCAATAGGGCCATATTGCGTTAGGAGCTCTTTCACTTGAGGAAAAGCTTTTTCTTGTAAATATTGCTCATAGCGAGTACGTTTGTTGTCATCCTCTACCCATGCGTGGAGCGGATCATAGGCACTAATATTTGCCGGGAAATCCAAGGTGTTTCCTTGGGAATCCGGATGATGCCAATCCATTGCATGCGAGTAGTACAAGCAAAGCACCATATTTTCGCGCTTACAAGCATCAGCTAATTCCGCCACGGGATCTCTGCCAAAAGGGGTTGCTTTAACAATTGTGTAGTCACTTACTTGCGAATCGTACATCGCAAAGCCTTCATGATGCTTAGCCGTGAAGATCATGTATTTCAAACCAGCATCCTTCGCAGCACGAACCCATGCACTCGCATCAAATTGATGAGCATGGAATTGATCGGCGATGCGTTCATATTCATGAATTGGAATTTGAGCCCTTAACTGCAGATGCTCCGCGTAAGCAGCATTGACGGGATCTCCTTTCCATACACCACCGGGCAGCGAATATAACCCCCAGTGAATAAATAAACCTACTTTGGCCTCGCGCCACCACTTGATTCGCTGCTCATGCGCTTCATCGGCCAACAACTCTGGGAGCTGACTCCCTCGTTGACTGTCCGCTTCTGCGTTATCCATTAAATGATCTTTTGTCGACATTGATCTTCCCCCTATTTTAAAGACCTATCCCTGTAATATTTCTTCGATTTCCAATAGATCTATGTCAGAAAGTTTGACGCCAGAAGCCCTAACATTCTCCTCCACTTGTTGGGGGCGGGATGCACCTATAATGCAGCTTGCGACATTATCCAGACGAAGCACCCATGCCAACGCCAGTTGGGCAACGCTTAGTTCATTGCGCTCTGCAATCGTTCTCAATTTATCTACCTTGTCAAGCAGCTCTTCCTTCATAAAATGTATAATCGCGCCATTTTGCTCTGGATCCGCTGCCCTGGAGTCGCTCGGATAGGGTGTGCCTGCTTTATACTTGCCTGTCAGAATCCCTTGAGCCAGCGGCGAAAACACAACTTGCCCGATCCCTTCCCTCGTACATAAAGGCACAATTTCCTTTTCAATGCCGCGTCGAAACATATGATATTGCGGCTGATTCGAGATAATTGGGTGTAAATTCAGCCTCTTCGCCATATGTGCGGCGTCGAGCAGTTGCTCTGTTTTCCACATGCTAACGCCCGTGTAAAGGACTTTACCTTGCGTGACCAGATCATCCAAAGCGCGTAGCGTTTCTTCAAGCGGAGTATCCGTGTCATATCTATGGCATTGATACAGGTCAATGTAATCCACACCGAGTCTTTGCAAGCTGGCATCGCATTGCTCCCTAATATGTTTGCGGGACAATCCGCGGTCATTGGGTCCGTCCCCCATGGGCACACATACCTTGGTTGCCAACACGTAGGATTCCCTGGGATATTTGGACAACGCCCGGCCCACCACTCGCTCTGCATCTCCTTTATGATAGACGTTCGCTGTATCGAACAGATTTATGCCCAACTCGTAGGCTTTATCAATAATCGATTCCGATTGTTTGTCATCGATCGCTCCACCATAGGTTAGCCAACTGCCTAAACTGAGTTCACTTACTTTTAAGCCACTGTTGCCTAATCGTCTGTACTGCATGTTAGAACCTCCCCATCCTACATTGCTATTACTAAAATGAGAATAAAACGACCTCCGACTCGATGTTACTATCCTTGTTCCCCTTTGTCATTGTTCATACTTATACCCCTATGTCTTTTTTTATGATGGAGCACGGATTATGACAAAAAGAACCACCTAGGTCGTACACCTAGTTGGTTCTTGTTCGTGATCTTCACTATTAATTCTGTAAAGCTTTTAACCAATCCAGCAATTGTACTGCCGTCGATTCCTCGATGAATTTGCCTTTTTGCGCTTGAACAAGTGCTTGTAGTGCATACAGCTTAGGGTTAAGGTCTAGTTTCGATGCCTTCTGAATGAGGTTAACCAAGGTCATTAATCCTCTGTAGATGCCTTCATTTTTGATCCAACCTTTTTGTTTCGCAATCGTAATAACTTCGTCCAAGTGGTCTAAGTCCATTTGAACTTGCAGGTTAAATTGCTGCGTTGTTGAATTGCCAGCCCGATCTGTCGCAGTAACAGAAATTACGTGGTTCCCCCATGTAAGTGACATCGGTTCAATGACATAGGGTGGATCAACTGGCTTGCCATCGAGTAGGATTACTTGATTAGCAATGCCGCTCAGCGCATCCGTGATCCCAAAGTCCAAGTGAATGGCATCTGTCAAGTAAACCGACATGGAGACAGTTGAGATCATGCTCGGAGCGCTTCGATCCAATTGAAGCGTGACGGACTTCGGAGATTCTTCGTTCCCTGCTCCATCAACGCTATAATACCTGAGCTCCGTCGTACCTTCGCTATCAATCTGAATGGTAGTTCCTTCTGTGAAGGTACTACCGTTCACACTGTAATACGTATGTGCAACATCACTGCCTCCATCTGTTGCGGAGAGATGAATCGTTTGGGTATCTTTATGCCATCCAGCTTGCACATCATCCGAGGTGATCGGTGCAGTCACATCTGCATCTCCGCCTACGTAGATTTCATTAATATTGTTCCACGTATCCTTGGAGTTGCCCTTACCGTTGTATTTAACATATCGCGCGTTTTCTTTCCCAAACTGAAAAATCTCTAATCCTGCAGTTTTGCCACTGCTTTTCCCACTAAACACAGTCTTCCAGCTGACGCCATCTTCCGATACCTGCAAATCAAAGTTATACTTGTCGACATCCCCTTTCAGGAATGCAATAAGCACAGAACGTACAGGTTTCACTACACCTAGATCAAATTGGATCCAGTGTGTAATTCCCTTGGCCGCATAGCGGGTTGTCAAATCGCCATCGATTGCACTCGCAGGAGGAAAACTTGCATGATAACCTGCGCTTGCTGAAACATTTTGAATAGGATAACTAATGAAACGATCCGGCACCTCACCGTAAATAGGGAAACCCGTCAGCAGCACCTCATATTTAGCTTGCAAATACGGATCCTGGCGGTCCTTCACCGTAATAATTGCCGTTCCAAACACTTGCTGAGGTTGCGCAATCTCCACAATATGACTGCTAGCTGCACTTATCGTTGGAATGACCTTCGTACCCAGCGGCACTGCAACTGAGTAGGCATACGTAGAAGGTGAGAAATTGGCGATAGATACACCATTGATTTGAATATCCGTTAATTTTGGCAATAAGGATTCAATTGGTGGTGTATGACTTTTGGACAATACAAGCTTATCTAACTGTGCAGCGTTTCCTTGCGACTTTATCGTCAACTGATGGAAGCCATCTGTCAGCATAAAAGGCAGATCGGCCGTCGACCAGCCCCAACCTAACGCGTCTGTAGACAAATTGACCTCTGTCCCGCCGTCCAAAGATACCTTGAGGTTTCCTACACCTGCTCCACTTGCAGAGCCCAACATATGTAGATACACACTGCCGCCATGCGTGACGTTCAAATCAAACGTTAATGAGGCTGCTTCCTCTTCTGAAGATTGCATGAAAGCGCCTTTGGAACATGTGTCACAAGCCCCTCTTGTAAAATCCCCTTCCCTGCTTGAGTAACTTTCTGCTTCCCGCGTTGGTGATAAATCTGCATCCACCTGCTGTGTCCAGCTTGTGTGATCTTTGGCCCACATGATCCGGGCAAAATAGATGGGACTGGTTAGTACAGTGCTCATATAATAGGGATTCGTTAGCAATTTATAGACAGTTGGATCTGGAGCATAAGGAGAAATATGCAGATATTCGCTCCAGAGATTCGTCAATGTACAGCTCGTTGGAAGGCCGTCCACTTTACAGTAGAAGTTACCTGTGCCAGTTGAGATTACATATCGAATCGTATTGGCAAGCTTAATTAATGTATCTTGTGTAACGCCATATTTCCCGCGATCATATGCCCTAGTCATGCCCATGATATCATTCGCAGCATGAACGCCATCGGCGTCCTCGACTTTGCCGAAATAGTCAGCAACATACCACCATTTATATACATCATGACCTTGCACTTGATAAGGTTCCAGTGAAGCGGTAAACCAATCGATCGAGGCTTTGACGATTCGGTCATAGAGGTCTACTCTAGCCAGATCATCGGCTAACAGCTCGTGACATTCCGCCAAACGCATAAAACCGTTATTGATCATCATCTGCTGATTCCAAGGTATCGCTGAGTTAGGTGCTCCACTGCCTGTTGTGCTCCAGCGTGTATCATTCGGCCAATACTGGCGTAATGTATCTGGCTTTACGAAATTCGGGATCATATACGTATCCATGGATTTATCTAACTCGATAATGTATGATTTCGCTCGCTGCAAATACGTCTCGCCATAGAGTGAACCATTTCCAATGGGTACCGTTTTGTTCCACAAGGACTTGTTTTGAAGAATCAGTTTCGCACTGTATGCAATGTGCCCGATTACATCGCCGTTCTCGCTGCCTGAATATCCTTCAATGAGCAAGCCATCACTATTGACTTCGCCAACCTTCTTGTTCGGCCATGCCAGCTCCCTATTTCCGTTCCATAGAACACGGCCCGTCACTGGATTATTCCTAGCAGAAAGCATATTTTCGCTAAATGAAATCATCCGATCGAGTATAGCTTGATCTCCACTGATTTCGTACATATAGCCCATTGCTTCTACGTTCTGACCGCTAGGACCATAGACGAAATCATTTCCGATATTACTAACCGGCAGACCGACGGAAGAAGATAAGATATATTGCTTAAACGAATTAATTTCCTCTTGCGTGACAGGGCCCTCTAGGCTGCTAACCACCATGGGTGCTCCCGTGGCAGCAGAGGCTTTGGGTGCTAAAGGAGACCAAATCCCCGAGCAACTAAGCGTAAGCGCCAAGCATGAGACAAGTAGTTTACGCCAACCTTTCGTCATTTTTGCTGGAATTGCTGATGACATTACGAACCCTCCTTATTATCGCGACCTTCTGAAATCGCTTTCATAAGCAATCATAATTTTTATTACGCCTTCAAGCATACTATTTTTTTAAGCTCTTATTTATCAAAATTATGATTGTAGCCTTATATCGTTGAACGTGACAAAAAAAGAAGATTAGCGCAAGCATGCCGCTAATCTCCTTCTCAATGCCTGTCAATACTAGTTAATTTTAGGATAACTCCTCACATCAATTTATTGATTATACACTTCCATCTCGTTGATCGTTGGTACGGCACTTGCTGTGGTCACATATAAACGTAAATATCTGGCGTTCACACTAGTGAAGGTTATCGTCTTGTTTGCGCCGATCGTAGTGCCTGATGCACCTGCAATATCTGTATAGGTTGTGCCGTCACTCGAGGACTGAAGTTTGAATGATGTCACCCTCTGGTAGGTAATTTCTTTGATAACGACTTGATTGAACGAAGTGGCGGCACCCAAATCAACGCTTAGCCATTGGTTATTCAGTGAACCGCTCGATGCTGACCAACGAGTCGCTGAGCTGCCATCAAACGCATTCGCCGCAGGATAAGTTGCACTCCATGTCGTAGATGCGTTGTACGTTTTGCCCAACGCGAGATTGCCCCCGCCCGATTGCGTCGTTGCGTTCGCTGTGTTGCTTGCTGCGGACAAGTTTGCTGCAGCATCCTCTGCTCTTACCGTGTAGCTGTATGCGGTCGAAGCACTAAGCCCCGTATCGCTGTAGGATGGCGATGTTGAAGACCCAACTAATGTGCCATCCCGGTATACATTGTATTCCGTTACGCCCACATTATCTGTCGAAGCAGTCCAGCTCAAATTAATTTGACTGTTGGATGCTGCCGTTGCAGTCAAGCCCGTCGGTGTGGTTGGCGCTTGTGTATCTGAAGGCGCTTGCGTCGTTGCACTAGCTGTATTGCTTGCAGCCGAAAGATTAGTTGCCGCATCCTTCGCTTTTACCGTATAGCTGTAGGCAGTTGAAGCAGTAAGTCCTGTATCATTGTAAGAGGTTGTCGTCGAAGTTCCGACCAAAGTGGCACCGCGATAGATATTATAGCCCGTTACCCCCACATTGTCTGTCGAAGCTGACCAACTCAAATTAATTTGACTGCTGGATGCTGCATTTGCTGTCAAATTGGATGGTGCCGAAGGTGCGGTAGTATCCGTTCCGCTTGTGCCGTAAACTTCCATCTCTTCGATATTGGGTATGTTGCTGGCTGACGTGATATACAGTCTTAAATACCTGGAGCTCACATTCGAGAAGCTAATCGATTTATTTGCCCCAATCGTAGTTCCTGTCGTGCCCGAGATATCTGTGTACGTGGTACCGTCGGTCGAGGACTGGAGCTTGTAAGCCGTCACCCTTGGGAACGAAATTTCTTTGATCACTACCTGATTGTAAGCAGTTGGCGTACCGAAATCGACGCTTATCCATTGATTGTTAAAGGAACCGCTCGATGCTGACCAGCGAGTCGCAGCATCTCCGTCAAAAGCTTTATCCCCCAAGTAGGATGTGCTCCATGTAGTGGAGGCACTGTAGGTTTTGCCCAATGCGAGATTCCCTGATGATACCAATGTGGTTGCACTAGCAGTGTTGCTTGCTGCTGATACATTAGCTGCCGCATCCTTCGCTTTTACCGTATAGCTGTATGCGGTCGAAGCACTGAGTCCCGTGTCGCTGTACGATGTCGTTGTCGAAGTGCCGACGAGTGTGGCGCCACGGTAGACGTTATACCAAGTAACGGTCACATTATCTGTAGAAGCCGTCCAGCTCAAATTCACTTGACTGCTTGATGCTGCGCTTGCGGTCAAATTAGTCGGTGTAGTCGGTGCTTGCGTATCACTGCCTGTGTATCTTTGGTTTTTCACATACATAAGGCGAGCGAATGAAGCCATCGTTGTACTCGTCATATTAGGCATCGTCGCATTGGCCAATGTGTAATAAACATCCGGGCGGAGCGCTGCTAATTGGAGATTGCCGCTTCGAGGATACGTGGTCGGCGCACCATGCCCCGTTCCATCTGTACCGTCAACTCGACCCGCGTAATCCCCTGGTCCCCTCATCATCACGTCGGCATACATATTGGCAAATGGCGTCATCATTGACGCTGTTATGCCATAACGACCGATCAGAAACGCTCGATAAAAGCCCGATACGTCTAGAGCGCCGTGATTAGAATCCTCGCCTCCCAGTAAGGTCGGATTATAGCCCCAGTTATATGCGGTATTTCCTTTACTGTCTGTATAGGTTTGTTTGGCTGAATTGTCGCTGAAAAACCAATTGAGATTCGTCTGAACAATCCCGTCGTATTGCGAAACCAGAGAAGGATTATCGCCTTTGATCGCATGAGCAGCAGCCAGATTCTGCAAACCGTAAGTGATCATCATCTGCTGGTTCCACGGGAATACGCCTCCGGGCATGTAAGGCGATTGCGTTTGGAAATACAGTTTATTCCCTCTCGAAAGATCTAGCAGTTTCGGAAAGAGGAATTGGCTAACCACATAATCAGCCTCTGTAATAAACGTATTTGCACGTTGTAAATAGGTCGCTCCGTGTCCATAAGCATCGCCGATGGGCACCGTCGTGTTTGAAATTGCCGGGGTCTGGAGGATCAGTCTGCCGCAATAGGCAAGATGACCAATCGAGTCTCCATTGGCTGAATCTGCAGAAGCTGTACCGGTATTATTCCCCGGCCATACTGGCGCAATCGTGTTGGTCCACACGGTGCGTTGCCCATAAGGAGCAGGAAGGATATCGTTACGCTGGGAAAGGAGCACGTCGCAGAAATAGATCATACGGTCGAGGATTTCCGTATCATTCGTTAACTCATACATGAGACCCATCGCTTTGATGTTCTCACCACTTTTGCCCTGCGCATATTCACTTTGCATGGAGCCGGTATTGGGCCAGACAACAGGCTCCACTGTCTGAATATAGGATTTGAAGGAGTTTATTTCGTTCTGTGTGATGGGTCCATCGAAACTGTCAACCACCATTGGACCAGCAGCTAAGGCTTGATTTCCCTGGAACAATCCAATGACAAAAGCGATAATTACTCCAAATAAGATAAGTTGTTTCTTGGAGAAAGTAAAAACACGATGCTTCCTTTTGAGGTGAGAACTGGTTAACAATGACATTATAGAACCCTCTTTACACATCCCCATCGGTTGGAGTATTTGCTGTCATCTAGCTCGAATTCATTGCATGCAATGAAACTTCTTTGATTGGAGATCTCGCACCTCCTTATTCCTTCACCTCCCTCATTAAAGCGTTTTCATTTCCAGAAAGATGATTGAGCCCCACCTACCCAAGGCAGGCGGAGCATAGTTCAGTCGTTAAAGTACTTCCCCTTATTTTTTCTTTGCATCGAATGCTTGTTGGTAAATTTGCAAGTACCTCGGCAGTTTCATATTATCCAAATTCTTCAAATATTCATCCCACTTTTTATCAATGTCCAAGTCCCCGATAATCATTCTCGCGGTTGACTCCTTCCGATAATCATCAATCGTTTTGCTAATATTGGCGATTTCATCGGTCTGCTCGTTTGTGAAGCTTAAAGCCGGGATCATCTTTTTAGGGTCTGGTTTGTACGGCTCATATTTCGTTAACGTTTCTTTATACAGGATGTCTTCCAGTGGATTTTTCGGATCAGCCGTCTGCGCTAAACGCCACTCATTCGTACGTAAGGAAGGACCAACTTGTCCCCAAGTAGCATTCTTTGCTCCAGGAGAAGTATTACCGATTAATGTATATTTGGCAGGCTTGCCATTGATACCGATCTCATTAGGAGCAGCTACTTTCCATTCCATGTCCGGTCTGCCTAGTATGGCGCGATTGGTGGCTTCCTCAGAGTATAGGAAATCAGCTAGACGCATTGCAATTTCCGGGTTTTTGGCTTTATTCGTAATCACAAATGATCCAGATGTGATACTTTGTGGAATGTATTTGGATACTTGAACGCCATTAGGTCCTTTTAAAGGCGGCACTGCAACGTAATCCAACCACCGCGTCCCCTCCAGTGTATTGAAAATTGTCGGATGTTGAGCCGCAACTACGCCCAAAATAACATTATCCGGATTTTCACCCAATTTCCTTAATTGATTCCGATCTTGAGTTAATGATTGCGGATCAAGCAAACCTTCTTTGAACAACTTGTTAATATACTTAAGCCCTTCCTTATATTCCGGTTGCGTAAAGGCTGCGTTAATTTTGCCGTCTTTCATGAACTGCATATTGCGGTCACTGTCAATAAATGCTTGCAAGAGAAAAGTATCAATGTAAGAGTTGGCAATGTTGGCACCGATAAACGGGATTTCGTCCGCTTTTTTATTTCCGTTCGGGTCTTTCTCCTTAAACGCTTTCAATACCTGATAAAACTCATCTGTCGTTGTTGGCATCTTCATCCCAACAGCATCAAGCCACTTCTGATTAATCCAAAGTTTGGTAGGCTGCGTACAGTGAAAGCACTCATTAACTGACGGTAGACCATAAATATTGCCATCTGGTGAAGTAGAAAGTTCTTTCGTATACGGGAGTGAAGTAAACATTTTCTTGGATTCAACGCCATATTTGTCTATGAGCTTGTTGAGTGGGATGAACACTCCGTCTTTACCATATAAGGTCAATTGAATTTGATCGATGTTGAAACCTAGATACACATCCGGATAGTCACCGCTAGCCAATGAGATATTAAGTTTTTGCTTTGGATCGCTTGCCACTTCCCATTCGAGATGAATATTCGTTTTTTCTTCCAGCCATTTGGTAAACTCGTTTGTCTCAAAATTTTCAACAGCTGGATTCGTTCGAGACAATACCTTAAGCGTCGTTTTCTCCTTGGTAATCGGAAGCACACCAGGTGGATTTACGACTTCGTTCTGTGCTGATGCTGTTGAATCAGGTTGTTTCGTAGCCTCAGAGCTCGTACCCGATGTTTTACTACAACCGCTTAGCACCACTGTTGCACTTAAGATTAGGCTGATCGCTGGGCCCCACAACTTCATTCTTTGCATGTGAAAATCCTCCCTTATTTATCTCTAAAATGTATATAAGTTTACCCTTTTAGTGAACCGATCATCATGCCTTTGACGAAATGACGTTGAATAAAAGGATAAACAACTAAAACCGGAATTGTCGAAATAACAATTAATGAATACTTGAGAAGTTCTCTCATTCCTTCTCGTTGTGCTGCACCTACGACATCCGTGATGATTTCTTCATCAAAGGTGTTCTTCACTAGCACTTCACGCAGAATGATTTGAAGGGGGAACAGATCCGGTGATTTCAAATAAAGAAGAGCGGCAAAATAGGTATTCCAATGTCCTACTGCGTAAAATAACGAGAGCACCGCAATGATAGGTCCTGATAATGGTGCCACGATTTTCACTAGAAATTTATAATCACTGCACCCATCCAGATGTGCGGCTTCTAGAATTTCATCAGGAATCGTCGTTTGGAAATATGTCCTTGCGATAATGACACTCATGACGCTCATGACACCTGGGATAATCAACGCCCAGCGGGTGTCGAGTAAACCAAGTTCCTTAATCAAGAGATAGTTAGGTATTAACCCACCACCAAACATCATGGTAAATACAAAGAGCGCCATTATCCCATTGCGAATATAGAAGTCTTTACGTGACAGAGGGTAAGCCGCAATCAGAGTCATCATGACATTGATGATGGTTCCTACAACCGCATAGAACAATGAATTGGCAAACCCCACCCAAACGCGATTGTTCTTGAATACGGCTTCGTATCCCTGCAAAGTGATATCGACAGGCCACAACCATACCCTACCAGAGATGACGGCCGTTGATGAACTGAAGGAAGCGCTTAACACATAAATGAGGGGGTATAAGACAGACAGTGTAAAGAGGCAAAGCACCGTGTAGTTCACGATATTAAATAGTTGATCGCCTCTGGATTCTTGAATTCGGGTCGACTTCATTCTTTTCTTTGCACCTCTCTACCACAGGCTGGTTTGCCCTAATTTTTTGGCTGCTTTGTTAACTGTGTACAATAAAATAAGATTGATGACAGAAGTGAACAATCCAATCGCGGAAGCGTAGGAATATTTAATTCCCGTTGAGAGCAGACCCACCTTGTACACGTAGGTATCAATAACCTCAGATGAACTGAGATTCAGTGGATTTTGCATCAACAGCACTTTTTCAAAACCAACATCCATTAAATTCCCAACGCTAAGAATCAACAATATAACAGCAACCGGCAAAATCCCGGGAATATCCACATGTCTCATGCGTTGCACTTTACTCGCACCGTCCATGACAGCGGCCTCATGCAGAGAAGGGTCGATGGCAGCCAAAGCGGCTAAATAAATGATACAGCCAAAGCCTACATTTTGCCAAATACCTGACCAGACATACAGCGACTTAAAGTTGTCCGGATTTCCGAAGAAATCGATTTTCTCAAAACCCAATTGCGCAATAATCATGTTGACGATACCAGTTTTGGGATCCAACAGTTGGATAATGATCCCCATCATCACGACCATCGAAATGAAATGCGGGGCGTAGGTAATCAACTGCACCGATTTCTTGACGAAAGAACGATTTACGTAGTTTAAGCAAAGCGCCAGCAGGATCGGGAACGGAAACCCTGCAAGCAAGCTGTAAAAGCTTAAGCCAAGCGTATTTTTGATTACCTTCCAGAATTCATAGGAGTTAAAAAAGTTTTTAAAATGCTTTAACCCAACCCAGTCACTCCCAAAAAAACCTTTATGAGGCACATAATCTTGAAAGGCAATGACTGCACCGTACATCGGTATGTATTTAAAGATAAGAATGTACAGGATAGGCAGTATGGATAATACATACAATTGAGGAACTTTTCTGATATTCGTGAATAACTTACTTCCGAATTTGATTTTTACTTTGCCTTGTGAGCTAGTCACTTTACGGACGATTTCCACGCCAAGTCTCCTCCTCTCTTTTGTTATCTTTATGATACGTTTTCAAGAGAAGGCGAACATACTAGTTTTTTAAGCACCTAGGTAACTAATTTATGGTTTTCCAGTTATCTTTTACACACAAAAAAAGGATGGCGTACCTCCTATTGAAGGAACTTCATCCTAGTTGGCTATATGGCTATTGCAGCTGAGGTATAATTCCGCTCATCTCGCTGACTCGGCATGCGCAACGTTAACTTGGCCCCTGCCTCAGTCTCATTGTTGTCAATGCATAACCCGTATTGCTCACCAAAAACAATTTGAATCCGGCTGTGCACATTGGCTAACCCGATCCCACCCTCGCGCTCTATACGAACGGGCAACTGGGAAGTGCTCACATGCTGTGCGGTTAGCTTAGCCTGCAGTTCCTCCAGTCTTTCTGGCGTAATACCCACGCCATTATCCGTAACGGTTACGATGAAATCATCCCCATCCATACAGGCATCAATACGGATCCGATGGTGGCTCTCGATGCCATCAGGAAATGCATGCTTAAACACATTCTCGATTAACGGCTGCAAGGTGAGGCGCACCATTTTTTTCAATAAAAGGTCCGGCGGGACTGTAACTTCGATTTCAAACTCGTGACCTAAGCGGTAATTCATAATATTCATAAAATGAAGCACATGCTTCAATTCATTGGCAACTGTTATTTCCTCCAAGTCGGCACGTACCGAATAACGAAGCATATACGATAGAGATCTAACGATCTCTTTGATTTCCTGCGAATCCTGAACGACAGCGTAACAAACGATCGTCTCCAGCGTATTGTAGAGAAAGTGAGGATTAATTTGTAATTGCAATGCTTGGAATTCAGCAGACTGCCTTTTCAGCAAGTATTCCTTATTCTTCAACTCCTCGGCATACACTTGCTCCATAAGCTCTTGCAGTCGTGAGACCATCATATTGTAGCTGACCGTAAGTCGGTCCATTTCGTCCGTTCTGCCGCTGATGGCGACATGTGTCCAGTTTCCTTTTTCCGTTTTGCGCATGCCGTTTTCCAGCATTTTGATGGGCCGAATGATGGATTGCCCGAATCGGTAGGCAAGAATCAACGCAATTACTAGCGCAATCGCACAGGTGTATACCGTTGTTTTACGAATATTTAACGCAGGCGCTCTAAGCTCATCAAGCGGCATGGAGGCAACCAACGTCAAGCCCGTATAGTCTGATCTTCGGTTAAAATGGACACGTTCAACATCATCTTTATAATCGAAAATCTGATTTTGATTTTCACGCAGTTTGGTAAACAGTCTGGCATCCAACTGCTTGCCTATCATGCTGGACATCGGGTGATAGATGATTTTCCCCGTGTCATTCACAATATAGAAATACCCTGTTTCCCCCAGACGGATGCCCTTCCACAAAGATGTCAGCTCTTCGATATTAAGCTCAATGCCAAGTATCCCTTTGAAGATTTTCGATGTCTGGCGATCTGAGATTTTGCGTGTTAGTGCTAGCTTCCCGTCCAGAAAACTCCAATCCATAATCGTTAATTTGCCGTCTTTATCTGTAATTTCCTTCAAGGAGTCCAGCTTATCCAACAGGATCGAGTTGCTGAAATCTGATGTATCCGAATTATGATCATAGATGCTAAGCCCGTTATATCCGAGCAAATACACCATACTAATTTCCGGATTATTAATAAAAAGAGGCTGAAGGACCTTCTCTTTCATCGGTCTGATGGATAGGAAATAAGGAATGAAATTGTTACCATCTAGATTCAAAAACTCTTTCACATTCGTTGATGTAATCATCGAAACGGTAGCACGATCGTATTTCTTCAAATACATATCCGTATGATTCATCGCATTATCGACGATTTGAGTTAAGAGCTCATTAGTTTGCTTATCCACTTCCTTGGTGGATTGAACATACAGAACTAGGCCGACGATAGAGGAAGATATCACTATGACGATCACGAAATATACGAACATACGCAATGCCAAGCTAGATCTCATTATTTGATCCCCAGCATACTACGGTATTCCGTCGGCGAGCAGCCTGTCATCTTCTTGAAAATTTTAGTGAAATAAGGGTAGTTCTGATAACCAATCGTCACACCGACATCAACAACCTTATAATGTGGCATCTCGAGAAGTTTCTTAGCCATTTCGATCCGTTTCTTCATACGGTATTGAACAAACGTTTCATTCGTCATTTTTTTGAAAATATAACTAAAGTATGTGGGTGCAAGTCCCATTTTCTCTGCCACTTCTTCGAGGCTCAGCTCTTCCGAAATGTTATTGTCAATGTAGGACTTCGCTTCTTCAAATAAGCTCTTCTGATTCCCACCCCGCCATTGAAACAATTGATGATACAGGTGGACGAATTCTGACCGTAAATAGTCCATAGCTTCGGTCAAGCTATTCAATTGTACTGGCGAAGCCTGCGTGGTAAAAGTCACCAAGCCACGAGAGTTCAGTTTTTTGACTACAATCTTCAACCCATCTGCCATCATCTGATCCAACTGCTGAACTTGAATCCCTTTCATCATGTCGCTTTGTGACCACTCATCTATAAGGGCATGGAGTGCAGCCAAATCCGCATACCAAATCGTTGCTTCAACGCGTTCCAGCCACTCCTCTATTTGAAAGAAGGAGATGGGCGTCGCCTGATCTTGCTGTACAAGCAATTTATTAAGCACGGGATACAATTCATGTTCCGTAAGCGGTTTCAATAAATATTCTTTGACGCCGAAAGTAAGGCATTTCTGAGCGTAAGAGAAATCATCATAACCAGAAATGACAACAACAGGGAAATTCACATGCAACTCTTGAATGGCTTTACACAATTCCAATCCGTCCATCTTTGGCATCCGTATATCCGTTAGCATCATATCCGGACGTTGCTTGTTGATTTGCTCGAGAGCCTCTACCCCATTCGCTGCGACGACCGTGCGAAATAAAGGGCTGCACTGCCTGACAAGCTGGGCCAGCCCCATCCGAACCATCGGTTCGTCATCTACAATGAGGATATGTTTCATTTCGCAAGCACTCCCTTTTTGAGCTGGGTTAAAAAAATCCTTGTGAACATTTTACCACAGTGCTAATTCATAAGAGTAACTTTTTTCTACACTATACGCCTCATAGTCCTACTCATGTATTATGTTATTTTACGATCCTATTTGTTTTTTTACTATATGCCTTCCTCAACTCCACCTACGATTTAATGGACCCAACCATCATGCCCTTCATAAAATGCTTTTGCAAGAACGGATATACCAACATGATCGGTATTGTAGCAACGACGATAACGGCCATTTTCAGCCCCTCGGGTGAGACCAAGAGCATCAAGTCTGAGGTTGTATCCGATGATCCCATATTATCCGTAATAACAATTTCGCGTAACCGCACTTGCAGCGTAATCAGCGAGCGCTTGTCAATATAATAGAGGGCTTGTGAATACATATTCCAATTCGATACCGCATACATAATCCCCATTGTTGCCATGACCGGTTTCGACAGTGGCAGCACCACTTTCCAGATCATGCGAAGCTCACCACAGCCATCAATACGGGCTGAATCCAACAGCTCAATGGGAAGATGGATAAAAAAAGAACGCATAACGAACAGGTTAAAAGCGCTAATCGCGGATGGAATCATTAATACCCAAAGTGTATTAAGCATATGCAGATTTTTCAAAAGCAAATAGTTCGGAATCAATGGTGCATGGAAAATCATCGTTATCAACACAAAAACCAATGCAGGTTTCCGAAATACGTATTCTGAACGAGATAGCGGATACGCTAAACTTGCTGTTGCCGTTAGATTAATGAACGTTCCGAGAACGGTAATCGTTACACTATTGCGAAATGCCATCCAGATGGTGGAATCCTTCAGAATCATATGATAGTTCTCAAGCGTGAATCCTACCGGCCATAGGCTGACCTTTCTACTATTGATTGCGACAGCGTCGCTGAAGGATTGAGCAATCACATGCAGAAGTGGAAGAAGCATGGTAAGTCCGATCATTAACAGCAAAATCATGTTACATACCTGAAATGCTCGCTGGCTGGTTGTAGAAATCACATCGGTTACCTCCTTTTGACTAGCGTTAGTATAGACTCTCTCCTGTTGTTCTTTTACTCAGCGTATTGCCAACAATAATTAATGCCAAACCAACAAATGATTTAAATAGTCCAATTGCAGTGGTGAAGCTATATTGACGATCAACCAACCCTGCTCGATACACATAGGTATCCAGAATTTCTCCATTTTCGCTGTTCAGAGGATTCAGGAATAAATACACACGTTCAAAACCGAAGTCCATAAAATGCCCGATTTGCAGCAGTAGCAATATCGTAATCGTCGGGAAAATAGATGGTAAAGTTATCGACATCACCTGACGGAACCTGCCCGCTCCATCGATCTCAGCTGCTTCATACAAATCTGGGTTAATGCCAGCAATTGCAGCAAGATATATAATGGTACCCCAGCCGCTGTCTTTCCATATGCCAGATCCAATCAGAATAGATCGGATGTAACTGCTCTCGCCCATAAAATAAATAGAATCCACACCTAACCAACCTAACACTTGATTTACAATGCCTGTTGTCGGGGACAGCAATCCAATAATAATTCCGCCGACAATGACCCATGACAGGAAGTGCGGCATGTAAATAATTGTTTGTACCAATCTCTTATATCCGTTGAACCGAATTTCATTCAGTAATAAGGCCAGAATAATAGGTACGGGGAAAGCAAATATAAGGTCATACATACCGATTAACAGTGTGTTTTTCAAAATGATCAGAAACTCCGGATACGTAAATAAACGTTTGAAATGTACCATACCAACCCAAGGACTACCCGATATCCCCTTGAATATATTATAATTTTGAAACGCAATGGAGGAACCGAATAAGGGGATATACTTAAACACTGCAAAATACAGGAGCCCAGGAATTGAAAGCATATACAAGGGCCAATATTTCTGAATAAATGCCCACTGAGATCGAGCATTCGCAAACTGGAACTGTTTTTCTGCAGAGATGTCCGTTTTCGAAGCCATACGATTAGCTCCCTTCATTTTTTTGGCATCAACATAATGATCTTCGTGCCTTGGCCTATCTCGCTTACAATCTGCAACCCATACTGCTCACCAAACACCATTTGAATCCGACGATGCACATTTAAGATACCTATGCCGCCGATCCCTTTCGTCGAGCCGCTTTCTGCAAGCCGGTTCTCACTAAGCTTCTCCCGCAGCTCTTGCAGTCTTGCTTCTGCAATCCCTACGCCGTTATCTTCTACACTAATCCAAAAAATTGAATTATCTTCGCCCGCGTGAACACGAATAGCATGGTGGTCCTCCACACCGTCTGGAAAAGCATGCTGAAACGTATTCTCCACTAACGGCTGAAGTGTCAGCCGCACCATATGACGAAGCAAATACGTCGGATCGATGTCCACTTCCATATCAAACTCTCGTCCGATCCGGTGTTTCATCACGAGTAAGTAGTGCAGAACATGTTTAAGTTCATTGGCTACTGTGATTTCTTCCAAATGAGTCTGTACAGAATAGCGAAGCATATACGCCATTGCCTTCACGATCTCATAGATTTCCTTACTATCCTTAATAACCGCATAGCATACGATCGTTTCTAGCGTGTTATACAAAAAGTGGGGATTAATTTGAAGCTGCAGCGATTGAAACTCAGCTTTCTGACGCTCAATGCGATTTTCCTGATCCCTTAGCTCGGCTTGATATACTTCATCAACAAGCTCTGCGAGTCGACTAACCATCAGATTATAGCGATTAATCAGCTCTACAATTTCATCTCGGTGATTGGGAAGCGGCAGAATGACCCACTTTCCTTTCTCCGTTTCACGCATCGCGCTTTTTAGTTTGCGAATCGGGCCTGTGATCGACTTACCAAACCTGATGGCAAGCCATAAAGCGAGAATGAGTGTAAACCCTCCGACAATAATCGTTGTAGTCCGTATCGTGTCGGTTGGTCTATGCAATTCATCGACGGACATGGAGACAACAAGCCGCCAATTGCCATATTGGGAACGACGGCTCATGAACATACGTGATTTCCCATCAATCTTAGAGGTGAATGCGTGAGTACCCGCTTCTATAACCTGTTGATGAATCGCTTCCGGCATCCCCTTGCCGATCTGCGCAGCATTTGGATGATAAACATAGTTCCCATTACCGTCGGTGATAAAGAAATAACCATCGCTCTCTAAATCGATGCCCTTCCATAACTCAGAAAGCTCCGATGCTTTCAGCTCAATGGCGAGAATACCCTTAAGTTCTGTAGAAGAAAGCCCGCGGATACGGCGAACGAGCGTCAGTGTCTGATTGGCTTGCTCCGGTAAAATACTATGATTCAGTACAACCAAGCTGCCATTCGTCGTCGTATTATGTTGGAAAAAGTCTAGCTGCTGTTGTATTTGCTCCTTTGTGAACGAACCCGCGTTAATCCCATTGTAAACATACATGGCGTTACCGTTGAAATTCATTAAGAAGATATCAGTAATTTCCGGATTTCTTATAAAAATAGGTTCGATGCCTACTTCTTTGACAAGTTTACGAAGTTCGTAATACGGATATCCGATTTCCCCTTCTGGCAGATCAATGAATCGTTTAACATCGTTATTGCTGAGCAAAGACACCATGGAGCGCTCATATGCGCGAATATAATAGTCAGTGTGATACACAGCATTACCTACGACTTGAGTCAACTGCTTCTCAACAATTTGTTCCAACTCACGCGAAGAGGCTTTGTACGAGAAGTAACCTACGCTAGTTAAAGATATTAAAATGACGACGAGGTAAGATAGAAACAACTTCTGATATAAATTGAAATTTTTCATTTAATTCCTATGGAATTACGGTATTCCGACGGGGACACCCCATAAATTTTCTTAAAGGTTTTGGTAAAATGCGGGTAGTCTTCATAACCTACTTCAATGGCGATATCAAACGTTCGCATATGGGGAATGGCGAGCATGTCCTTCGCTTTCTCCATCCTTTTATTCATCCGATAGCTGACAAACGTTTCGCCCGTCATCCTTCTAAATAACGTACTGAAATAGGATGGAGAAACCCCGATCAAATCCGCCACCTCTGCTAGCGTGATCTCAACAGATAATCGCGTATCGATGTAGAGCTTCGCTTCTTCCATTGGATCCTTGTAATTACCCTGCCGTGAACATTGTAGTTCTTTCATCAACGCTCTCATGCGACACTCAAACAAGATATACAGATCCTCTCGCGTCGAAGCCTTTAGCGGATCTTGCAAACCTGGCATGCTAAATTGTTTCTTTTCTTGAAAATAGTTGTCCAATAGATGCAATACATCATCTAATTGATATTTCAATTGATTGATAGTTAACAAGCTGCAACGTTCTCGCCACTCCGTCATGAGTCTGGTCATTTCATCCATCTGCAGCGACCAGATACTCCCTTTTATCCGTTCAATCCACTCTACGTACCCTGAAATGGATATACAACTTTGCGCATGGAGCTTGAGAATCTGATCGAATATATCGTGCAAATCAGGCGGTGTAACAGGTTTCAACAAATAGTGCTTTACCCCGTAAGACAAGCATTTCTGTGCATACTCAAAATCGTTATAGCCGGAAATCACGACCTTAAGCAAATTAGGATGACTATTGTGCAGGATGCGACAGAGCTCTAATCCATCCATTTTGGGCATACGTATATCGGTGATGAGTAGGTCCGGCTCAAAATGGCTAAACCGATCGATTGCCTCGAGTCCGTTATTCGCCGTCTCAATCGTTTGAAATGGTTGCGTGTATTGTTGGGCCATCTTCATCATCCCGCTGCGAATTATCGGTTCATCATCCACAATCAGTACTTTCATCCTTCAATCCTCCACACGCCTAAGTATGACTGATAAATGAAGCGGAGCCTCCGAGATCGAAACTTGCCACAGCTTCAGTTCAAATGTGTCAGTGCTGCCTCTTAGTCCAACAGCTGAGTCAGGCAAAAATAGATCTATTGGTTTGCTGCCTTGTGTAGAGCGGAGCATGATGTCGAGCCTACATTCAGACACATCCCACTCTAACGTGCACTCGACTCCGCCACGCGCTAGCAGTGGACCCGCTTTTCCTTTTCTCCAACGGGCAGGCAGCGCAGGTAAAATATGCAGCTCACCGGGAATTGAGAAGAGCAGCATCTCTTGGATGGCAGATGTCCATCCCATGTTGGCATCGATCTGCACGGGAGCCCACTCCATGTCAACACCAATTCCCATACCGCGCCAGTCATTATGCAGGGTAATTAGATTGTTCATGACACAGGATCGGGCTAATGTCTCCAGACATTCGAGTGCCGAATCACCTTGACCCATTCGCGCATAATTGTTCGCCATATGCGCCAGTGACCAGCCTGATTGCTCTTTCAATCCTAAGCCTAAGCGTTTCTCAATGGATGTGACGAAAGCTTTGTAAAGAATAGGATCGCTCTCACGCGTTACCTCAGTTCCGGGAAATACAGGGTATACATGCGATTCATGGCGGTGATGATCGTTTTCCTCAAAATAAGGATGCATCCATTCTCTAACGGCGCCATCTTCCGTTAGTTGATACGGTGGGATTCGTTCAAGCATTTGCCGCCATGTCGAAATGTCTTCCAGATACATCCCAGTTGTCTCGGCCCCTTCGATGAGGTGTGTCAGAAGCTCCTTGGCAATGGCAAAGTCCATCGTTGCGTTCATCGTGGTTCCCATTGAGCTGCCAGGACCCTTCCAATAATTTCCTGGTGTATTTTCCGGTGAATTAGAAGGGGAACTCTTCCAGTATCCGTCATCATCCATCGTAAAAAAGTCTTCATAGAACAAAGCAGCCTCCCGCATGAACGGCAGCGCCCGCTCTCGCAGAAATGCCAAATCTCCCGTATGCAGGTAGTAATCATAATAATGTTGACTGACCCATCCCGCTCCACCTGTCCAGTGAATAATATGCGGGGACGTATGCTTTAACAGCCCTGAGCCCGGTACGCTAGGAGCGGGGATAAAGATTCCGCGACAGCCATACAACTGTCTGGCATTGACTCGGAAATCATCCATGAGCTTTTCCATATAGTTAAAGACGGCAAGCAACAGCTCTGTCATGTTGCCCGACAATGCCTGCCAATACATCATCTGAAGGTTTTCATTGACCATGTGAAATGCCCAAACAGCGTCATAATCGCCGAACCATAAGCCGTATAAATGGCAAGGCTGCCCCTCCGCACGAGAACTTGATATTAGCAAGTAACGACCATATGCCCACATTTTCTCAACTAGAGCATCTGGTGCTTCCCCTTGATAGGCTTGCATCAGCAACTCTTCGTTGGATAACTCTCGCCCATCTGCTGCTAAGTCAAACGCCATCGCCTGAAATAAGCGGCCGTGTTCAAGCACGTGATCTGAAAGCAAGGTATCATAGCAAAGTGGAAGCTCGTTCAGCTCTTCATCCAATCTGCGCCATTCATTTTCCCTATTTCCCCGAGTAAATAACTTAATGATGACGAAGACCGACTCCGCATTCTTCACGGTTAAGCCAACCTGTCCTGAACTTGTATGTCCTCCCTGATGGATGACGCGGGCTACGCCTCCGAAATCATTCCCGTCCGGATGTTGTGCGGCATAATAAATGGTATTACCCTTAGATTGCATGTCTTCGCCTTCGGGGAACACAATACCTGACTTGCGAAAATCTCTTTTATCATGAAGCTGCATGCGTAACTGCGCTTCAATCGATTGCGGTCCCCATTTACGAATATCGATGACGACGGCATCCGCAGTTCGGGATACAAACAACCTCCTCTCATAACGGGTATCCCCATCTGTCCAGCTAACCGACACCTCCCCGGTCTCCATTTGAAGCGTTCTTTTATAGGAGCGGAATGCTCGGCGAAGGGGCATGAATATCTTAAAATCCCCCAGTGGCAGAGGGGACGCCAGTTTGGGTTGGTAACCCTGATCTTTCAGCGCATCTGAAAGCACTTTGTCTGATTCCGGAGCCTGACCTTCATTCAGCAAGCTTCTTACCTCTCCCAATCGATCACTCACATCCGGCAGCGGCATCGTAACACCGTTCCACCATAAGTCTTCGTGGTTCAGAAGAACCGTCTCTTCGTGAACCCCACCGTAGACAGCCGCTCCAATCCTACCGTTACCAGAAGGCAATGCTTCCCGCCATAAAGAACGCCACCAAGAAGCTGGATAGTTCATTGAGATGAGATTTCTCGTGTTCATTGATGTATCCTCCTAGTCATTGTGCATAAAGAAGGAAAAGTATTTGCTTGGAAAACCAAACAAATACTTTCCATCATGCACGTTGGCAGCTATTTTCGATTACTTGAAACGATCACACCTGAGCCTTTTTTATAACGGTCGTTTGCTTCTTTAAGAATCTCGTTTCCGCCTTTGCTCTTGTATTCCTCAATCACTTTCGGCCAGTCTGATATCGGCTCTTTGCCATAGATCATTTTGATCATATGGTCAATGATCTGTTTAGGACCAACATCATCGCCTAGTGGCGCTAAATCCGGATACCTGGAGAAAGATTCAAGTCCTGGTACAAAACGAACCGATCCTAGTCCTTCTTTGGAAACAACCGTGTCCAGATACTGAATCATATCTCGACCTTCCGGCGTCAATTCTTCTCTTGCCTTGTTGTATTTCGCATCATGGACGAACCAGAACATGCCCCGGAATCCGTCCTCATCGATCTCTTCTGGTTTGGTTGGCGGCGTAAATTTCACTTTGCCATTCTCCATGGTGTACGTTTCGCCTTCAATGCCGAAAGAGAAATATTTCTCAGCTTCCGGTGTCGTCATCCATTCAAAGAATTGAATGATTTTAATCGCTTTATCCTTCGATAGCTTACTATTCAAGTAGTAAGATGTGTTAATACTTGAATACAGCATGTGACCTCCCCAATTCTCAGGTCCACGCGGAGAAGGAATAATGTCAATTTGGGCAGTCGGAACTGCCGTCTTGACTTTGTTGCGGTAATTGGATAATCCCGCCGCGTTGGCCGACCACATCCCGACCTTGCCGGCGTCAATGTTTTTGCCGTAGTCCGTAGAGGAAATGGACGCAAAATCCTTCGGAATTAAACCTTCATCGAACATCGCTTTGTACGCTTGAAGTGCTTTTGACATATTATCTACATCAAAAAATTTCGGAACCACTTGGTCTCCCTGTACTTCGAATTGAGAGGGAAGGACATCATAAGCTCCCAGTATGGTATCCGCATATTTGAAGTTTTCACGCAATTGATAGGGATTTTCAACTCCTATCTTTTTAAAAGCACGCATGACGTTCAAGAAATCATCAACTGTTTTGGGTGCGGGCAGACCTGTCTGGGCAAGCAAATCAGCTCGAATGAATGTTGCACGCCTAGATGGATTGGATAACCAAGAAGGTATTCCGTATATTTTTCCGTTGAAGCTCGTTTCTTGCCATGCTTCCTTCGGTACCGCTTTCATAATATTCGGTGCATATTGTTTGAGCAGATCATCAAGCGGCATGAACACACCGGCTTCCACCGAGCCAGCCATTCCTTTTGTGGTAGCGCCTCCAACATTTTGCACAACATCAGGAATATCATTGGATGAAAACATCAAGGACATTTTGGAATCAAAATCTTTGAGTGGGATCATCCGAAGGTCTAAGTCCGCTTTGGTCAATTCCTCGAGCTTCATCACCCACTTTTCTTTATTGACATCTGCTGACTTCTCGGCATATTTATTCCCAGATGTCGTTATCGACATTGAAAATTTTAGCTTTTCATTCACCTTTGCACTCTCTTCACTGCTCTTCTGTGTAACTTCACTGCTGCATCCTGAAATTACGCTGATCGCCAAAACACCGAGCCATACCTTACCCCATATTTGTTTCACATACCCACCTCTATTTCAAGATTAACTCAAGTTACACTTGGTTATTCCTATCTTAATCTTCCAAATAACCGAAGGGCATGTATTTTTTTACACTGATCTTGTGTTTATTTATAAAAAGTGACTAACCCTGGTGCCCAAAGACATGCACAGGTGTACTCACGATATAACCGCGTTCATCCGTGATTTGAATGAAACATGCAGACGTATTTTCCTCAAGTAGTGCTCGAATTTCATTTGGACCCCATTCGATGTGTGCTTCCTTCGTAAGCCATTCAATCTCAAACCAGTCTGATATCTGTGTTGCATATCGCAGCTCTGCCTTCACAATGGGAAGCTCTGACCTAAATACGACGATTACTTCCCCCACGTTCACTTCTTCACGTAGAATCTGTGGCAGTGCGTGACCACCCTTCGTTATGTGATCAGCAAAGGCATAAATCTCTGGTGCTTTCCATCCCGCCGCATGCGAGTGTCTCAATCCGAAATGAATGCTAAGGCTTGAGTCCACGCTGCTCTTGCGTGATGCTTGATACGATTTACTAAATAAGTGAAGCGGAAAATGAGGATCATGACTCCAATTCACCCATAGCATGGGAATCGTAATGCGATCGAAATACGCCGAAGGATCCCACAATTGCTTAATCTTATTAGCATACTCAGGCGGCATTTGCTGAAAGCTTTGTCCATACTTATTGGTTGCTTCGAACAAATAGCCACAGCCATAGACTGGAATGGCATAAGAAAACCGTTCGTCCACGCCTGCGACAATACCGGCCACGATCCCTCCCCACGAAATCCCGTGCAAACCAATTTGATCGCTAGCCACATTTTCAAAGGAACGCAGAAAGGAATGCGCCAGAATGACATTCGCAACGGCGTGGAACATCCACTGATCCTCCACGGGGCTTGCATAATCTGCAAATTCACCTTGGCGAGAGGGTCCGCTCCATGTGTGTTCTGGCCATACACCTTCCGTAGTCTTGGACGTAGCGATATGCCCTTCCAGATCCATGGCGATGGCTGCATACCCGCGGTCGTTCCACAGCTGTACCCATTCTCTGAAAGCGGTCCCCCCGCCTCCATGAACGAGAACTACGCCAGGGACCTTGGCTCCTAATGCAGCATCAGGTATCCCATAATAGGCAAATACGCGTGTTTGCTTACCTTGGTAAGGCAATGCCTCGTACATAATGGCTTTGATTTGATCATCATCCATTTCAGGAACGGATACTGCTTGTGTCGCTTGATACAGTGATTCCAGGTTCCATGGCAGAGGCGGATGATTGTTTTCCCGGTTTTGATGTTCGTTTTCCACTTGATATCTTCTCTCCTTCGCTTCGTATTGATTATCGTGCCGCTAGCGTAATTTCGGCAGATTGGAGACCGATCGATGTTCCTGAAACCACAATCTCCCCTGGGGTATTTCCGCTCTGAATTAATAACAGGCAATAGCCATTAAATGCCCGACGACGATTCGTTTTATCAGGCTCATGGCTGCTTGGATTACCGTTGCCAACCCCCAGAATGGTCCCGGCGCCCTCTACCGTGAAGTATACTTCGTTATCCGCGATCGGTACAAGGTTATCCGCTTGGTCACGAATCGAAACTTTAACTACACAGACATCCGTTCCATCCGCCTGTATGTCGGTGCGATCTGGCTCCATGTGTACTCGGTATGGGAAATCCGTCGTCTTCACCTTTTTCTCAGCAAAAAGTTCGCCTTCCTTATAGGAAATTGCTGTAAGTTCCCCAGGCTCATAAGGAACTTTCCATTCTAAATGCCCAGCTTTAATCATAGGCTGGATGCCAAGCGTACGTCCATTTAGTTGCAGATCAACCTCATCCCCATTGGAATAGACCCAGACGTCCACCAATTCGCCTTCTTTTCCAGCCCAATTCCAATGCGGCAACAGATGAACCATAGGCTCTTCCGTCCATACAGATTTGAGATAATAATAAACATCTTTTGGGAAACCGCATGTGTCCATGATGCCAAAATGAGAAGAAATGCACGGCCACCTGTAAGGAGTAGGCTCGCCACGATAATCAAAACCTGTCCAAAGAAATACGCCAGTCAAAAATGGATTCTCAATTACGTCGTTCCACGCTTTTTCCACGGTACAAGACCAAGAAGGCATATACATTCCTTCATAGGATGGACAATAGCCTCGTTCTGTATCAATGGCATATATACCGCGGGTGGTTGTGCTGCTAGCGCTCTCACTTCCAAGTATGATTCTAGACGGATAATTGAAATGATCGGTCAAATCTTGTTGCTTTCTTTGCCCGTAATTGTAGCCAACAATGTCAACTTGATCGCTGTACCCCTCTCCATTCCAGCCATGATTCATAGCCGCAAGCGTTGGTCGAGTAGGATCCAGTTTGCGGGTCACATTGGCAAGTGTTCGAAGAATACGCGAGCCTGTTATCTTTCCTTCCAGTATCTCTTCATTCTCCATGCACCAAACAATAATTGAAGGATGATTACGATCCCTCCGGATCAAGCTTTCTAAATCGGCAAGCCCGCTAGGAGAACTATCCAGCTTCCGATTCTCATCAATGACCATCATGCCTATACGATCACAGATGGCAAGCAATTCCGGGGTAGGCGGATGATGTGCGCTTCGATAGGCATTGCAGCCCATTTCCTTCAATAACTGAAGCTTATATGCGATAACACGATCTGGTAAGGCAACGCCAACCCCTGCAAAATCTTGATGATTACAAGTACCCTTGAGTAGAACAGACTCTCCATTGAGTAGAAATCCTTCTCTCGTAAAAGCAAGCGTACGTATCCCAAAATGGGTTTCATAGGTATCCACGACTTTCTTCCCAATACTCACTTCCGTGATCAATTTATAAAGAACTGGATGATCAGGTGACCAGCATTGTGGGAGTGCCACATCTACCCTGTTCTCAACTTCCACCTGATCGAACCAGGCTACCTCTACGCTTTCCGATGTAAAAGCAACCATCTCACCGGCTTCATTCACGATCGTGGAAGTGAGCCAACATCCGCGATCCTTCTCATACTCGTTGTGAATAACTGTGCGGATGACTACCTCAGCACGCTGCTCCGTCACATGAGGTGTCGTTACATAAGTTCCCCAATGTGCGACATGGAGACGGTCCGTTTTCTGCAGCCAAGTATGCCGATATATGCCGCCTCCCTCATACCACCAGCCTTCATATCGCGTAGCATCGACTCTCACAACGATGACATTATTCCCTTCATCACCGTAGCGCGCTTGATCAGAAATATCATAATAGACTTCCGTATATCCACTATCATGTGTTCCAAGCAGATGTCCATTAAGCCATACGGTACTGACGCCCATGACACCATCGAAATGTATGCTTATCTTTTTCCCACAATCTTCAGCGGGTAGCGCAAACATTTTCCGATATAAGCCAATCCCTGTAGGCAAATATCCATGACTGCCAGGTCGGCTTCCAAGGTTCGGGTCATTCCGCACTTGTTCCTCCACAACCCAATCGTGAGGAATGCTGATCCGTTGCCAATCCTTTGGTACAAGGGCATCTTCTGTCGTTTGATCTACAAAAGCAATTTCTAACCATTCTCCCAGTTCTTGACTCCCAATGTCTGTGATACCACCTGTCTTCCCTGCTTTTACGGCGTATGGAATCGATATATCTCCTTTATGGAAAAACCAATCCTTGTCGAAATGCTCTTTCGATCTTACTTTTTGATACGTCATTTCAATGCACTCCTTTAACAATAAATGTATGCTATATAACTTTATTGAAATTATATTCCTGAACAAAACCTTCAACAATCAAAGAATATTTATGCTAATATAACAATATTAATGTAAAGGGATGAGCGTGATGACAATGAAACATTTCTTCTGGCATGTCCTAACCGATATTGATTTTCAATTACCTCTTTATCTGGTCTCAACGGGCTACTGGGTGAATCAACCAACCGTAGTGAGAAAGGATGGCTACAAGGCATATCAATGGATTCAGTGCTTTGACGGGCAAGGAGTTCTCGAAATCGAAGGGAAATCGATGACACTTTCCAAAGGACAGGGCATGTTACTATACCCGGAAGTACCTCACCGATATTATCCCGTAGAGGAACCATGGACGGTACAATGGGTTGAATTTAATGGCCATTTCGCTGGGCCACTTTTGCAATCCATGCAATTTAACTGCTCTATGGTTCTCTTTATGACGAAGCCTGACATGGTCGAAGCCAGAATCAATGAAATTAATCATCTTTACAGCATTCGTAATCAAATCTCAAGCTATGATGGTTCCCATCTGTTGTATGGCTTGCTTATGGATTTATTTCGATATACATCCACATCAGATACTCGCTCGAATCAGGAGCAATTGGAGCAGCTAAAGCCGGTTATCGACTACATCCAGCAGCACTTTGAGCAGCCCCTAACCCTTCAGGACTTGGCCAATCAACTGGGTGTTACACCGCAATATACGTGTGTTCTATTTCAGCAAACGTTAGGCACAAGGCCTTTCGCCTACATCAATCAGTATCGGATTCTTAAAGCGAAAGAATTTCTTCAATTATCCCCTGATCTCGAAATAAACCATATTTCGGCAAAAGTTGGCTTTGAAAGTCCGAGCTATTTTATTAAGTTGTTTAAACGAAGTGAAGGCATCACGCCCAATCATTTCCGAAGCGTGTACAAACTAACATGAAGAGGCTGAATCTCTCTGTAGAAGATCTACGTGAGATTCAGCCTATTGCTGTTTATTCGAGCATTTGTAGCTCGAGAATAAAAATTACTGTTAAACATAAATCCGTGCTTTTTATTGAGATAGGCGACGGAATTAATCACTATATGGTTGACTGCTATTTTTTTCCCACCTAATTTATACCCGTTACCGTCGCATATTCAGAATCTTTCATCTCCTAACGGACAAGAAAAACGTTATTTGGCATGGAGTGAGACTTCCCTGAATCTAACGGACACGATTGCCTTTATTTGCACCTAATAATAGGAAATAAGCAAAATTCTAGTGAATAGCGACGTTTGTGTCCGTTAGAATTTCAAAAACACTGATTTGGAGCAAATAAGGCCAGTTGAGTCCGTTACGAACAAAAAACCGTTCCCCTGCATCACTCCAATGAGCGCTATGCAATGAAACGGTGTGTGCTTCACTCCGTCGATCTCCATTCTCTAGGTGAACATACATCCAGTTCTATATTCGGATATGCTGCTGTTTTCCTTTTTTCAAAAAAGTTATACTTAATCATATGAATCCCCTAAAAGGAGTGATCCATCCTTGCAGTATGAGCGCCTGCCCCTAGCTGCCGGCTACACGATCCAAGAGAAATACGCCCAATTCACCGACCATGATTTACATATGCACGATGCTCTCGAGGTCAGTATAGCGCTGGACCAAGGGATGAAATACAAGATCGGAGATGCGTGCTATTATGCAGGTCCAGGGGATATCTTCCTGCTGCGTCCCTTCGAGCCGCATTGGAATCTAACCCAAGAGGAGGGGCAGCCCAGTCGTTGGATCATGCTGCTTTTCTCTCCTTCTTTCGTTGGGGTCATGCCCCGAGGTTCCAGTTTGCTTACACCTTTTTACATGACGAATACTTCACCACTCATTCCAGCGGATTCGGATTACGCTCAATCGGTAAAAAGACTGGCCCTTGAAGCGCTCGAGGAAGCGAAGCACTCGCTCCCCGGATGGGAACTTCAGCAGCAAACCTTGATGATCCAAATGCTTGTTCATATGCAGAGGTACTATTTGATGCATAACCGCGATCAACTACTAGAGGATTCCTCCGCGCAGGGCATTATCCAGGCAATTGACTATCTCATGGCGCATTGGGCAGAAGAGTTGGATATGGACATTGTGATTGAACAATCGCACCTCAAGAAAACGTGGTTCTATACCAAATTCAGGGAAGTGACGGGATTAACTCCGAATGAATTTATCATTCGGTTACGTCTTCAATATGCCGGTCATATGCTTCAATCGACAGCGAAATCCATTACGCACATCGCCCTAACTTGTGGCTTCGGATCAGCGAGTTATTTTAATAAAGTATTCAAAGAGCTCCATCACTTGACTCCGAGGGAATATCGCAAGCGTTGAACCCTTGTCGTACCCACTCCGTCTAGAGTTGGTATCCTGATAGCTGTACGCGGTCTTCCAGCAACTTGCCCGTCTTCGCGTAACGGCAGTTCACCGCTCCAACTTGGAAAGCATAGGCACGTCTTGGTCTATCCGTATGATTCATTTTACTGTGGTGGAGCGTTTCGCGATGGAAAAATACCGCATCCCCCGGTGCCATCGGATGGCATGGCGTTCCGTTGGCAGGCTCATCTGCTCGTTTATGCCCCTCTTCTGTATTGAGATTTGGTTGTCGACCTAGAAGATGGGAACCAGGCGCGAGCCAAAGTCCCGCATTCTCCTGCGAGATATGATCAAGTGCAATAAAACCATTCAGCATGTGACCAAGAATATGTGTGTATTGATTATCCTGGTGCCACTCGAGTCCCTTCCCCTGCGGATCCACAACGGCATACATCCCCATCCACAGCTTGACCTCATCGCCCAAAATTCGTTCAAACACACCAACGACATCCTGATTCGTCAGAAAGCTTGTTGTTTCAGGATAAGCAGCTTTCTCTTTGGCGATGTCGATAATTGCATGACTTTTCCACTGCCCGTCGCCTAGCGTATTCGCGAACACGGCATTCTCATTGTTGATCGCTTCCACGGTCTCCGCAGTTATAAATCCTGGTGCGTAAAAGTATCCCTCCCGATAAAACTGGTTGATCATTTCCTCTGTTAATTGAAAGTTCGTAACTCGTGACATCGCGACTGCCTCCTTAAGATCCCTTGATTACTTCCCTTCCATCGTACTGAATTTAACGTGAAATTTCTTGCATTTACGAGAGTGAGAATTAGCAATTTTGTTCAGTGGCGGCATGTTTCATGACTCATGAGAAAGAGAAATTGCCGCAGATTAGTGATCTGCGGCAGTTGTATGGAGCATTTGTATCTATCAGCTGCATTAGATGGAAAAAGTACATCTATTTCCGTGTTTCCTTCCCTGTTTTATGAAATAACTGGAAAACATACAGCTAAAATCAATCATTCTCGTCATTTGTAGCCGAAACACGAAAATTAGATGGAGCTTTTCCAGTTAAAATCCAATCTAGTTCAAATTGAGTTGAAATAACTGGATATTTTCCATTTATTTACGAAAACTGCTTTACTCAGCCGGTTTAGCGAGTTGAATCATCCCTTTGTTTACCTCGATGGGCCACATAACTGGACGCTCCAATGGATGCTTGTTCGGCTGATGAATGGTCAACTGGAGCGTACCGTCAAATTTGTGAAATATCATGCCGTGTCCGCCATCGCGGATATCCAGCGGTTCCGCATCTTGTATCCAAGGTCCGGTCACCTTACCTGAGGACGAGCGGGCTAAGCCCATCGTATACCCATTTACCCCAGTCGTCGACCAGAGCATGACAAGTTCGCCATTCGGCATTCGGTGTAGATAAGGGCCATCCGTGACATAGTTGCTTGACTGCTCGCCAAAACCAACTGAGCATGGAGCCTCCGAGGCACGGAATAAAAGGATCGGCTCGGAAACGGCTTTCTGAAGATCCGCCTGCAGCTGAACCGCGTACATCTCTCCATCCTTCACTTCCAGCCACTCCCGGCAGAAAATCATCCATGGAGTCCCCGATTCATCCTCGTACAGCGTGCCGTCCAAGCATTCCCAATCCCGAGGCGTAAGCGTATCACCCGCAGGTTCGAATGGCCCCAGCGGCGTATCGGCGATCAGCAAACAGGTAGCTCTGCATCGATTGTCGGCTTTGAAGCTGGCCAGCGTATAATAGCGCCCGTCACGCGCATAGACCTCCGGAGCCCAGTAGTGTTTATTTGACCAGAAGTCAGGCGATGGACGGAAAGCCTGAAATGGTCCTTCCCATCCAGCTAAATCCTCACTGACATACACATCAAATCCGATTGCTGGACCTTCCCACACATTTTGCCCAGTAGAACCGTACAAATAATATTTGCCGTTCGTCTGATCAACTAAGACATACGGATCGCGGAAATGAATGTCGCTTAACTGTAGTAGACTCATAACTAGTAATCCTCCAGCGGTTATTTCCCTTCATTATAGGGGGATCAGCGATTAAACAGCAACATTACTTCACATCGACCACAATGGAAGGCAGCAATCGTCCGTGTACGTACGGCAGTAAACGCCAACGACCTTTTTCCGGGAGCATCATCAGGGTAGGAAGATGTCGGTCAGCACCATTGTTTGCTGGCCCTAAGACGTTAGCTGATGCCGAGAGATTAGATGAAAATACTTCGACAAATGAATTCGTTCCTTCTTTTACGGCATAAACTTGGAATGGCCCAGCAAGCTCTTCATCCGTCCCCCAGAAATGCCACATATATTTCTGATTTCTTCCAGCTATAAATCCAGCATCAATAAAGCCAATCTGTTTCGCAATACCGCGCATCCAATAATTCCCTGATTGAAACATCGGACTTAGCTCCCAAGATGGTGTTTCCAAATTTACGATTACATGTCCGAATAACTGATCGTCTAATTTCACGTCTAGTCGCCACATGCCTTCAAGGGGAAGCGTAAATCGGGTCGTATACCTTTCAAGGCTAAGATACCCAGGGCTAGGTGTTTCAATTTTCTCAGAAGCGACCGTTTCACTTCTTCCAGTTTGTAGCTGTACAGCCTGAATAGTTAACGTTTTACCTATAAAGGTCTCCATTGCAGCTTCAAAATGAAACATATACCCATTCATTTCTCCAGCCCTCGCGTTAGGCTCAGGAGCTACATAAAAAATCAGACGCCCCTGCTCATAGTAAGCTTTCTGCTCATGGATATTTGCATATTCGGGACTTGGCCCACCTACGAAACCAAACACAATCACAATAACTAGAATCATCATAGTTGCCGCCCCAAATTTATATCGTTGTTTGGAGGAATCACTCGTTTCAGTGACACGATGAAGGACACGATTTGTGAGTTTCTTTGTAAAATGTCGATCTTCAAAAGGCGAATCTGCCATTCGCTTTGCCCAGGCAGGCTTTTCATCATTCATCCCCTACACCTCCTCCTTGTTATAGGTAACTAACGCATTCATCTTTTTCTTGGCCCGATTTAATCTTGATTTGATGGTACCAACCGAGACATGCAATAGCTTGGCAATTTCAATCATTTTGAGTCCATAATGATAATCCAGAATAAGCACTTCCCGATATTTACGAGGTAATGTCATCACCAAGTCCCAGAGATCACGTGTGTCATTCCGATCGAAAACAACCTGCTCCGCAGCTGGCGAGCTGCCCGTCGAGATGAACCGATCCGTCAAAGTTACTTTTCGAAAGAATGCCCCTTGCAGGTAATGGAGTGATTTATTTCTTGTGATTGTAAGCAGCCAACTCTTCACAGAGCAATCCCCGCGAAACGCATACATCCCAGTAAATGCCGCAAGAAATACGTCTTGGGATATATCGTCTGCCACATGAGAACGGCGTGTTAAGAAAAAGGCAAAGTTCCATACATCATCCCCGAACTCTTCCATTAAGTCTCGTAGTACAAGCTCCCGGTCATACCCTTGAGCCAAATATTTTAAATACTCGAAATCGTTCGCCACGCGCTCACCTCAACTAATAAGACCGTACAACCCGGAAAAGGTTCCTTATTGTGGAAAAAAAATAGCTCCAGACCTATATAAAGTCTAGAGCTACCGCATTACCGTTCAAGTATTATTCTTTTACACGTCCAAATAATCCTCAGCCAACATAGCAAACAACACGTGATCCTCACGTACGCCATTAATTTCCAACAACTTGCGTGCCAGCCCTTCTTGCTTGAAGCCTGCTTTTTCCAACACACGCATCGACCCCACATTACGCGGCATGACACCTGCTTCTACACGTAGTAATCCTATTTCTTCAAACGCGAATTTCATGATCAGTTGAATCGCTTTTGTCATGTACCCTTTTCCATTATGCGCCTGGTCCATGCTATAACCGAGAATGCACTTCTGATGTGGCCCACGTTGGACTTCAAAAAGCGAAATATCACCAATAAGTTGATCCGTTTCCGTTAGAAAAATGCCGAAAGCGTAACGCTTATCTTCTTCTCTTTGTTTGATCCCGTTTTCAATGCCCTTCTCTTGTACTTCTTTTGTATAAACAGATTCATTGCGCTTAGGACTAACGCCCTCGAATAATTCACGATTACGCAGCATGAGGTTCAGCATATCATCAGTGTCACTTACATCCAGAAACCGGATGTAGACTCTACCATTATTGTCATTCATGAATACCATCCTTTATCTAGAAGTCCTGTTATTATACGTCGGAATAAAGAATGGTTCAAATCACGCTATTTTTGTTTAAGAAAATAGTGCTGTAATTGGTTAGCGAGCTCATCATCCGAAAGGGGATTCCTGTGTGTGTTTTCCAAGTAAATATATTTCTCCGTTTCTGGCATAAGGTATTCTTTGTACCAGTGGAAAAAGTCTGGACTATCCCCCTGCATACGCAGGAATCTGCGCAGTGTATCTATATTAGTAACGGTACTCGCGATATTCGTTAACCAATCGGCACGATAGAAATTCGCCCATTTGCCATGCTCTGCCAAGCGAAGTGCCTGTAAACCTTTGTCGTAACACCACATGGATTGTGAAGCAAATACGAAGGCTTGCGCATATTGTTCGCTCCGAGCAGCTACATAGGAACGGCAGAGCCATAGCAATCCTTCCGAACCTGTCTGGTGAATGACACCTGGCAGCCACAAATGGTCAATAGCTCGCTGTTTGTCCTCACCATCCAATTTGCTAAGCAGCTCCTCACATGCCTTGACCCACTTGGACCAAGAAGCATGTCCCTCTTCAGCTCGCTGTTCAAACCATTGTATTTGCTCAGCGAAACTACCTTCTCCCGTCGCCCACAGCAAGCCACGATCCGCTTCATTTGTACGCCCTTGCAGCCAATGACCGATCAATCTTCTCGCAGGATGATTATAAAACTCGTCTCCAGCCAGATCATCAGCATGAGGCCCATATGCAATGGAGGCATCTGTATACGTGCGATACAAACCAGCAATTTCTTCCTGATGACTTGGGTAATAGCGACTAACAAATGCCTGTAAATGAGTCTCGACATCCATCGTTCCTTGAAGCCACAGCTCACGAACAAGATCTAGCAAATACACGTGCTGACGAATATTCCCGCAATTGAGCAGGAGATAATCGGTACATCCCGCTTCAAAAGCGCTCTCCAGTTCCTCCTTCACAAAGGCAGCCGAACCCTGAAACATCGTCAAATGATTCGATGCTTGAAGATCATGGAAGGTCACGTGGTAATAGATACCATGCTGACCACCATCATCCGCAGCAGGCAGCGCTCGCATCCGCACATTCAAATTCCCGTGCCGACGAGACACCATTTTGCCATACCCATTATCCGCCCAAATTTTGATCACATCATGAGGCAATTCAATATAACCGTCTTTATATAGCTCTGCAATCTCACCGTACAAAGCTACACAATAGACGGGGTTATCAACGGCTTCCTTAATCATCTCGTATTGGCGATATATGACGCGGGAAATCATTTCCCCACGCTTTGTTGGTGTATCAAAGGATGGATCATTCTCCCAAAAAGGCTTATCCCCCTGCCCTCTGAATGAGAGCACCCACAGAATGTTTTGATTCTTTTGCTTCTCAATGGCTTTCAGCCATAACTTTTCAAATAATTCAGGGGCCTCCTTGTAGCTGGCCGATCTGCCAGTATAAGCTCTTAGGAACATTTCTGCGCCCAAAGGCTCCGCGTGATGATGGGTAATCCACAACCCCATTTCTGCTGCTAGCTCTAAATGAATACCTGTCTTCGGTAGATCCGTCCCCGGAATCACCATATTTCCACCACAGCGAAGCAGCGCTTCAAAAACGGGCAGCCATACTTCACGCGAAGGTGGGTACGTCTCTTTCCATCCTATGAGACATACCTCATCGTTGACGAACCACCCGCGGAATCTCACTTTAGCTACAGGTGAGTTATAGGGTTCGCAATTCACTTCTATCGTAGTGCATTTCTGAATCGGCTGATCCATCCAATACCAGAATGGATGAATGCCTAGAATCGTTTCACTCACATGCAAGATACCGTAAACGAGCCCCAAGTCATCATTAGCAACGACATGTAATTGCAACTTCTCACCATCGTGCGTATATCGTAGAGCAAATGCTTCCGTATGCATCGCACAGCTATCATGCTCAGACGCATAACGAATGACAATCTCTGCATGTGCGGGTTCATTTACTAGAATTGGTTCCGTACCGAGCACATGTAGGATATCTCTAGTAAGCATATTTAAGGCATGACGAACTGGCATTCCCAATCGATCTGGCGGACAAATAGAAAGCCTTCCCTCCAGCCGTAACGTTGATTTACTATTCACATTTATATGCAAGTCTACACCCCTATCGAAGGAAAAAATCATGGCGCGTCCTAAGAAGCGACAACGCCATGATTCTATGCCATCTATTATTTTTTTACTGCTGTATCATACTCTTTAGCTTTTTTCATTAATTCTTCGTAAGCTTGATCAGCTGTTGCTTTGTCGAACATAACTTTCTCTACGATCGTTTTGTAGTCTTTCTTGAAGTTACCCCAGCCTTGCGGTTCAGCCACGAATTTCTGTGCTGCCGGTCCTACTTTGTTAATGAAATCAACGGATGTTTTGTCAGACGCGCTGAAATTTGGTGCTAAAGTCGTTACGATTTTCGCATTTCCTGGAATACCACGTGTTAATGATAATGTTTTCCCTGCTTCTTGGTCGTTAATGAACCATTCAACGAATTTCTTCGCTTCATCTTGTTGCTTGGAGCCTGCGTTCACACTCCAGAACATGCCTGGTTTCAACCAACCACCCGTTTGACCTGCTTTAGGAAGTGTTGTAAATCCAAAAGCGTCTGGTTTAAGACCATTAATAGCACCAACTTGGTTGGAGAAAATGTGACGAGCAAGCGCTGTTCCATTGACCACACTATCCATTTTCGGATCAAGTTCTTTGTCTGTCACCGTAATATCAGCAGGTGTAACGATGCCTGCTTTACGCATTTCGGATTGCTTATTCATGTAGGTAATCCATGTATCTTTATCGATCGATAGCTTGTTATCTGTAAAAGACTGCCCTTTACCTTGACTAAGCTGATAAGCTGTATAGTCAACTAAATCTGAGCTTTGATCAACGAAAACGTATTTATCTTTCCCTAGTTTGGCTTTGGCATCTTGACCGAATTTATAGTAATCATCCCAAGTCCAGTCCCAAGCCGGTGCCTTTAAACCTAATTTCTCGATCACCGTTTTATCGTAAGCCATGCCAAGTGCGGCAGTTCCTAACGGCATTGCGAAGAGCTTGCCATTCACTTTACCTGATTCGATAAGCGCTTTATCCATATCTGCAACATTAATGCTGCCTAGATCAGCAACCAAATTACGTCCAACATACTCATTCAAGTAAGCAGCATCCATTTGGATAATGTCAGGCGCATTTTTCGCTGCGAACTGAACGCCGAGCTTATCGAAGTAGCCGTCCCAACCGGAGAATTCGCTTTCAAAAGTAACATTTGGATGAAGTGCCGTATATTGAGTTAATGCCTTCTGAGTCGCATCATGACGCTCTTGCGCTCCCCACCAAGCAATACGCAATTTGACTGGAGCGGCTGGTTCCGCTTTAGTCGTGGCAGCTGCTGTTGGTTGAACCGTAGCTTTCGCTGGAGCTTCCTCCGTTTTGGATCCACAAGCTGACATGGATGCCACGACAACAAGTGATAGTGCAGTAGTCATTAATTTTTTCTTCATTGTATAATTACCCCTCTCGCATATGTCGATCTCACACACTTATCGTATCGCTGAAAGCCTGAACGGTATAGGAGAGAATCGAACTGATTTCTTTCAGTTTTTGAAACAAGTGGGGAGAAAACCTACTTTTTCAGCAAATCACTCGGGTTAATTCCGCAATATTTCTTGAAAAGAGTACTGAAATATGGCACATTTTGATATCCAACCTGCTCAGAGACTTCATAAATCAACAAATTGCCTTCTAAGAGAAGAGCCTTCGCTTTCTCCAGTCGGACACGAATGACATAGTTCATAAAGGTTTCCCCTGTCACCTTTTTAAACAACTGATTCAAATAATTTTTCGAGATAAATAGCTGTCCCGCCAACTCATCCATCGTAATGTCTTTCGCATAATGCTCATGAATGTAACCGAGCATGAAATCGACGGCTCCTTTATGCTTCTGGTTAACGCTTGGCTGTCGCTTGAGTCCAATGCTCTTCACCTTGGCTTGCAGGAAGCTCTCTACATCCGCACGATGAATAATCGTATCCGTTGACGTAACCAACTCATTCTCATCCGTAGGGGTGATCGACATGTCAGCTTGCTGTGCTGCATATTGCAGCAACGTCCAAATTTCCGTAGCTAAGACACGATAGAATAGCTTGGGATCGCCGCCTTTGGCTGACGCCTCTTGCCGGTTAATGAAGCGCTGAATATGCGACCACAGCTCTTCTTCACTGCTTTCCTGCAAAGATTGGGACAGGTAACGAACCAGATCCACCGCACCTTGTCCTTGTTCAAATGCTTGTAATGATTCGAAAGCAACATCTGCTGACTTTTTCAAATCTTCCCATTTACTTATGCGTTCACCTACCGCCGCTTTCACCGTTAAACCCAAATACCGCAGCATGCTGCTTGTTAAGGTCTCTATGAAGCGAGCAGATCGTTCAAGAGATTTCTCATCTGCTTCGCTGCGAGGAATGTGCAGAACAAGTGCTGAATACGGCCCGAATAACCAAATAAACGCTGATTCCGGCCATTCCTGCTGCGTTAATTCCTTCGTAATATTGGACATGGCGAAGCGAAATAAATGCCAATCTGCCACCGAGATATCCGTAACTCGGTCTGTCTTCACTAGTTCAAGCACGACGACCTGTTGATCATAATCTGTCCAGTACGCTTCGACATGGGGAAGCTTCATGTCAGCCGAATTAGGCTGAAGAGTACCATTAAGCAGAGCGGCTAGCTGCTCATCGGCCATTTGTTTCTCATAGTTTTGAACAAAACGAACAAGCCGCTTTTTCTCCATTTTTTCCAGATAGAAATCTTCTAATTGTCCAATCGTCCGAAACAAAACTTCGCGAATTTGTTCAATCGTTATTGGTTTATTCAAATAATCGTCGACATCCAGTCGAATCGCTTGCCTCGCATACTCAAAATCAGTATAACCGCTATGAATAATAAATCTGCCTTGAAAACCTTCCCCCCGCAGTTTCTCAATCATTTCAATACCGCTAATGCCAGGCATATATAAGTCCGTAATGACGATATCAGGCTCCACTTCACGGATTAACTCGAGTCCACTTTCTCCGTCAATCGCCTCTCCTGCGAATTCGGCATCCAGCTCAGCCCAAGGTATGATATGCCGTAAACCTCGCAAAACCTGAAAATCATCATCCACTATCGCTATTTTCCACATGCTCGTGTACTCCCTTATGTTATAAATATGGTTATTCGTCTGATAGTGGGAATCGAATGTCAACTTGAACGCCGCCTTGCTCCCGGTTACTCAGTTGCAAGCTATATTGCTTGCCGAATAGGGCATCCAGCCTTTCCTTCACATTACGAAGTCCATAGCCTCCGCGCTTCCTAGGCTTGTTCTGCCAATTAACACTGAGCCCCTTGCCATTATCCGTAATGGTTACATATAAGTTGTTCTCATCTCGATTAATGTCTATACCTATCTCAGCTTCGGAAGCGCCATGAAAGCCATGCATAAACGCATTTTCTACGAACGGCTGTAGAAAAATCTTCGGCATCAGCGAGTTCTTACAACTCTCATCCACTTTAATTTGATATGACATTTTATCTTCCCAACGCACCTGCTGAAATTTCAAATAGTGTTCAATGTGCGCGACTTCCTCCGTCACAGCCACTAGACTGTTCGTATTAGATAGCGCTAAACGAAACATACTCGCGACTTGCGCGAGCATAGAGCTGATCTTATTCTGCCCCGCCTCGATCGCCGTCCAGTTAATCTGATCAAGCGTATTATATAGAAAATGAGGATTGATCATCATTTGCAACGATTTCAGCTCTGCTGCCCGCTGCTGCACATGCTGCTCCCGCAGAGATTCATAGAGGTCTTCGATACGTTGTGTTAACTTACGATACCCATGAAATAATTTCCCAAACTCATTCTTATAGTCGGTTGGTAAACCTTGATCTTCCCCTGGTGAATACTGCCCCATGGCTCGAATCAATTGATTCATCGGTCTCATGAATCTGCGGGATAAGAATAAGGTAAGCAGCAGCACGAGCACAATCGAGGTAGCTCCAAGAAGAAGGAAGAGCTTCGCCATGCTTTTACTGCCTTTGGTCATTTCACCCCAAGAGCTTGCCTCAAAGAGAGTCCACTGGGAATCTGGTGATTTGGCCCAAACGAAGAAATCATCCTCCACACGTAAGGAACCGCTTGGCTTATCCAACTCCCCCTTCAATGTGAGTGTCGCTTGCTGCAATTTGCTGCTGTTGCCAGAATGCGTAATCAATCTGCCTGCTGCATCAAGTAACGCCATATTGGTCGTATCGTCTTCACTTGAAATCAGATGCCGAATGCTCGATACTTTAATATTGAAAACCATCAAGCTGTAATACTGGTTGCTATTATTGATGACCTTACGGGCGAAACTTATCACCGATTCTTCTCGTCCATTGGACATGATTTTGTGCTCGCCAAGCCAAGCGCTGTCCGTGTCTAGAATACTTGGATACCATGCTTCCTTATCTAATTGCGACATCTGGAAGAACGTAACAGGACCTTGGGTGTCCGATGTAAACGGGTAATCCGAATAGACATGGATCGATTGCAGAATTGGTGTGCCGAAGACAAGATAGTTCAATTGACTCTGCAGATCCGTCTCGATTTGCAGGCGCTCATAAGCGTCCTTATCTCGTAATCGGCCGTATAGGAGATCGACATTCTTAGCCGAGGTTCCCGAGGTCTGCTCAATACCAATTAAGCTTGTGCTCATTTTTTTGCTCAATTCATTCAGCAAGCGCTGCTGATAAAAAGAAGTATTGGAAGCAATTTCACTCGAAGTCCCCGAGTAACTAACGGCAATAACAATGCCGATCAGCATGGCAATAATGACGGCTGAGCTGAAGAAATAAACCGCGATAATGCGATATGTTTTGAATGGATTTTGCAGCATGTCTCTGCCCTCCGTATGATTCAAACTAAGCTCTTATGCAAAGAAAGCCGCAGCAAATGCAGCAGCTTTCCTAGTCAATCCTAAGCTTATCCTTTTAAAGCACCCGAAGCAATACCTTCGACGAAATGCTTCTGAGCGATGAAGAAAATGATCACGGCAGGCATAACAGAGACTAAGGACATGGCTAACATTTGCCCCCACGGCACCGTTCCTGCAGAATCAATGAACAGCTTCAAGGCTAAGTTAACCGTGTATTTATCGACGGAATTGATATACAGTAATTGACCAAAGAAATCATCCCAGTTCCAAAGGAAACAATAAATGGCGACAGTAACCAGTGCAGGCTTGGTCAATGGAATGATAATGCGCCAGTAAATTCCGAACCAAGAGCATCCATCTATTTTCGCAGACTCATCCAACTCTTTCGGAATGGAACGAATAAATTGCACTAGCAAATAGATAAAGAAGGGGCCTCCCACGCCGCCTGCGAGCAAATGAGGGACATAGAATGGTAAATACGTATTAATCCAATCAAATTTACTGAATAATACATACTGAGGTACGATCGTTACTTGCGTCGGAAGCATTAACGTCACCAGCAGGATACCGAACCAGAGCTTACGAAGCGGGAAGTCTAGTCGGGCGAAAGCAAACGCAACTAGTGAACAAGATACGATACTTGTGAATAATACGCCAATAATTAACTGAAAGTTATTGATATAAAATACACTGAAGTCATAGTTAGGTACTGATACCCAGCCTTCGGTGTAATTAGCCCAACGGAATGTTTCGGGAAATAAATTCGGCGAGCGCATCTCATCATTCGTTTTGAGCGAAGCGCCTAACCACCAGAAAACGGGATACATCATAATGATGCTTGAAATTAGTAATAAAAGATGGGTCAAACCTTGGCGTCTTGCCATCATTTCCCCTTCCCTCCTTGCGTCTCATAGTAAACCCAGTATTTAGAGGTTGCGAAAATAAGCGCGGTTACCGCTGCAATAATGACCAGTAAAATCCAAGCTAGCGCTGAGGCATAGCCCATTTGAAACTTCGAGAACGCTCGCTCATACAAGTACATGACGTATACATACGTTGAATTTACTGGCCCCCCATTGGTGATGATAAATGCCTGTGTAAACATCTGGAAGGAATTAATCGTTGATTGCACAAAGTTGAACAAAATAATCGGAGACAACATCGGCAGCGTGATCGTGAAAAATTGTCGTACCTTGCTAGCGCCATCTACAGAGGAAGCTTCATACAAATCCGTTGGAATTTGTTTCAGTCCGGCAAGGAAAATAATCATGGCCGATCCGAATTGCCACGCAATAAGAAGTACTAGTGTCCCTAACGCAGTGTCAGGGTCAGCAATCCATGACTTCCCTTGAATGCCAACAAGTGCTAAGGCTTGGTTAATAAAGCCGTCTTTGCTGAAAATATTTTTCCATAGAATCGACACTGCGATACTCGTCCCAATCAATGATGGGAAGTAGATCATCGTCCGATAGAAGGAAATCCCTCTGATTTTCTTATTCAGCAGCATCGCCACCAACAGAGCTGTAACGAGCTTCAGCGGTACGGAGAATACGACGAATAGTAAGGTTACCTTGATGGACTCGCGGAAGGTATCATCCTCCATCACGATATGCTTGTAGTTCTGTGCCCCAAGCCAATGCGGTGCATCCAGCAAGGAGTAGTCCGTAAACGAGTAATACAAGGACATCAAGATTGGCCCTAGTGTTAACAGGAAAAAACCAATCAGCCACGGGGACAAAAAGAGGTATCCGGCCACGGGAGACTCCCATCGGCTAAGAAACGGGATTTTCTTTTTCTTCGGTTTTGCAAGCAAACGGTCTGTTTGCTCCACGGTGCTTTCCATTAATCATTCCACTCCCTGTTCAAAGCGCTACGAGATTCGCTTGTTATCTTATAGGTTTATTATAAAAGGCATCTCCGATTAGTTACATTGCGCATCGAATGAAGTTCTTTCACTATTTCACAGTAAAAAAAGAAGACCCAGAGCACTTTCGCCCTGGGTCTTGCCTCTATACGATTACTTATTCACTACAATCCGATGAATCAGAACCGCCGCCTGTGCGCGGGAGAGCTCCTGCTTCGGATGAATGCCTGTTTCATCACCTTGAACAAAGCCTTTGGCGGTAAGGGCTGCAATGCTGCCTTTGGCGTAGTCAGAAATGTCGGAAGCATCTGTGTAGTCTAGTTTTACCTCTATTGAACTTGGACGACTAGGAAGCTGCTTACTTACTTGAAGTGCCCTTGCGGTCAGTACCATCGTATCCTCACGCGTGATCTGTTTCGTCGGTTCAAAAAGGTTATTTCCTGTACCCGTTGTAATGCCATATGCCTTGGCATTGGTGAGCGCATTGAAATAATAGTTACTGCTGTCAACATCTGTGAAGGCATCTACTGTTCGCGCTGAAAGATCTAGTGCTCGCATCAATAGAACAATGAAATCTGCTCGTGTAATGCTGCTTTGTGGGTCGAACTCCTGTACATTTCTACCTTCAATAACTCCCTTGGCTGCAAGTGTTTCAATCGACGCTTGTGCCCATTTCACTGAAGCTAGATCGGTGAAAGTCGGACTCTTATACATAATTGTATACTGACTAAAATGTTTAGTAGTAAAGATGACTTGACCTGACTGTACGTCATAATGCCCATTCGGTACAGGGATCATCTGTCCTTGTGGATTGACATAAAAAACGACAATGTGATCCGGATTCTGCTTTTCTTCTCGTGAAGGCAAATAAGGAATCTGAATCGTTACTGGTGCTTCTGGATTATGCCAAGCAATCGACTCTCCATTCGCTAGCAGCTGTATGTCGTAAACAGGATGATTATCAATCGAGTTAGCTTTCTTTAAGCGAATTTCCACCATGTCACCTAGATTGTTGAGACCATTCAGCATTTGATCAGAGATCACAATAGTGCCTAACTCCGATTGAAGCTTAAGTTCAAATGCATGCTCCTTCGCCTTCAACAGCTCAGCTGAGAGCAGCAGGCCAAATTGATCTAAGGATGAGTTGTTGGATTTCAAGTTAACAACGATCACTTTTTTGCCATTGGAATCATCTTGTGTAGATTGAATAGCGCTTTCTAAGTTAGCTTTCGTAAGCATAGCAATCCCTTGGTCGTTCGACTCTAACAAAAGTTGGGACGGGTCTTTCGTCGTATTCGTTCCCGTGTCTGGCTTCGTAACCGGATCTGGATCTGGTGATGGATCTGTGGTTGGATCTGGATCTGGTCTCGGATCAGGATCTACAATCACTACCCGTTTGATCTCAAGCGCATGTTCTGAAGCCGTCGCTTGAAATAGATCTCCCCGACCATTCGTTACATCTGATTTCGCTAATCGGATTACTGTTTCACCTGCGGGAGCTAAGTCTTTTACCTTCCACTTTACAACGAAGAGATCGGTATCAGGCGGGATAGCTTGATTGACATCCGCCATCAACACTTTTATCGTAAGTGATCCCTCAGTTGCTTGATCAGCCTGTATTATTTGCAATTGCGATGAGCTTGGAAGTGTGGATATCCACTGCAGCTTTGTTGAATCAAAGCCCACGATGAGGTCAACCGAATACACGGCCGAGTACACACTGCTCGACACATTGTTAATTTGGAAAGTAGATTGCATCGATTGGCCTGGTGTCGCTTCTGCGACGCCTGTTAAAGATGCAATAGCTCCGTGTGCTTGCAAGAACATTGCGTTAACCAACGTAGTCTGTCCAACTGTCACAGTGACATTCCCCGTCGTAGCTTCGTCATAGCCTGCTTTTTGTGCTGTAATCGTATATTCTGTATCAGGCACCACGTCAGAGAAGGTAAATGTACCAGACGCATCTGTTATCGTAGTTCTTGAGTCGCCAAGTTTAGAAAGCGTTACATGAGCACCAAATACATTATGGTTACTTTGATCCTTGACTGTTCCTGATATTTGACCATAAGGACTATTGGCCCTGTGAACGCCAATCTCATACGTTTCGTTTGCAGTTCCATCAGGTGAAACTACATAAACGACAATGAGATTTTGTCCTTCCACTAATGGAATTACTTCTGAAGTTGCACCACTTAACACCGTTTTTCCATTGATCGTGATATCCGCTTGGCTGTTGCCTGCAGTCGGAACGAGTGTGAGGCCATGAATGTCATAGGGTACATTGATTTGATATAGCGTTATGTTCGGATCAAAATCAGGTGATAATGTACCACCATTCACAAGTAGTCCTTGTAAAGATGCATCGACCTGAGCAGAGATCCGATGAATCGAAACGGTATAGGTTGCCGTTGTCAGATTATCTTCTGCTGTTACAACAATGGGAATGTCCGTGTCATCTCCAGTTAAAGCAATGGAATCAGAGCTATTACCACTTCCAACAGGTACACCGTTTACAAGAATTGATTTTACATTAGGACTGCTAGCTACAGGTGTCAGATTCACCTGCTCCACATTACTCGGCACTTGTATCGCGTAATGTGTTTCATCCAGACGTGTTAATGTTCCTGCATCACTCGATAACTCTGCAAGGGTTGCGTCTGTCTTCGAGTAACCAATCCCTTGCGTGACGCGGACATTATCGATATACACACTGCCATAATTGGTACTGTTCGCATAAAAATCAATTTTCTTAATATCCGCCATGGCGATTCGGTATGGGGCACGGTCTACTATTTTAAGACCATCGATGTATAGATCGAAACTCTGTGCAGCCATGTCGATCACCATACGCATGTTATACCATTGGCCAACAACATACTTCATAAAATCAGTCGTCGTTGTACCTTTATATCCCTTCATTATGCCTTTATCAAAAGCAAAGCTAATGCCAGGGTTCGTTAGATTCGTACTGCCATACACATAGGGCAAGCTAATCCAGTTATTCCCGTTAACATACGTGTCTTTTCGTTTCAAATCGGCTTCAATGGTGACAATCCCTGTTAGTGGTGTAGCAAAAGTTTGAGACAAACTAGTACTTCCAGAGTTGCTGCTTCTCGTTAAGAGGACACTTTTATCTGACACACTAGGGACCTCAGCGACCTCAACACTTCCGCCACTGGCGCTGATTGTCAAATTATTTCCCGAGCTCAATGTTCCTGTCGAAAGACTATTAAATGTATGATTGTACAGCACTTGCGGTTGTTTGCTCGATAGCAGCACTTTGCCAATATCCGTGAGACTCTCCGGTGTAATGCTGACATTACCTTTGAAAACCGTAAAGTAACCTGCTTTCGAAAGCACAATTGTGTAATTCTCGCCGATCGGCACCTGACCTAATTGCAAAATGCCTGTATGATCGGTTGCTCCGCTTGCAATTTCCTCACCTTCATACATGACTTTGGCAGAAACTCCCTCAAGAGCGGACATCTTCTCATCCAAAATGGTTCCACGTAGACTGCCATAAGGACTTGTGGAAGTAATGACAATATCCAACGTCGTCATATTCGGTGGTTGAATCGCGATTGTCGAGGTCGTCGTCGTATAACCCGTTTTTTCAGTTTTAAGCTCTACTCCCGTAGCTAACGGTACATCCGCAATCACGAACGAGCCTTTCGCATCACTGGTTGCCGTATAACTCACCGTATTAACAACCATGGATACCTTCGCTCCAGCAACTGCTTTGCCAGAACCATCCTTTACTTTTCCGTTCACTGATTCTGTTGGGCTGTCTGCTTCTGTGTAATATTCAAATGCCCCGATATCCGGGAGTCCGTTATACAGCGTTTTACCCGCATAGTCTTTCGAACCGTTGTTCGGCATCGCCATTCCGGCATTAATCATCGCTGAACCTGATTTTGAACGAAAACCCAGCGCTGAATCCAACCTTGGTCCTGTTTCGATTGTTCCAGAGGGGCCACTCACCGTGCTAACAAATTTAGGATCTACTTGTAGGGCCTTGGTATCACTAGTAGGAATCATTAATCCAGTACCAAAATAGTTGTTATTCTCGTAGAACGTTGTTCCACTAGTAGTTATTGTCGCTCCTGCACGTGTCGTGTACAGATTATTATTACGAATGTTGTAGGTTGCGTCTAAGGAAGTGCCATAGCCATAGATCAAATAATTACTTTTATCATTATAAATGGTGTTGTTATACACCTCGGCTATCGCCTTCTTATCTGAATGCAGATATATGGGGTATCTGGTGTTGCTTTTAATCACATTGTTACGAATCACGGTATCGCCGAATGAAAATTGGCAGATTAGAATGCCATCTCCATTATCATGAATATAATTATATTGAATGAGTATTTTTGTTGTCGCTTTATCCGGATCAATCCCATTGGAATCGGCTCCGCCCGCTTTTTGCGTAGTCTCATAAACCTCATTGTGCTGCACGACGATATCATCTGCATAGTACATTTCAATCCCTGAGGTTCCTGCCTTATAGACGACATTATTTTCAACAAGTCCGCCTCTTATATCTGTCAAATACATCGCATTACAGCCATATGCCGTATCTTTCTGCGTTATATAATTGTCTCTAATTATAATATTGGTATGCGGTGTGAATTTCGGATCGGTCCCATTGGCACGCTCGCCCCAGCCCGTTGATACGGCAATGGTATTCCCATCCGCATCCTTTCCATCCCCTGTGTATTGCTTAAATGTAATACCCGCAAAAGAAGTATTCGTAATTGTGGATTGTTCCACAATTACATCATTAATAACAGTCGCTTGACTAGGGGGACTAAATATATTCGGCACAGTTGTGTCGAACACGATGCCTCCTGTTTTTTTGGAGCCGTCCCAGCCTGTTTTAAAACGGATGCCTGGCTGTGGTGGAACTGGCTGTGTACCGCTAATCCAGTTGATTTGTCCTGTTACATCATGAACATCGACAGCTACGATACGGAAATAATCCAATGTTGAACTATTATCACCAGAGATATGAATGCCCCTGTAATCACCAAGGTTCTCACCTGGTGTAGCCGTTGCTGGCTTAGCATTGGATACGTCTAAATGATGAATCTCCCAATACTCCTGATTGAATAAACGAACCGCATCTTCTACCAAGCCTTTCCCTTGTATGGCAGGCTTACTCCCGCTGCCATATTGATCAACGATAATCGGCTTGCCTGGGCTACCTGAGCCCTTGGGCCATAACTGACCTTCCCAAACTTCACCTGATTTAAGCAAAATCTGATCCCCAGGTTGAAAAGTGGTAGCGTTTACTTTTTCTAGCGTTTTCCAAGCTGTGCCTTCACTTGTACCTGTATGCGAATCATTACCTCCTGTCGCATCTACATAGTAGATCATCCCCGTGACGGGTGACGCCTGAACACGAGATACCGGAAGCAGAGAACTTACAATTCCAAACACGAGTACAATGGCGAGGATCAAGGATGACCATTTCAATCTTTTGGGCTGAAGCAACATGTGTGACCTCCTCTTAATTTCGATATGCCATATTATAAGATCGATTTTCCCATCAATACCAGTAGGTAAATGAACGATTCTCTTTCACTATTCCAATCATTCGGGTTCACTTCGCACAAAAAATCCCAAATCACCGTCTCCGGCAATTCGGGATTTCAACAATACTAATTGTTATGGCGTATATACTTTTACAATGTCTACATTCGTTGTGCCCGTTTGTGAGTTATCCGCATAGAATTCGATCTTTGACACATTCGCTACTGCTGCTCTCATTGTTGCTTGGGATAGCTTCAACGTGCCATTAACATAGAAATCAAATTTATCGGTATTCGTATCTAGCACAACTTTGAAGTCATACCAGGTGTTCGCCGTGAAGGCTACTGCCAGTAGCCACAGCATCGAACGTATCATTTACCAAGTAAGTAGGTCCAGTACTGCCACCCGTAACCTGTGTTTCATCAGCACCAATATCTGCTGCGCCTGTGTATAAGGTATCTCCCCAGAAATCAAGTCCACCGTTGGACGCAATCGTAACGCCTTGATTGATGATCGGAGAACTCGTTTGAAGCTTATAGCCACCTAATGTGCTCATTGCGGGTCCACTCGCTTCTGTTCCCGTTCCGCCAGTTCCTGGATTCACTAATTTCGGATCACCTGTTTTCGGATTCGCATCTCCAACTGGAACCGTAAGCCCAGTCCCATAGTAACTATTCGTATTATAGGCAATCCCTCCGCCAGTTGTTAGCACCGCTGAACTCTGTGTCGAATCCAGAATATTATTTCTTATATGATAGCTAGCATTAATATAGGACCCGTAACCATAAATCAAATACGTGCTATTCGTATTGTAGATCGTATTATTATAAATTTGCGAGGTCGCAGCCGAATCGGAATGGAGATAAATTTGATATCTCGAATTACCTGTAATCACATTGTATCGGATGATGGAGTCGCCAAAGCTGAATTGACATAGCAGGACCCCATCCCCATTGCCATGAATGTAATTGTATTGGACGACCTGTTTCGTCGTACCTTTATCCGTATCGATGCCGTTGTAATCGGCACCACCGGCTTTTTTTACCACACCATACGTCTCATTCTTCTGAATAATAACATCATCCGCATAGTAGGTTTCAATCCCCGAAGTTCCCGCAGCCGCAACGACATTACTCTCAATCAACCCTCCTTTAACATCTGTCAAATAAATACCATTACAACCATAGATCGTGTTGGCTTGGCTAATGAAGTTATTCTTAATCGTAATATTCGTAAAAGGAACCCAATTTGTATCCGAAGCGGAGCTGCGAACACCCCAACCTACCGAAACGGAGGTATTCCCATTGTTATCTTTTCCATCACCCGTATATTGCTTGAGAATAATCCCCCCAAAAGAAGTGTCCTTAATGGAACAATTGGAAATGATCACATCGTTGAATTTGCTCTTTACGGTTGCTGCGGCCGGAGCAAGCACGTTCGATGACATATCGAATACAATGCCGCCAGTTCGCTTGGAACGATCCCACCCTGTCTGGAAAGTGATGCCTGTTGCATTATCGGCCACATCGCCGCCAATCCAATTGACTTCACCACTTACATCATGAACATTGAGCCCATCTAAACGGAAGTAATTGAGCGTTCCAATATCTGCTCCTGTAATATGTACACCTCGAAGATCACCTACGAAACCGGTTGTTTGGTTACTAATATCTAGATTGTGAATTTCCCAATACTGCTGATTGTACAAATATACGGTAGCCTTCACCGCACCTTGGCCCTGAAACTTTGGTTTGGCTCCTGTGCCATACTGATCAATGACGATTGGGTTCCCTGATATACCCGAGCCTTTCGGATATAACTGACCCACCCAAGTATTTCCGGCCTCAAATAAAATACGATCGCCAGGCTGGAACGTTGTGCTATTTACTTTCGTCAATGTTTTCCACGCCGTTGCCGTACTTGTGCCATTGTTTGAATCACTGCCGTTGCCAGCGTCGACATAGTAAGTTGTATTTGCAGCAAATACGGTTGCCGGTACAAGCATTATCAATAAAGAGAACATCATCATAATGGTTATGACGAATGCACTTAACCTTTTACCCTTTTTCATAAATAATTCCATGATCCTAGCCTCCCCCTAATTGTAAGCGCTTAACTTTTGTGCGAAAATAAAACGACTTACTTGCATGTGTGCTCAATAACAATCCAACTTCCTTGCCATCCCTCCCTTTGTCTCAACAGCCTGGCATCTCGCTAGTATATTTACTCATGTTGTATGTGCCCGCCCATTCAATTTTGAGTTCAGTATAGTTGACAATGGGGGGAGAACATAGAGGGGGATTGAACAAATTTCTTTCATTTTATTAGGAAATAAATGGATAAGATACAGTTATTTTCACCTGAAATCTTGAATAATTCCATTTAACTGTAAAATATACATGTAATTCGAATGGAATACTTCGAAACCACTCAAATCCTGAGAATTAGCTGTACATTTTCCATTAAAACTTAAAAATTAGGCTAATAACTGAAATATAAATGGAGTTTTTCCAGTTATATGGATGCCCCCACCCCTAGCAGCACCTGCCAGAAGCTATATCGAAAAAAAGCGATTGCCACTTGGCATCGCTCGGGAAATATCTACTTTTTACATAATTTGATCAATCTTGAGAATACTAGGCAGCCAATTTCCCTGAACATTTACTGCTGATTTTTGAATGGCATTCATACTCATAATAGCCACTAGCCCAACTGTAAATGTGAGTACGAGTACAAGGATAAATCCTGCTAATAATTTCATTCTAATTGTTGCCTTCATCATTAAATCCCCCTAAGTATTGGTTACATGTCTTTTAATTGAATCGCTGAGAACACAAGATCAATGATTTCCCCACGTGCTTGATTTAAAAAACCTAAAGATGTTTGTTGTAAATTTTCAATCGAGATACAGGATGTTAAAAGAATCTTATCCGTGAAATAATACATAGAAAGCTCGTAGGAAGAAGATACACTCTTAACAACTTCACTTATATTCGTGTTCTTGTATTTCTCAGGAAGTTCAATGGCATACATTAAGTACAATGTTTCATTTGGCATTTGTGTCATCTGAAAAAATTCTTTATACATATTCGTCGTAAACGCGTTCCATCGAAATCCAAATTGGCAAAATGGCTCCTCCTCCCAATTCGGCTCGAATTGTGATATTAATTCGAGAAATTGCTCGCGATAGTAGTGGATTAGATTCATTGTTGTAGGTCCCTCGCAATTCCATAACAAAATTTGTTACTTCTCAATATCCTAATCTTACCGATGAATTGTTGTGAAACTTCTATTTCGGATTTTAGCTAAACATGTTTTTTACTAATAATTAGCTAATGATTGTCAGTATTTTAGGTTAAAGTGATTAGAAAAACCCTAATTTGTAAGGATTTTGTCACATAAAAAAGCGAAAAAAAACACCCCTCCTTCTGCTAAATTCAGCGAAGGATGAGCGTACTTCTTTATGTATTATATAGCTCTGCGTATGGCGTCCAGAACACGATCACCTTGAAATGGCTTGACGATGAAATCCTTGGCTCCAGCCTGAATCGCTTGTACGACCATGCCTTGCTGCCCCATGGCTGAGCACATCACAATTTTGGCATTCGCATCTTTTTTCCTAATTTCCTTAACCGCTTCTACGCCTTCCATCTCAGGCATCGTGATATCCATCGTTACTATATCTGGTTTAAGCTCCTGGTACTTCTGGATAGCTACTAGACCATTTTCCGCTTCACCAACAACATCATGTCCGCCTTTCGTCAAAATATCCTTTAACATCATACGCATGAAAGCTGCATCATCTACGATTAAAATTTTTGCCATGATCTCTCACTCCTCTTATCATTGCTCTTTCAATAAAACGACACGGATATCTCCAACTGTCTGAATGGAAATGGGCAGCATCAGTTTGTTAGTCTGAGAGTCAAAATGGTGATTTTCCTCCAATAAAGACGGTGGCGTAATATCCAGTGCAACACCTTGTTCACCAAGGATCGTGGTGGTTCTGCCCGCAATAATGTTGGCAATTTCGCTCACACAGCTATCTAGCATTTCACCTTCCATGTACATCCCAAAAATCGCTTCGCTCATTCGACTAAATACGACACGTTGCCCATCTAAAATCATACAATACTCACTATTCGTGAAATTGATGGAGACGCCAATTTCATCCTTACGGATCGGTTCATTACTTATACGAACTTCGGTTTGATCTAATGATTGCGGTAGCATGTTGTCAATTGATACTCGGACGCTGTCCAGTAATAAATTTTGCAAGTTCTGAGTCATGCTTCTCTCCCCTATCCAGTTGGTTGTAACCGGTAATAACTTCGTTCATTACACTCACTTTAGCCTATAATTGTTAGGTAACTACAATCCTAATTGTTAAAGATGTATGTGAAAATGGAAAAAAACGGAGCTCGCGTATCGCGGTGCTCCGTTTTTATACGTTTGAGACGCTAAGATAAATCATGTAATAATTGCTGGAATGCTGCGGCATCTGTTCTAAATTGTTCAATTGTGTCCCCCATAACAAACTCCATTAGCATGTAGCGGTCTTCACGGCTATCAATCTGTGCCAAGTACTGAGACCACTCGTGAATCCCCTCAGCAAATGGTCTGCGAATATCGCCTTCCCAATAATAAGCGTGAAGGTTTAACAGCTTCTTTCGCGCCGCTAATTCATGCAGACCTTCACAACGTTCCTTTACGGATAGCTCCGGTGTTGGCTGCCACAAGCAATACAGATTGGCATGATCTGCCTCATCCAATAGCCGCATAGACGATTGATTCGTGTCCGTTAGTGTCCCTCTATGCCACTCAAGCGCAACTTTTATACCTTCTGCAGCAGCCATTTCAGCGATATGTGTAGCTTCTTTAGCAAGGCGAGCATAATAATCGGAGTCAGCTGCCGAAGAGGGTACTACTCCTGCCCAAATGCGAATGAGCGGAGCATGCAAAGCTTTCGCAGCGATCAAACTCTCTCGAAAAACTTGCTCAGGTTGTTGGTTTGCAAGCAATCGAAAATAAGAACCATATGCGGCTACCTGCATGCCGGAATCGATTGTTCTTGTGTACAGATTGTGTGCTTCGACCTCATCCCCAGGCCCAACATGCGCATTCTCCGACCATTCAATTGCTTTTAGCCCACATTGGCTGCTTAATTCGAGTATTTCAATTGCTGATCTTTCACGAAATGTCACGGATACAATTCCAGGTAAAATCATAGTTGCTTCCTCTCACTTTAACATAGTCTCAACTTACATAATTCCCTAAACGATTGCATTTGTAAAGAAAAAAAAGACGCCAGATCACCCGAGTAGAAAGAGTGATTGATGTCTTTTTAAACTTGCCTATAACCAATGGTCTAGCGGTTAAAGCCTTGCAGTTGTTGTTCAGCGATTTGTACTAGTCTCTTCGTGATTGTACCACCGATTGAACCTGCGTCGCGTGTAAGAAGATTTCCATTATAACCATTTGGCTGCAAGGCAATCCCTAATTCTTGTGCAACTTCATATTTCAATTGATTTAAAGCGGCTTTAGCCTGTGGAACTAGCAATGTGTTGCTTCTGCTACTGTTGTTGTTAGCCATTCGTAAATCACTCCTTCTTGTGGTGTAAACTTAGGATGTGGAGTGTAAGGAAATCTTATACATTCAAATATTTATTTTTCATGTTTTAATGGAATGACGATGGAGAACGTTACGCCAGTCTCTTGCGTTGTGAAATCAATACTTCCTTTATAGCGTTCAATTAACTGCTTAATAATATGAAGGCCAAGACCTTTATTGTTCTTTCCTTGTTTGGTCGAGAAGCCTGATTCAAATATTCTTGTGTGTATGTCAGGAGTAACGGGATTACAAGAATTCTGCACCTGAATCGTGAGTTGGTTAGCTTGAACAATGCCTTCCACATTGATTTTTCTTTCGTTGACTGGCAACTCGATCGTCGCGTCAAATGCATTATCGATTAGATTGCTTAATATGCGGACTAAATCAGTGGTTTTAATCGTCGTGAGACGCAAATTTTCCATATTTTTAAAATCAACCTGCATGTCAATGTTATGCACTTCGGATTGTGCCAACTTCGCTTGGATAATTCCGCTTAATGCTGGAATATTAATTTCAACCGCTTTAATTTTGTTATCCATCATTTTCGCTTCTTGGATTAGAGGATCTATGTAGTCTTGCAGACTTTCATATTTCTTTAATTTAATCATCCAGGAGATGGTCGTAATATGGTTGATGATATCATGACGCTGTTCTTTGATCGATTGAACAATCGAATTAATATTCGCCAGATACACATCTTGAACTGTTTTCACAGCTCCTTCATTCTTCTTCCGCGTAATCGAATACAGAATGATAATAACAACGCAGACTAGCAGCGTGACAATGCTCATGAATATAAAAACTTCACGAAACTGCTGATGTAACGTTTTTTCGATCTGTGTGTAATCGGTTGCAACCATAACCACTTTGGGTAAGTCATCACGCTTATATTTCAGATTGGTTGTGACCATCGGTGTAAAGCTTTTCAGAATGTTCGTTCCATTAATTACAACATTGTAAAACACCGTACTGTTCTTGGTCAGCGCTTCCTTGATTTTACTCTCTTCAATGCCGTCTCTATACTTATAGCTGCCGTTTAATAAGAGTCGCTCTGAATACCAGCTAGCCCTATTATTTGGTGTTGGCGTTTTATCAAAAATCTTTTCCGGATTTAGGACGCCAATCTCAATTAAATTTCCTTTATTGTTTTCTAGGAGCTCTTGAATACTTGCATCAACACCTACTTTTTGCCGATAGTGTTCAAGACTGCTTGATACGTCCAAATAGGGATTAATAACATAATTCGTCGTTCCGTCGTAATATTCTCCCCATTTCCTGATATTTGTAGCATCCGTCGAAGCTGTATCAATGGGGCCACTCCAGAAATTTTCGAGGGTCAAGCCGGTACCTACGTCGACACTTTTGCGATCCGTTAACTGCAATTGGGCGGAATACACGATTCCCCACGTTTTCGAGCTTGCGTTGATTTCTTTGGGATCCGAGGATCTTACCCCAATGAAATCATCACCTCGTCTCTCGAATAATGTAATCCCTTCTATATTCAATTCCTTTGCTAAGGTGACCAGCTGTTCGTTCGTGACTTGGTGGAAATCAGGATGTAAAGTCTTCTGAATCACAATCGAAGCGGTTCGTAGTTCATGACCCAGCATTTCATCATAAGTTGCTTCTACTTCACTTTGCTTTCCAAGTTCGGCAGAAATCGTAGAAGTCACTAATTGTATTTTCTCTTTTTGATGATTATTTAAAAGCACTTTCGAATGTTGAAAATACGTTAAATTCATACTTAATATGGCGATTAAGAAAATTAATATTGTTTTTAATGGGAACTTGTCTAATGATGAAAACATGCTTACGACTCCCTCAACAGCATTTTGTATTCTCATTATAAAGCAATTTTGTCGAATTTTGCAGTTTTTTTAAAAAAATTGTCCATTGGTGTATTTTAGATAGCTAAGAACGATTTTTAGAATCTCAAGTGTTTCCTTATACTGCTGTAAAAGGGCTGATTTCTCAAATCTTTCATGGGCGATATCCTCTTCTATTAAAAGTAACAGCCAGACGGAATACAGCGCACTGTATTTGTGATAATCCGTAATGAAGTTACCTTGTGTAGGCGTTTGAAGGTTTTCACGAACGGAGATATATCTAGCAAGAATTGCGATACGTGACTCCTGCTGGATGACCAATCGCCTATATTGAGGGCTCGTAATGTCCATCAACGTATACAGATCCCAGAATACGCTATTCGTATGAGCGTACTCCCAATCGAAAATATAGACTTGATTATTCACTTCGGCGATGTTTAACGGATACAAATCTCCGTGCGAAATGACGATTTCATTTTCAAGATGATCCTGGTGTAGAATATCCTCATAAAAGTAAGTGATATGCTCATCCAGAAATCCTAAACGCTCGAATAATTGCCTCGTTTGCATATCCTTAGTCAAAATATAACGTTGAATTTCCTGAATTTTCGGAGTGTGACCCTCAAAATCTTCTGGTAGAAGTGATGTCGGCAAGAGATGCCAATAAGGGATGAACTCTGATGTTTTCAACATCATCTCACTGCTGAAGTTATGCTCCAATTCGCCCAAATCTTCGAAAACCATCCATTCCTCTTCCGGCTCCAGCGCTTGAGAAGCAAAGAGGATCTTGGGGATGTTCACCTCAGGAATTCGTTCGAATAAATTCGCTTGCAGCCATACTTCTTTTCCCTTATTGGGATAGTTCGTAAGTGGTTTATAAATAAAACTCGTTATCGTATCATCTACATTCGCCTGAATCCGCTCAACTTTCTGACCATTACGCCCCACATAGATAACTTCTCTTACATGCGGAATACCAACACGAACCTTGCCAGATTCTAAGAAGATTCTCTCGTTCATTGCTGTCATTATTTCTCACCGTCCTAGTCCTGCTCATTATCATAATTTACCATATCACAATTGTTAATAGGCATGATATCCACGAAAAAATATGATATATTTTGCATATATAGTTAATTCATAGTCGCCATGGAGGCTTACTTATCATGTTACATGTACTTGTAGACGAAAATGATCAAACAGCGTGGTATCCCAATTATCTCAGCGGTTTAAAAAAAGGACTTGATTCCGCGGGTGTCCCGTATTCCTTTTCCCCTCAGCTGCCGGAGGACCCAAAGACTCCCGTTTTGATCACACGCTTCACGCTATTTGATATGATCAAAGAAGCAAGTCCAGTTCCCCAGTATCTATATATTCAAGAACATGACGTCTGGAACCCTTTTACGAACGTGTTAGACTTAGAGTCATTATGGATTTTCCGTCATCCTTCATTGAAAGCTATTTTCTATACGAATCCTAGCATGGTGCCTTGGGGCAAACGTTGTCTGCCTGCCGGATCACAAGTCGAAGTCATCGCAGCGGGCTTTCCTTATGACCATGACTATGTGAATGCCACCTTGAATGGCATCACACCTTCTTATGAGCGGGAGAAACTAATTGTCTTCCCAGGTCGCATGAATGAATTCTATCAGCCTTATCTCTCTGTCCGCTTGGCGTTTGAATTTATGGAGTTAGGGTATCGCGTGGTAATCGCCTCGCCTGTTACACCTTTGTCCCATTATCCAGTTGCCATGTGGAGAGAATTAGGCATTGAAGTGGGAAGGCTGCCGCATGCTGAGTATTATCAACTTTTATCCAGAGCAACAGCAGCGGTATCTGTCACGATTGGCGGTAGTCTCACTTTGGCACTCTACGAAGCTCAATTGCTAGGCGCCACGCCAATTGCTCCAAAGGGAAGAGATGATCTGCCTCCGTTCACCGAAATGTACAGCCCTAGATATGATCTGCTGCATCCAAGAGAAGCTATTGACATGGTAGAAAATAAAGTCCCTGTTACCATAGATACGCGCTGGTTTAGTATTGATGCCTATGTTCGAACCTTACTGGATACAGTTTCCAACCATTAAATTATGACACGTACCTGCGAGATATGGAATAGGTTCCACCATAGCTAACGCCAATAAGACTTAGTTACTCCTAGTAAATAGTAAATAAACCAGTTAACTTCCGCTTTTGTAGATGTTAACTGGTTTTTCATGTGCACCAAATCGCCATGTAGGTAAAACTGCCTCTTTTGTTCAGATCGGGCAAAAAAATGACAAAAAACGCTCACTCCATGGGAGTGAACGCTTCGATTCAACCACTAGACACTAAGGAAGAACATTTCCCGCGGCACGATATATCTCATACCATTCTTGACGAGTCAACTGAATATCTCCAGCTTTGGCGCAATCGATTAATCGATTGATATTCATTGTCCCTGTAACAGGCTGCATCCGCGCAGGATGACGAAGAATCCACGCAATCGCGATTGTCGTATTGGATACTTCATATTTCGCTGCGATTTCATCAATCTTCCCATTCAACTCTGGGAATTTCTCGTTATCAAGAAAAACACCTTCAAAGAATCCGTATTGGAAAGGAGACCAAGGCTGAATCGTGATATCATTCAATCGGCAAAAATCTAGAATGCCGCCATCACGATCCACTGCAGAATCATTCAGCATATTCACATTGATACCATTTGAAATCATCGTTGCATTCGTAATGCTTAATTGCAATTGATTCGCTACAAGCGGCTGTTTGACCGATTTCTTCAGCAATTGAATTTGCAGAGGCGTCTGGTTGGAAACACCGAAATGTCTGACTTTCCCTGAGCTTTCCAGTAAATCAAACGCTTCAGCAACTTCTTCAGGCTCTACTAAAGCATCTGGACGATGTAGAAGCAGAATATCTAAGTAATCCGTTTTGAGCCTTTTCAAAATGTTGTCAACCGATTCCAAAATATGTTCTTTGGAAAAGTCGAACATCCCTTTGCGAATACCGCATTTGGACTGCAGAATGATCTTCTCTCGTACATCATCGTTCATATGGATGGCATCCGCGAAAATTTCCTCACAAGTCCCTCCACCGTATATATCCGCATGGTCGAAGAAATTAGCTCCGATATCCATAGCCCCTTGTACGAAGCGTTCAGCCTCAAGCTTGTCCAGCGAGTTAATTCTCATACAGCCTACTGCAATAACCGGAACTTCTAAGTTACTTGTTCCAAGTTTCATTGTTTTTATCATAAAATAATTCCTCCTTCAAAACTGCATCACTTACTACTTGTTCCTGAGTTACCTCTCCTATTGTCACACATTGCTAACTCATATTCAAGAATCGCGATCCCTGACATGTAGAACGAAGCAAAAAAAACCATCCACACAATTGACAGCCGATTAGCTGTTTGTGCTGGATAGTTTACACAAGTTACCATATACTGCTTATCACTTTTTCAAATACAAGATTGCCGCATCATTCGCGACCACGTTCACACTCAAAGTCCCGTTCGAAATGAACGGACTCTTCCAGATCCCTTTGCGTCAACACATGTTGACCAATGAATCGTCGAGATTCCCGGAGATGAATGCCATCGGTTTACCCATATTTCTTGCTGTAAATAACAGCGAAGAAGCAAGACAATACGTATCGGCTACTGCCCCAGCGAAAGACTCTCCATATTGCTCAGAAGACTCACGTCCTGTCGTGAATCGCGCTCCTTCTTCTTTGCCGAGACGGCCATCTCCCGTACAATCCATGAATATGTTCGCATAGATTTCGAAGCTATGTTCCGTACTTTCCCTCGTTGCCCAAGCTGACACAATGCGATTTCCGCCCATTCGCACACCAATAATGGCGTATTCAGCATTAGCGTCAGGTTGGGCTCGGCTCTGCACTTTTCATATAAAAGGAGATCCAGCATCGAAGCGCTTCGCTGTGGATTGCGAACAGCTCACTCCAGTAGAATTTCTTCCAGAATACCGCCTTCTCTCGCTTCTGTTTCTAATGCTGTCCCGCGTTTGGAATGCGCCGCCCCAACAATATGCATACGGATCTCGGAAGAGGCATTGCCTCCCAGCACCGAGCAATCCTGACAAAGCGTAACCTTGGCACCGTTCCTCGCAGCCGCAATGGCAGCTACAACACCCGAAATGCCGCCTCCGGCAACCAAGATATCTGTATAAACCTGTTGATTCTTGCTATCTCCACTTATCATTCCTACTCTCCCTCACGATCTTATTTAGAATGATAGAATAATTTCGTAAGCGCATACAATCCTGCAAGAATGTCTTTCTTCCCATTGCCAGAATCGGTACATATACCTTATTTTTCATAGTAACGCTTTCCTCTAGTATAGTATAATTTTTTTTACAAATATATTGTGAGTATGGACGATACGGATAACGCTTCTGGTACCAAATAGTTCGAATTTGCCAAATTAATCTTACTATCCGCCTCATTTTATTGTGTTTAGTCCGAATTAACCCAAGTAAATACACCAATTAAGCCTCCGAACAAGGATAGTCGGTAAATAGTTCGGCAGAATCGGACTATGGGTCTTTTTTACAAGTAATCCTATTTTTAATTCGGAAATTTCGGACTAACGCAGTCTCCGCCCCTGCTACACAAAGAAAACGCCGCTAGCTGCAGTAATAAGGAAATAGTGGCGTTTCTAGCTTAAGCATAATGCCAACTATTATTTCGGGCGCGCAGCGACCCCTGCCAAGAAGCTGAGCATGAACTGTACTGCTAGTCGCGAGGTCACATTACGCACATCGATGGTTGGATCGATGCAGACGAAGTCCAGACCCTGCACCTGCGGCAGCGATCCGAGTCGGTAGAGGGCATCCAGCGCATCCCACGGATTCATCCCACCCGTACCGATCGCCGGGCAACCTGGTGCATAGGCCTGATCGATCACATCTACGTCGAAACTCACGTACAGCACATCCGTGCCGTTCCCCGCGTGTTGAAGCGCCTGGTCGAGCACCGCATCCATGCCTATCCGACGGATATCGCGAGATGTATATACATGTACCCCTTTATCCTTAACGTAGTCATGATACGGTTTCGAATTCATGAAGCCTCGAATGCCGATTTGTACGATGTGATGTCCTTCTACCACACCCGATTCGAGGATGCCGCGGAACGGCGTACCGTTGGTGACGCCACCGTCCTCAAAATTGCGGACATCATGATGCGCATCAAAATGAAGAATACCCACTTTTTTCCCAGGATGACGACTCACGAAAGCTTTGATCGAGGGGCAGCTCGTCGAATGATCGCCGCCGAAAATGATTGGAATTAAGCTCGGCTGATCGATATATAGCGTGCGCAAGCTTTCCTCAATGCGGCGGTGACATTCCGCGATGTCTGTCACATGCATTTGGATATCACCGAGGTCGCGAACGGCTAAGTCTTGCAGATCAACACCATACTCCATCGAGTATGTCGTAAACGACTTGAAAGCTGAACGCACTGCCGACGGTGTCGTCGAAGCACCTGAATGCGAGATCGACGACTTAGACAACGGAATGCCGATGATCCCTGCAAGCAATGGCTCTTGACCGTCCCATTGGCGAATCCAATGGGCAACCTTGGTTTCCATGTGATCTCGGAACACAGCTTGATCAGGTAATTTGAGAAAAGGAATTTCGTGGCTCATCGTGCCCCCTCCTCCTTACCTGATTCTTCCATCACAAGGGTACGGTCCCATACGATCACCTTTCCGTTTTTGATGACCCCAAATGTATGGTTAATCCCGAAATGATACGGCAAATATGCCAGATTCGGCGCATCAAATATGGTTAAATCCGCACGCTTTCCCACCGCAATCGAACCGATACTTTCCCCACGTCCGAGCGCGTTCGCCGCGTTGATTGTGCATGCCGTTAAAATCTCCTCCGGCGTCATCTTCAGGTTCAGCGATGCCAGCATCATGACGAGCTGGATCGACTCGGTCGGACAGGACCCTGGATTATAGTCCGTTGCGAGAGCCACCGGCAGTTTAAACGTATCGATCATATCGCGTGCTCGCGCATGTTTGGCCAGACCTAGGTTGAACGAAGTGCCCGGCAAGAGCACTGGAATCACGCCGTGTTCCGCCATGGCAGCGAAGCCTTTGTCGGTCGCTGCAAGCAAATGTTCAGCGGATATCGCACCGATTTCACCTGCCAGTTCCGATCCGCCAAGGGGTTCTATTTCGTCTGCATGTATTTTCGGAAGCAAACCGTACGCCCTACCTTTCAGCAGAATTCGGCGTGACTGCTCGACGGTAAATACACCCTTCTCACAAAACACATCACAAAACTCCGCAAGCTCCTCTTCCGCCACCTTGGGAATCATGTCATTGACGATGAGGTCTACATATTCCTCGGTACAACCTTTATACGACAGCGGCACCGCATGTGCCCCCATAAATGTCGAGACAATTTCGACTGGGTGATTATCGTTCAAATATTTTGCCACACGCAGCTGCTTCAATTCATCTTCCAGAGTGAGACCGTAGCCGCTTTTCGCCTCAACCGTCGTGACACCATTCAACAGCATCTCGTTCAAACTTCGATGCGCCTTATCATAGAGCTCCTGCATACTCGCTGCGTGTGTACTTTGCACCGTGTTAAGAATGCCACCGCCCTGCGCCAAAATGTCCAAGTACGAGACACCCGACCGCTTCAGCGCCAGCTCATGTTCACGGGAACCGCCATGAACGAGATGGGTGTGCGGATCGACCAGCCCTGGCGTGACCATACGTCCACCTGCGTCAATGGTTTCTTCAATTTCTACGCTTGCAAGGAGACTCATGACGTCTCGTGCTGCTCCAAACGCGACGATTTTCCCTTCGCGAATAGCTATCGCCGCGTCCGTGATTACATCAACTTCCTTCATTTGTTGCCCGTAGCGCGGTACATTCCCAGGAGGGGTAACCAAACGGCCAATCCCCGTAACGAGCACATCAATCCGCTCCATCTATTCACTCCTCCTCACTGTCCCTGCTCATTCATCGGGATGCGAATGCCGTGTTTTTCCGCTGTCTCAATCGCTTCGTCGTAACCTGCATCAACATGGCGGATTACCCCCATGCCGGGATCTGAGGTCAATACACTCCGGAGACGCTCATCTGCCGCATCCGTCCCATCCGCAACAATCACCATGCCTGCGTGCAAGGAGTAGCCCATCCCGACGCCTCCGCCATGATGGACCGAAACCCAAGATGCACCTGCAGACGTATTGATCAGCGCATTCAGGATTGCCCAGTCGCCAACGGCATCGGAACCGTCTTTCATCGCTTCCGTTTCACGGTTTGGCGACGCGACGGAGCCACAATCTAAATGATCCCGACCGATCACAATCGGTGCTTTCAACTCCCCAGTTCTCACCATGTCGTTTAATGCTAGACCGAATTTTTCGCGTTCACCATAGCCTAACCAGCAAATACGCGCTGGGAGACCTTGGAACGCGACACGCTCACTTGCCATCGTAATCCATCGGCGCAGGTGATCATTGTCTGGGAACAGCTTCATCACAAGTTCGTCTGTTTTGCGAATGTCCTCCGGATCACCGGAGAGCGCTACCCAGCGGAAAGGTCCTTTCCCTTCGCAAAAAAGCGGCCGGATATAGGCTGGAACGAAGCCGGGAAAATCGAAAGCATGGGCAACCCCTTGGTCGAAGGCGACTTGACGAATATTGTTGCCATAATCGAACACGACGGAGCCCATTTGCTGAAGGTCAAGCATCGCTTGCACATGGGTCGCCATACTGCTTTTCGAAAGCTTCACGTACTGCTCAGGGTCCTTCTCACGAAGCAGCGCTGCTTCAGCCAACGTAAATCCAATTGGAATATAGCCAATAAGCGGGTCATGAGCCGACGTTTGATCTGTCACGAAATGTGGCTTAATGCCGCGACGCACGAATTCGGGATATATGTCCGCAGCGTTACCCAGCAGACCGATGGCTATCGGCTTATTCGCTTCCATTGCTTGACCTGCCAGCTGCAATGCTTCATCCAGCGTTTCAGCTAGCACATCGCAGTAACGGGTTTGGATTCGGCGCTCAATCCGTATTCGGTCAACTTCAACTGCAATGACGACCCCCTCGTTCATGGTGACAGCTAACGGTTGAGCGCCGCCCATCCCGCCAAGGCCTGCGGTCAACGTCAATGTACCTTTGAGCGAACCACCTGTATGTTGGCGGGCCGCTTCGGCAAAGGTTTCATACGTACCTTGTAAAATCCCTTGCGTCCCGATGTAAATCCAGCTGCCCGCGGTCATTTGGCCGTACATCATCAGCCCCTTCTGCTCCAGCTCACGAAAATGCTCCCAATTCGCCCATTTGGGCACGAGTACAGAGTTAGAGAGCAGCACGCGTGGTGCCCGTTCATGGGTTCTGAAAACACCGACCGGCTTGCCGGATTGAATTAACAATGTTTCACCGCTTTCCAGGCGCTGCAATTCGCGGATGATGGCATCGAAGGAAGACCAGTTACGAGCCGCTTTGCCGATGCCGCCATACACAACGAGATCTTCCGGTCGTTCTGCGACATCCGGGTCAAGGTTATTCATCAGCATACGCATAGCCGCTTCCTGTACCCAGCCCTTGCAGGACAGATCTGTACCACGAGGGGCGCGTATTTCTCGCTTCTGAGAATTGGCATTCATCATAGTGATCTCCTCTCATGTCAAAATAGCGTGCCAGTCACAGCCTCAACCGCTTGTAGCCACTCGCCTTCCAGTAAAGCAGTCGCCACGTTTTCGATATCGCGGGAAGTTGAGCGGTCCTCGACAACAGGGGGAACGAGCGCCCGCAGCTTGTCGTACAGAACCCGGGTCGCCGGAGCAAGGCCCTCAGTCCCTACAAATTCAGCAGCTTCCGCTGCACAAATCAACTCGATCGCCAGCACCTTGGACACGTTGTCGATGACTTGCGCGGCATGGCGCGCTGCTGTTGTTCCCATAGACACATGGTCCTCCTGGTTCGCTGAAGACGGTATCGAGTCCACGCTTGATGGGTGCGCCAGCACTTTGTTTTCCGAAACGATCGATGCACTTACATATTGCGCGATCATCATGCCCGAATTCATCCCTGGATGATGGCTCAAAAATGCAGGAAGTCCACCTGAAAGCGCTGGATTTACCAGTCTTTCAGTACGGCGTTCCGAAATGTTCGCGAGCTCGCTCATGCCGATTTTCAGAAAATCCATCGCGAATGCGATCGGCTGACCATGGAAATTACCGCCGGAGATGACGAGACCTTTCTCCACGAATAACAACGGGTTGTCGGTCGCAGCGTTCATTTCTATTGCAATCTTATCCTGTACATAGGCAAGAACTTGGCGTGTCGCACCATGCACTTGGGGCAGACAACGCAGTGAGTAAGCGTCTTGTACGCGAAGCTCTCCTTGGCGTGTCGTCAACTTGCTGCCTTTCAGAAGGTTGCACAAGTTCTTCGCTACGCCGATCTGTTCTGGATAAGGGCGTACCCGATGCACCTCTTCCGCAAAAGCTTCCGGAATACCGCGCAAGCATTCAACTGTCAGTGATGCGATCACATCTGCGATTTTCGCAAGTCGTTGTGAGTTGATAAGTGCCAGCGTACCGATCGATGTCATAATTTGCGTGCCGTTAATAAGCGCAAGCCCCTCTTTTGCCTGTAAGCTGATCGGTTTGAGGCCTGCTTTTGCGAGCGCTTTCTCACCCGACAGCCGTTCACCTTGGTAAAATGCCTCCCCCTCGCCCATCAGAACCAGTGCCAAATGTGACAGCGGAGCCAAGTCCCCGCTAGCACCAAGTGAGCCTTGTTCTGGCACGACGGGATGTACGCCACGGTTAATGCAGTCGATCAACAGCTGCAGTGTTTCGGGACGAATGCCGGAATGTCCTTTGGCCAGCGCGTTTGCGCGCAGCAGCATCAATGCGCGAACCGTAGGTTCCGGCAGCGGTCTGCCGACGGCGCAGGCATGGCTGCGGATCAGGTTAACCTGCAGCTGGACAGCGTCTTGCGGTGAAATCGTCACGTCGCTGAATTTGCCGAACCCCGTCGTGACCCCATAGACCACTTGGCCGGTTGCAACCAGTTCCTCCACCATGTTGCGGCACGCAATCACACGCTGGAGCGCCTGTTCATCTATTCGGACCGGCACATGATCATAAACAACCGCCGCGACTAACTCAGGTATCAATTTCTCCCCGTTTACTAACACTGGGATCGCTTCTAGGCTATTTTCCTGCTGTTTGTATACCGTCGCCATGACAACTCAGACTCCTTCCTTTCTCGCTTTACCAAAAGAAAGGGACCGTACGGAAGTTGTTAACTTCCATACGGCCCCTTTTTTTAAATAAGAGGGTTATATGCGATTGTTCGGTATCAAGCTCCAGCCGATCCTTCATCGCGATCACCACTTTATCGTTTATTATGTTTTTTCCTAATCTTACCTATTCTTATTTTCACACGCTGGTTCGCGAGCTGTCAAGATGGCTATAAGTCCAGTTGTCGCCGCTAGTCTTGTCGATTTTCGTATCACCGCTTAAGGATCGGCTTCAATTGAGCAATGATGTCTTCCATCTGCTTCGAGCATTGCTCGTACATTTCCTTAGCCTGTTTATTCTTCGTGGACAGTCCATACAACATTAAGTCACCTTCGCATTTTTTTAATGTTGCAAATAGTGTAGCTTTTTCCTGTGGGACCGGAACCATGATTTTGTCATCATACAAATCCACAAACAGTTGGCCGTAGGAATCTACTTGACCTAGAAATACATTTTCAACTGTAACACCTATTTTAACTAATTCGGTATTCAACCATGCTCTGCTATAACCTAGTGTAGCCAATGATTCATCCATGATGACACCATCCATGATCACCACTTGGGGCTCTTTCTCTGGTGCAACCTTAATGCCTAAATGTTTGGGAGTCAACGGTAAATTCTCTCGCGTTAACAGGACATTAATCTCTCCGCTTGGTTCCATTATAGCAAACTCGACATCAGCAACTTTAAATACCGACCTCTTGCGCAATTGCTCCATGAGTTCATCTGTGGTAAGGCGTTCTTTCTTTAAATTATCTTCCATAATCTTGCCTTCACGAATGAGTATAGTTCCTTTACTATCAATGAAATCCCGCGCTTTTTTACTTTTCATCTGCAGAAACTCAATGCCTAACGTACAAGTCACCCATACACCAAGAGAGACCAACCCCAGATACCATTTCGTATCGATGTCCAGCGATATGGACGCCGCGAGATTACCAATTGAGATCCCGGTTATGTATTCGAAGAAGGATAGCTGGGTCACTTGCCTTTTACCTAACAGCTTAGTCATAAAGAACAGCACCACAATTGATAAAAATGTGCGTAAAACAATCTCTACCCAATCTAACACGATAATCCTCCTCTTCATATTGCAAAATTCCAATTGTATTCAATTGTTTGTTGAATGCGTGAAATTTATGCAAATAAAAGGAGATTATACCAATCTCTATTTATACCTTACAAACCCCATGGTAACCTAGCAGATGATAAAAAGGACCATTCATATCGCTAATTAACGCATAACCTGAAGAACATCTCCGTGTGCACTTGGAAAACTTTAACGACCTGTATTTGATAGTCCAGACATTTCCTCGATGCCGTATAGTCCTCATCAATGAGCTCACCTTTACATTATCGATGTCATCGAGGGACCCAATGTCGCTCGACGCCTCTTTTTAATATCAGGTGTAGAGGTTATATTTAATCGGGGTAGCCGCACCTCACCATCCAGAATGTATGTTTGGTCAAGGATTTCACAAATGCCATTGAGCTTGATCTTGCTGATCTTTTGAAGTAACTTATCAAGCGGAATCTCAGTCCTGATAGACAACTCGCCCAATTCGGTGCTCCCCGTGAGTATAATCAGCGTTTTCTATTTTTAGTGAATTTGAATGTTCATCAAAAAAAAATGTAATAATTTCGTTTCTTTTATGTCATATATTCGTTAGTAGAAGTGTAAAATTCCTTGCTTCCCCTATTGGCATTATATTCATCTCTCAGCCAAAATCGGATATGCTCCAAGGTGCTACTGATAATTTCAGAGGCATAGACAAAGGAATAAAAAGAGCCCGCCAGTATCCCCAGACCGTAGCTTATCGCTATGGGAAGGTTCCTACTTTGGCGGGCTTCTATTTGGACAAGCCCCTTTAGTAAACCAAAGGCTTGCTTATTTCAGGGTATCCAGGAGGCTCTTAAGCTCTGGATTAGTTTCTAGAACGTGCAGTACAATAGTTAACGCTTCGGCACGGGAAGCCTGCTTGTCTGGAAGAAACATACTATTTCCCACCCCGTTAATGATGCCGGCTGCCGCCGCTTGCCCGATCTGCTCCTTATTCCATGTCTCATCAAGATCCGAGAAGCTGGAGGACGCAGTATTAACGCTATTCAGGTTAATGATCTTGGAGATCATTGCAATAATCTCCGCGCGACTGATTTCCATATCAGGCAGGAATGTACCGTTCTCGTAGCCGGAAATTATACCTTTTTGCTGCAGGGCGCTAATGGAGCTTTCGGCCCAGTGACCGGAAATATCACTTAAGGAGCTTCCGGCAGCGTTGCCTGCAAGGCCAAATACCTTGGCAAGAACCGTAGCGAACTCCGCTCGGGTGATGCTTCTATCCGGGTGGAAACTGCCGTCCTGATATCCGGTAACCAATCCTAACTTCACAAACATACCAATTGTGGAGTCAGCCCAATGAGAAGAAGTATCAGTAAATTTCAACGGAGCCGGAATCGACTTAGCTTCCTCAATTTTTTGGGCGAAGCTGGTTTGCACACTGGCAATATCAACGACATTGCCCATGAATTGTACTCCCGGCTGAACGGGTACAGGCACTGGTGTTGGTATTGGTGTTGGTGTTCCTGTTGGTGTTCCTGTTGGTGTTTCTGTTGGTGTTTCTGTTGGTGTTTCTGTTGGTGTTTCTGTCGGCGTTCCAGTCACTCTAGTAAGTGCTTCTACTGCTGCTTTAATTGCTGCTGTTACTTCAGCCACTTCCTGCTGTGTAGCATTCTCATTTGCAACTATAGCGTTTGCTGCATTCAATTGAGTTAATAATGCTGCCCAGCTGTCTGCTGTGTAGTCTGCTTCTTTTAATGCTTCTACAGATGCTATTGCCTCATTCAGAGCCGACTTATCAACAACTTCTGGATCTACAGCTACAAGTGCTTCTACTGCTGCATTAATTGCTGCTGTTACTTCAGCCACTGCCTGCTGTGTAGCATTCTCATTTGCAACTACAGCGTTTCCTGCATTCAATTGAGTTAATAATGATGCCCAACTGTCTGATGTGTAGTCTGCTTCTTTTAATGCTTGTACAGATGCTATTGCATCATTTAGCGCCGTCTTATCAACAACTCCTGGTTCCAAGGTGTCAATTGCTATCGGTACCTTCACACCATTGTAAGTAAAATCGCTGACTTTGATATCAATTGCTGTTTGTCCCCCGCCGGAACCTGCATAGAAACCTACAGAAAGATTTGCACTTGCTGCCAAATTTGCATTTGTAGTAGTTTTTGGTGTTCCTTTGTCGGTAATTACTGTCCAAATTTCACCATCATAGCTATACGAATTAATAAATGTATTTCCAACTTTTTGAATTTTAACGTAAACATCCTTATTGAAATCATCATCTGCGTTGTAATATTCAGAGGTAGCTCCTGAGGCGGTTGACATTACGCCGAACGCCTGAGGGTGACTTCCCATGATGCCACCGTGATAACGCCGCCCTGCTGCTACCGATAAGCTATTCGGATTCGCTTTATTAACGACTGTGATAAATCCACCCTGATAATTGGCCTTAAGGCCACCGGAAATCTTAGCTGTGATTGTAAAGTCTTTATCGCCTTCCGGTACGTCCATAGAGAACATGTTTTTCCAGTTATTATCGCCAAGTACTCCTGCTTCTGTTGTGATTGTTGCAGAATCGGTATTATTGATAATAACATTGTCATTCCGATTAAGGATTGTCCATGTATCTCCATCAAGAACATACCTTGGAGGTGTAACCGTTACTTTAATTGCTGCTTTAACTGTGTTGTCGTATGCAGAAGCTACCGTTACTGTAGTCTTACCTTCAGCAACGCCTCTGATTACACCGTTCTGATTGACAGTTGCGATTGTTGGGTCTGCAACTCGCCATATCACATCTTTGAATTCTGCTTTTTCCGGACTGCGTGTAATTGCAACCGGATCAGATAAATATCCTTTTTCTACTGTCACTTCTGCCGGATTGGCAACGATTGAAGTGATGCTATCCAACTCTGATGTCGGAACTGCACGTAATGCATAGCCGCCGCCATAAAGTACATTGATGTCTAATACGGTTTGGTTTGTAACATTCGGGATAATATCCATATCTACGTCCCGTCTGTCGTTTTCTTTATAAAGCAATACCGTATACGCTTTGCCTGCATCAAGGGATACTAATGGAACTTTCATCGTTCTTGGGTTCACGCTGATTCCAGAAACATACCAGTTAGTTCCGGCTCTTCTTGCTATGCTCAGATATTGGCCAATTTCACCGTCAACCAATTCTGTTGCATCCCATTTTTTCGGGTAATTTTTATAGTAGGACATTCCTTCCGGAATACTTCTATAAGCCTCCGGCGCAGAACCCATACTATGAATTCCGTCTTCAATCAGCGCTGTCAATGCGAACTGGAATCCCATAGTCGTCTTGTTATAATCCTTAGATCTGATTTCTTCAGTAACTTCTGCCGGTCCAATTGCCGCTCGGATAAACGGAATCATTGTGTATTGTTCCGCAGTAATACCTCCTGCTTCCTGTCCACGGATCGCTTCACGTCCATATACGTTTGGATAAGTACGAATTTCACCGGTTGGTTTATTTGCACCATGTGCAAGAACCATGAGCTTGTACTTCGCCGCATCTTTATACAGATCATCATAAAGCTGCATATTACTCTGGCCTTCCCCATCAAAGAAGTCCGGCTTGATGCCTACGATACCTTGTTCAGACCATTCTTTAAAGTGCTTATCGCGTTCTGCCTGTGTATCAATATCGCTTACATGTACCCAAGCCCACAATCTAACTCCTTTTTCTTGTGCAAACGCTTTTACTTCCGGCCACCAGTCACGCATACCAGTAACGTTTCCACGACCGCCCAGACTCCAGCCTTCATCAAGGATATAATAATCCCATCCTATTTCAGCTCCAAATTCAATCCAGTTCAGATGTGTTTCAGCTTTCGACTGATCACTGATTCCACTTCCCCAGTTAGCTACCCATGACCAGGAAGATAAACCTGGGTCTACCCATGATTCATAGTCATATGTTTCGTAATCTGCCGGAGTACTCAGGTTTTCAATCATTGTATTTTTGACAATGTCTTTCGGAGTACCTGTGATTGCCGCTCTCCATGGAGATTTGAAAGGCGTTGTTGTCACTACAGCCTTCGTCCCTTGTGTCTTAGAGAATGAAACATCTAACATCCCGTTTTCTTTGACTGTAAACATAGAACCAGTGTAAGTTCCGTTGAGGTCTGCTTCTGAGAACAGCGTCCATACACCATCTTTACCATATAGGAATGGTATGGAGGGAGTAGATCCCGCTGCTAATCCTTCCGTATTGGTTTTTGTATACTGACCTTCATAGTTCCATGTAGCCGAAGTATAGTTCATCCAATATACATCTGCTTCTTTCGGAAGCTGTACGCCTGATACTTCATCACTGATTTTAATCTCTTGTGCCACATCTGTGCGGACAGCATATCTGTATGCCGTACCATCATCATAGGCGCGGATTATCAAATCAAATTCAACAGAATTATCATTTTTCCTTGCGAATGTAAGCGTCTGTTCCTTATAGTGATTTGTATATTTATCACTCTTGCCGGAAAGCACCTTATAGCTTTCATTGATTTCTTTCACTTCTGAAGCTTCTCTTAATACAAGGCCACTCGAAAAGTCACCTAAGCTGGTTACTAAACCAAGTGGTGATGTCCCAATATTTTCTACGCCATTCTTTTTCGCAGTATATTGAAGAACTCCACCTGTGATCATTTCTACCTTCATCGTGGTATGGCCATCTGGAGATGAAAGTTCCCATGATTCTTCTGTCTCAATATCTCCAACTTGAATTGCCAGAGTAGCTGTTCTTGTAACTTCGCCCAATGTTGCTTTGGCAGTAATTACTACATTGCCGTTACGTACACCAGTAACAACACCGTCTTCATTAACCGTTGCCACATCTTCATCACTGCTTGTGTAGACTACCGAATCAAATGCTGTAATTCCATTTCCATCATAATCTGCACCTGTCACGTTAAGCGGTTGTGTATGTGCAGCACCTACACCCATTTCCGTTTCACCAGAAAGCACAACGGATTTTAATGCCTTTGAATTTATAGCGAAGGGTACCGGTTCACCACCAATTCTCAGATCAGAGAACGTGATGTTTGTAGGTGTATTCCCGCCACCGTTTGCCGCTGCGATTCCTAAATAAATCTTCTCAGGGTCAATGAGTGCATTGCCCTTATCTATGAATTGATAATTTTTGCCGCCAGTGGTATCAATAATCTGATTCCAATCTGCTTTGTTGTCACTGTACGCCGCTGCATAAAAACCAGTGATTCTTCCGTTCTGCTTCTGAAGTTTCAGATAGAACTCATTGCCGATGTTTGCAGCACCTTCATAATACTCGCCAGGCGTACCACCATTCTGCATAACGCCCATGAGCATGTTTGTTCCATATGTTCCGCCAAGAAATCCATGAAATCTGCGGACCACACCAACGGCATTCGCACGGTTCTTTCCGCTTGCGATCATCAGTTGAGCCCCCTGATAGTTTGCCGTAAAATTCCCATTTACTTTCACAGTAAAATCATAGTCCGTCTGGTTCGGAAGCTGATAGTAAAGAATGTTTTTCATTCCCCCTGCATCATTAATTGCTCCACCTTCAGTTGTGATCGTAATACTTCCATCCGCATTAACAACAAGTTTTCCATTTGTCGGGTTTTCTACTTCCCATGCACTATCCAGCACCATGCTTGCTCCTGCCGCAGCTGGCAGCTCCGCCGCAAGTGCCTTGTTTACCCAATTTGGGTCAGTTACATAGGTAGCTTCGGACACCGATGAAATTCCTGCTTTCGTGACGTTGCTTTCATCAGAATTATATTGGTCTTGTTTAAATAGAGGTTGTTCAGAATTGGCAAAGGCGGCATTCGGCAATCCAAATGGCAGACTGACAATAAGCAAGCTCATAATTAAGAATAGTTTTACCGCAATTTTCGGTGTAGAACGTCTTTTTTGCAATGATACTCCTCCTCTTTTTCTTCATGTTACCTATCGGCCTTAGCACTTTGACTGACAAGTGGCTCAGGTCCGTCTCCCCCGAAATGGTAACGGAATCTCTGGGATTACAATAATTTTCTAGCCATTCGTACAATGTGCGTTGAGGCATTTCGCGCTCTAGAAACAATGTCCCCACCCTTCATCGCATAGCCTTCCAATGGCTTCAATACATACAGGATAACATGAATGTTGGCGCTTCCATGAGTCTCATAATTAATGTTGACTTGTCCATTTCTATGGTAAATAGACTTCTTTTACTATCCGTTTCTTTTCAACATATGTTTATATTCAGTAGGGGAATGTCCCTCAATTTTTTTAAATAAATTCGTAAAGTGACTAGGATTGAAATACCCGACAAGTTCCGCCGCCTCTTGTATCTGGACAGTTCCTTCTGCTAGAATTTCCTTGGCCTTGTTAATACGAAGTTCAGTCAAGAAGCGCATAATCGTAAACCCCGTTTTCTGATGAAACACGGTACTCAAGTAATTCGGCGTGACATGAAAATGCTCCGCAATTAAGTTTGTACCGATCTCGTTCCTATAATTGGACTTCATGTATTGGATAACTTTCTGCACAATGTCCTGGGATGGTTCATCCTTGTTCATTCGTTGCAGCAATCGTTCACCATGCTCCTTCAAAAGCACAATACACCTAGACATGGACGTGCCAGACTCAAGCTGAATTCGCAATGTTGTTATTAAATAAGTGCCAATTGATTGCATAATGCCGCTACCTTCAAAAAGACGTTCACTCGCTGCAGCGTATTGCTTAATCGCAAACAACGCATCCATATATTCTGAGTACTGATTCTCGCGGTAAGCCTTAACCAATCTCTCCATTTTTTTGCACAGTTCGTGATGTTCACTACTAAAGTGCTGAAACGAATGGTTGTTCCACATTTTACCCAACCCCTTCAAGATACGAAAAATGCTGCTCTGAATGATGCGATTCACATATTGATTAATATCATGCAAAGGTAAATGCTCCTGTGAAGAAATGACCGTTAGCTTCAATTCAGAAGTATTCCAGCTATCAATAATTTGTTGCAGTCGCAAGATAAATTCGTTCCAGCTTTCCTTGTCTTTGACGCTGTACCGAGGGCCCCCAACGATAGTATACTGACCACTCGGGAGGGCAAAGCAGGTAAGCAGCACTCCTTTTGCCGTAAACTCTTCAACAATCCGGTTGATTAAGATGTATACCTGTCTAAACAGTAAGGATTCAGCTGTTCCTTCTAAAGAACAATCCCAAAAAACGACAGCCATTTGAACATGCATGTATGTATACTCGTCCTTAAAGCAAACATTATCCTGCTCAAATCCATAACACAGATTCTGCACGGAATTCGCGAATTGTCTTTGTTTGTCTACAACCCTTTCTTGAATAGATGCCTTTGCAGAAAGTAAAGCTTCCCGCAACTCCCCTAAACTAAGAGGTTTTAGCAAATAGTTAAGGACACCAAGCTGTATACCTTCTTGTGCATAAATGAACTCCGAATAGCCTGATAAAATAAACCATTCCGTGTGAGGAGAAACAACCTTACCTTCTCTAATAGCATCAATTCCATTCATACCAGGCATCTTGATATCCACAAAAGCGATATCCGGACGCTGCGCTTGAAGGATGTCTAACAGTTCAGAGCCATTGCCCGCTACTCCGACAATTTCCCACTCACCTTCAATTTGGCGAATCATACTAAGCAATGTTTGTTGAGCTAAATATTCGTCATCGGCAATTACTATTTTCAATTGAATGCCTCCTTGATAGGAATTCGAATATGTATGCGAGTGCCCTCTCCAATCTTGCTGTCCAAAGCAAATTCACCTTCGGGATATGCAAGCTGCAAGCGTTCTTTAACATTGGATAGACCTACACTTTTCCCAGCTTTACTTACATCAAATCCAGCACCATTATCCGTAACCGAAATAGCTAGCGTATGATTGTTCACCACATGAACATCGACGTTCAATTCCCTTTGCTGATTCAGAGGTTCAATTCCATGAATGATACTATTCTCAACAAGTGGTTGAAGTAATAACTTTGGAATTTGAACGCTCATGCTCTCTGTATCATATCGAATACGGTACTGCAAACGATCCTGGAACCGGAGCTGCTGCAATTGGCAGTACCAAGTGAGAAAGTCGCACTCATCCTTAACGCAAGTCCAATCTCGTTGGGCAAGAATATACCTAAGCATTTTACTAAGGTGAATGATCGACTCTTCCAGCTTCTCATGCTCTCCAATCCGATTAAGACCAATAAAGCCATTTAAGATGTTATAAAGAAAATGGGGTTGGATTTGAGCTTGCAAGGACCGATATTCCGCTTGCTGTTGATTGATTTTCGCTTGATATTCGCGAACAATAAGCTCTTCCACTTGATTAATCATTCGATTAAACGCTAAACCAATTTGCGCTACCTCATCTGTCCCCCTAACTTGCAGACGTGTTTGCAAATTACCGATTTCCACTTTCTTCATCGTCCAGATGATTTCTTTAAACGGACGAATAATCCACTTTGATAAAAGAAAGAAGACAATGACAGTTAAGAAAAGTCCGCATACAGCGAACAATCCCCCGATAATGTACAACCACCTTAGCTGAGAGATAATTTCTGAATTTGGCAAAAAAAAACCAACTTCCAATGGGCTGTTCCAATATCTCGGCGAATAACCGTGTACGTATTTTCATCCTCTACTAACGAAACTGAGGACTCCCCTACGCTTTTACTCATTAATGTAGATAATGGTGCTGTGGAATAAACCACCTGTTGATTGTCATCGAGAACAGCAATGGTAGCGTTTACGTTAAATTGGAAATCTTGGATTAAATTCCGCAGCACCTCAGTATCTGCATCGGCAATAATAAAAGCAAGCTTTAACTCCGTATCAGGATCTCTTATAATCCTAGCTACCGAGAATACATCTGTCTCTAAAGGCTGCTTCAAGTAGTCTTGCTTATGACTACCAATAAAGACGGCCGACCCCTCTGCTGCCAACGCTTTGCGGTACCATTCTGTGGCAGAAAAGGGATAATTGTTAACTGGCGCTGTCAAACCTGTTGATTTGGCATAGATGGAGCCATCTGAAGTGACCAGCGTCGTTCCTGAAATATCCTTTCTCGACATACGAATAAAATTATGGAACTTTTCATTCAGTACTTCATCCATTTTCAATTTCTCAAGGGGAGAAAGCTGCGTTATAGGATCTTGTTTAGCTTTATATTTAAGCGCCTTCATAATATCGCTGTCAAAATACGGCGTTAAAGTGATTCGCTCAAGTTCATTCAGATAGCTTTCAATGTTTTTCGTAAAGGCAGCAGCTGTGCTTTCGGTATATTGTGTTGTCTGATGCAGCAGCAACTTTTGAAAAAAGTTCGGTAGAAAGAATACGATGATAACCGTTGGAATAACAATCGTCCAGAAATACAGCATCATGAGCTTAAAGCGAAAAGAATCAGATCTCATTACGTTCCTGCCTCCTAGCTTCTAGCCCTTTTATTTGGAAAGTCGATTGACTTCTTGTTTCATAAGTTGACCGAACTTCTCTGGAGCTACATCGCCTGCTAGCAACTCAATTCCCAGACTCCGCATCACATCCCACATCCCATTTGGCAAATAGATACGATCGAAATAGGGGGTGACACGTACTTGTTCATATAGCTTATAGAACGATACAAATTCATGTTCGGGGGTTACACCCTTCAAACCTGGCGGAATTTTTACGACGTCTGCAATTTTTTTCATATTGGACGGCTTTGCGAATTCATTCACCAGCAGCTTTGCTTCGGCCAAATGTTTGGACTTTCTCCAGATGCCCATTGTGTTGCGTTCTCCGCTTGAAAAAGCAGGTTTTCCTCCCACACTTAATGATGGAACTGGCATAATACCAATTCGTGTTTTCGGGTTTACTTCATAAGCATCGTCTGCAAAAGAGGGAGAAGCAAATGAAAATGCGACTTTGCCTTCGGCAAACAACTCGGGCAAATCACTGTATTTAGCCGTGAAAACATCTTGATTGATATATCCTTTATCGAACATTTCCTTCCATTTCATGGCAAGCACATTCCACTGGCTCCAGTCCGAATCTGTCGCTGTCAGCGGGTACTTTTTAAAAACATCTGACTTTTCAAATAGAGAGCTTGCGAAATAATCAAAATACTGTCCGATAGTCCATGAATCAATGCCGGAAAAAAAGAAAGGAACGACTTTCCCGTGGCTTTCTTTCACGATCTTATCCGCGGCCATCATCAACTCATCAAAAGTAACTGGAACTTGAGTATGATATTTTTCTAAAACATCCATGTTATAGGAGAAGCCATCCCTCGCTTCACTAATAGGCAATACATATACTTTCCCCTCGTCATCCGTTACAACCGATTTTATCGTATCTGTCAATTGACTCGCCCACGGCTCATCTCTAAGATCCACCAAATACTTCCCATATCGAATCTTGGCCCAACCATGCGTATCAAAAATATCTGGCAACTCGTTGGTGGCAAGTTTAACTTTCAGAATCTCTTCATATTGAAAACCAGGGAATTGCAGTTCCACTTTAATTTCCGGGTGTGTGGCCTCGAAGGTGCGTGCAATCTCATAATACACGTTCTGTACTCTTACATCGGTCACATACATGTAGACGGATAACTTTACTTCACCTGAAGAAGCGATCTTTCTACTATTATCCGCAGTCACCTGCTCCTGCTGATTGAATTGCCCTGTATCCGCTGTAGTGCAACCAGATAGCATAAGACAGACGAAAAGCAGCAAGTAGATGAGTATACCTCCATATTTTCTCATTAAAAGCAGCCTCCGAGAAACTCGTAATTTACTTCCTAGATACCAAACGCTCTCTATTCGAACTGATAACGCATACATATTTCTGTTTTATTGATCAACGCTACTATTTTCTTTCATCATCTTTTTATACGGTATCCAGACATATAAACCATCTGCCATTTCGTAGCCAATGTTGTTTTTTTCCGGTGTTTGCCCTGAGGCCAAAATATGAGCCACAGCATAGATTGCTTTTCCTTGATTTACTGCATCGTTCAGCACGGTTCCTAGAAGTGTCCCATCTTTCAACGCTTTAATAGCCGAGGCTGTGGCATTGACCCCAACAACAGGGATAATACGATCGTCTGCCAAAAAGCCGTTCTCTTGTATTGCGTCAATAGCCCCAAGAGCCATATCATCGTTATTAGCAAAAACAGCCTCTATTCGATTCCCATATAAGCCTAGAAATGTTGACATTTTCGCTTTCCCCTTTGAGCGCTCCCACATTCCCGTATCCTCAGCTAGCTTTTCCACCTTGATACCCGCATCTTCTACTGCTTTTATGGCGAATTTGGTTCGCAACTCGGCATCCTGATGGCCAGGTTCTCCTTTCAACATCACATATTGCAGTACATCATCCTTGTTTTTATCCGCTTCCGGATGCGACTTGAAATAGTCAACGATCAGTTGACCTGACATTGTACCGGATTGTTCCGCTTTAGCGCCGACATAGTAAACCTTGTCCCATTTTTTCATAGCATCTGCCACAGGCTCGCGGTTAAAAAAGACCACAGGTATGTTGGCTGCTTTTGCCTTCGTAATCATTGCAGCTGCTGCAGTCCGATCTACGGGGTTAATCGCAAGAGCATCCACCTTTTCTTTCACAAATTTATCCATTTGATGATTCTGAGTTGATTGAGAGTTGCGACTATCCGCGAACTCGACGATGACATGGCTATCAGCTGCTGCAAGTATGCTGTTCCTCACCTCTGTCATGAAAGTATCATCATACCTGTAAATTAGGACTCCAATTTTTAAGGGAGATTTCGGTAAAGTTGAATTTGAATTTGTTGCAGATTGTGACACCATGTTTATTGGAGCATTGAGATCATCTGATCGTATGATGCTGCATCCGCCCATCATAAGTAAAAGTGCAGTTGCAAGGATGTATGATTTCACTCTCTTATTCATCAAATAGTCTCCATTTTAAAAAAATATAAATATTCCCATTATCCTAGAATATTTATATTTCAATGTACATGCATTTTTCTCATATCTCCTATTTTATTTTTAAGGTACTGGTGACGGTAATAGCTTATAGTTGCGTATCATTCATCAAGCACACACTTCGCTGAGAATCTGTCATCCAGGATCGTTAACAGGAATCACCAAAAAGTAACCGGTTGCAAATAACCCCATTATATGGCAGATATTCACTAATTAAAAGGAATAATATCATTTTCTTTTATGCACTAAATTCGTTGTAACAATTTATAACATCCTCCTTTAGCGCAAAACCGATCCAAATAACAATTGCTAAGGCTGGCTTGATTATTTTCAATTTTTAGATCTTCCAGAAGATCTTTGTCGTTCCGCTCCTCACGCATTTCTCCCACTTGATCCTCACTTTCCTGATTTAGCTCCCGCTCGGCTCAATCGCCAGATTGTTATAATAATAAGCACCTGTACGGGTACTCCGGACTGCACGCCTGATGTCCACGCACGCCCTGCTCCTGAACTAACAGCTGAAGCTGTTGTTGAAGGCAGTCGCGAGAAGCTGAGACGTGCTATGTTGACGGATCCGTTGGTCAATTCCATCGCAGACGCTGATCTTATCATCGAAGAGCTGCTGGAGTTGGAGCGGGATGTGATTCCGAGTAGTTGGTATGCGATGGCAGGTTCTCGCTAAGGATTTCCTTAATCATAATGCTGACCATTTCAGCTATGAAAGATGCAAATAAGCATCCTTTTTTCCAAATTAACCTCTTCATCTAAAATGCTTGCGAAAAGGCAACTATTTCTACCCATACGCCTCCTCTAGCGCTGTTTCGGTTCAAAAGGTTGTATTTTCGCATTAATTTACCCATATATAGCCTTTGCCCCCGCTAAAGGTTGTACTATCGCATCTTTGACCAATCACGCACATGCTGACCGGCAGTTCTGCTCGTCAAAAAAAGGAGCTAAGCGCCAACGCTTAGCTCCTTCTATATCACATCACTGCAAAATCAACTGCGCTACCGCCGCCAAATCCTCAATATCGACAATATGATCGCCATTGACATCCATTTGCTTGTATTGCTCCCAATCGGAATCAGCCGACGTTTTACCGTAAGCCGCAGCGACTTGGGCCAAATCACCGACTGTGAATCTGCCATCGGTATTAATGTCACCAGGAGTTGCGCTTATGACACGGGATAAGAAGTGATTCAAGGCAGATTGAAGCACATTCACGGCTTGAGCGACTTGCTCAGTCGTTGCACCTGCATTGTCAGCTACAACTGTTGCTTGCGCAATGGCTGCTTGAAGATCCGCTTTGGCGCCGATCGGATATTGGCCAGCAAGGCTTCCCTCAACCGCCTGATCATGTTTATGTTGCGCATCGGTAATCAGATTTTGCAAGGCTTCTTTATTAACTAGTCCAGTGATTTGAACAGGGAAGCTGACTTGATCAAGTGTCTTTTCTTGACCGGCTCCATTCGCAAGCACGGCACTAGAAAGTAGGACTGTCGCATTCGCAGTACTTGTCAACGATTTGGCCTTCCAGTTCAACTTAAGCATACTTCCATTTACATCGGATACGCCGATATTCGCCATGATGAACCGCACTTTTCCTGGTGTCACGGCTTTATCCACCACGGTAACACCTGCATGCAGTTCTTCTACTGAGACAAATTCGAGTTGTGTTGGATCATACGTCACGGTCAGATCTTCCGCGTATACAGCTTCCGTAACCGAGCCAAGACTTAATGTCACACTAAATGGCTGCCCGCTGGAAACAACAGGTGGCCCTGCAAATGTGAAAGTCGGCTGATTCACAGCAGGACCTACCGAGAAGTAGTCAACATCTACAGGGATGGACGTGCCATCTGTTGCTGACATCGCATAGAAGCCCACTTTGACATTCGATAAATTGACTGTCATCGGGTCTGCCGCCTGCTGCCAAGCGGTACCATTCCAGAAGGATGTCGTGTAGACATTGCCTACCTTCGCTATCATCAGGTACACCGAATCTGTCCCCGGATGCTTTGCAACATTGGTTGCTTTCGTGTATACGGCATTTTTCTCAAATGCGCTTTCCAGATTTTTTCCAGTAGCACCCGTCGTATCCCACACATGCCCAATTCGCACATAGTTATCTTCGTTCTGCCAAACGAGCAAACCGCCTTGCTCATAATTCTTATTCACCGAACCTGTAATTTTGGTGGTAACCACGAAATCTCCCGCAGGTGCGTTTTGCAGGAAGACGTTCTTACTTGCATTGGAGTTCCCGAACATATCCCCAGCCAAAGATTGCAATCGGAGACTTCCCGGATTCGCTGTCAGACTCCATTTGCTGCTATCCGGACGGAAGATCGTCCAACTAGGCGCGAGCGTTGTGGAATCAAATGAATCTGTTGTAAAACCGTTAGGAATGGGAGCATGCACAGTAGATAAGATCTGCTGATGTGCAGCTACCAAGCTATCTAGTGCCCCTTGAATTTGACTTACCGTTGCGTTCGCATCTTGATTAACCGCCTTAGCCGCATTCAGTGTTGTCGTAAACTGATCGACGGCAGCTTGCGGATATGCACCAGGTTGAGAACCGATATGAATAGCGCCAAGGAAGCTTTCTTCTACAGTAAGTTGCGCATTCAAATCAGCTTTATTCGCTGTGCCGATCAACTCTCGGTGTGCTTTGGCGATTCGGTCAAAATCTAGCTTTTCAACTTTACGATCATACGTAAGTAGTCCATTAATTTCATACTCAACGTCTGTAATTTGCGTATAAATCGCTGCGTTCAGACCATTCGCCTTCTGCTGCTTAAGGGAGTCGATAAAACCAATATATTTATCGGTTATTTCCTTTTTGCTGCTCATTAATTGATAGGAGAAGGTCAGCGGTGTCCATTCATGCCCTGTCACGTGCAAACCAAGTCCGCCGTACTCGCCAATGACGGATGCTCTGTTCGCTGAGCGAGCAGGTGAAGCAGGTGCCGGATAACTGTGGGCGTCGTTCAGATCGCCTACACCTGTATCCCACCAACCGCTGCTGCCGTTAATGAGGCGCGTGGAATCCCAGCTTTTTACTAGATTCACGGCATCTTTGGACAATTGACCGCCTTGATCGAATTCCCCCCAGCCCTCGTTAAATACCGTCCATGTCACGATCGAAGGCGTGCTTCGAAGCTGGTCGACCATTTCCTTATATTCTTTCAACCATTGTGTTTTGGCCGCTTGGGAAATATCGCTACCTTTATTCCCTTGGCGATCCTCCAAGCTAGGCATATCCTGCCAGACCAGCAAGCCCATTTTATCTGCCCAGTAATACCAGCGTGCCGGCTCAATTTTGATATGCTTGCGCACCGTGTTCATGCCGATACGTTTAATCGTTGCCAAGTCGAATTGCAGCGCTTCTTCAGTAGGCGCGGTGTAAATCCCATCTGGGTAGTACCCTTGATCCAGCGGTCCCATCATAAAGACGGATTTGCCGTTCAACAGTGTACGCATGACACCATCAACCAGACCTGTCTTGATTTCTCTCATCCCAAAATAACTATTTACTTGGTCAACGGATTGCGTTCCGTTCTTCAAAGTCACTTGCAAATCATAAAGAAACGGGTCGTCAGGTGACCAGAGTCTTGCATTTGGAACAGGAATGGCAATGTCCGTTCCTGGAGCTCCTGTCGCTGTGCCAACAACTTGCCCATTGACGCTAGCCTTCGCTTCTACGGTTTCACCTTGGACACCTGAAGCAGCTACTTTCAGTTTCAGCACTTGATTGGTGATATCCGGCACCATGTCGAGCTTGTCAATATGAGCTGAGGCGATAGGCTCCATCCAAACCGTTTGCCAGATACCCGAACTTGACGTATACCAAATGCCACCAAGCTTCTTCACGGTTTGCTTCCCTACCGCTTGATCTTCCCCAGAATCCGTGTTGTCGAGCACGTTCACGATCAATTCATTTTGTCCCGCCTTCAATTGATCTGTTATATCCAGGCTAAATGCTGTGAAGCCACCCTTGTGACTTCCTACAAGCTGTCCGTTGACATACACAGTAGCCAAATAATCAACAGCCCCGAAGTTCAACTTCACCCGTTGACCACTCCAGCTGTCAGGAATCGTAAAGGATCGCTTATACCACATTAAGCTTTCAGTACGGTGAATCCCAGAAAGAATCGACTCTGCCGCAAACGGGACGAGAATCTTCTCTTTTAAGGTTTGACCCGTCGGAAGTGTATCGCTAGCTTTAGCAGCCTGGAACTCCCACTCACCATTAAGATTCATCCATTGCTCACGGGCCAGCTGTGGACGAGGATATTCAGGTAACACGTTATTAGAGTCCAGTTGTTCCGCCCATGGTGTCATGATTTGATACGTTGAGTCATTTTTCAAAAATTTGGAGAAAGTGCCAACGGAACTTCCGTCCCCATTGAGCAAACCGCCATTACCGTCATAACTAATCCCCACCTGTGAAACATCCTTGGAGTAAATCGGATTCTCAAAGGTGAGTACGAGAACATTGTTATTCCCAGCCTGAAGTGCCGCCGATGCAATAGGCCAGCTCGTTCCAGCAACATCCACCTTTAGATGCGTGCCGAAACCACTTGCAGTCGGTGTGGATAACGCGTTATCGAAGTTAATCTCTGCCTTCGTTCCATCCGCGGAGATGCGGCCAGCGGATTTATAACCAGCAGGTGTGAACAACGCTTCTGTTGGAATCGCTTGTTTGGCAAGAGAAGGACTCGACCATCTCACATGCAGATTAGATCCGCCAGTTGCCTCGAAGTATTCGAGCTTGAAATCAACTTTCTGGCCTGCAACCAGAGCGATAGGCGTTCCCGTTTGCTCTTTATCCCAATCATTGACCCAATGATCAAGCACAAGTTGGTTATTCACCCACAAGCGGAAACCATTGTCACCAATGATGGAGAATGTATAATTTTCGGAATAGGCAGGAACGATCGATCCCGTCCATCTCACATTCACATTATCACTTTGCCCTGTCATCAGCTTCAATGCGGTTTCCAAGGAGCTAAAATCCAAATTTGCATCAACCGTTGTCGCTTTGAAAGTTCCAAAATTAAAGCTTGGTGAGCCTGAGCTCGTATAGTAGTCACCTTTCAAGCCATGTGTTTCAGCTTCTGCAGCCTGAACGTGATGTGTAATCGATAGGGAAGGAAGACACAAACTGACAACCATGACAAGCATTAAAACCATTTTCTGCACGTCTTTGAACTTCATGCTTGAACCAACCTCTCTTATTTTGGATGCATAACGTATCAAATTCGGGGAGGCCTTTCCTAGCTATGTAATGATTCATGTTGGTATATTCAGACTCCTCGCGCTACCTCCTTCCTTTGTTTATCCATGTTAGAACTTCTTTATTATAGAAAAATACAGCTGGCGTTGTATTTACATTAATAGGCTTTTTTATACAAAAATCCCACATATAACGATACATGTCGTATCGTCAATATGCGGGATTCCGATGATCTATGTTTTACTGCGAAATCATTTGCGCCATGGCTGCAAGATCAACAAGATCAATTTGACCATCATGGTTAAAGTCTAGATTTTTCAGTTGCTCCCACGAGGCACTATTCGAAAATACACCATAGAACGCAGCTAAAATATCTAAATCATCAGTGGAATATTTGCCATCATTGTTGAGATCACCTAGTAAAGGTGTAGGAGCAGTTGGTTCCGTGTTATCTATTGGGTCCACGTGGTCTACAGGAACCGTTAGTTTTATCGTGTGTCCGACGGCATCTAACGTTGTTTCTGTCCCATGTTGATCCGCAATGATAACGTTCGCTAAGGAGATGACGGTGTTCGCTGTGTAGGGAATAGACTTGGCTTTCCATTTCAGTTTAAGCAAGGAACCATCCATGTCTACGTTACCTACTTTTGCCATTAGGAAACGCACTTGACCTGTCGACTTCGATTCGCCAACCAGTGCAAATCCTTCTGTCAAATCCTCTGCACCTACATATTCCACTTGGCTTGGATCATAAGTCACCGTTACATCCTGTGCGTACACACTTTTGGTAACATTCGAAACACCCATCTTAAGATCGAAGGTTTGATTCACTTGAACCACATCAGGACCCGTCAAGCTAGCGACGGCAGGGAGCGTAGGTTCAGGCTCTTTCACTTCCAGAGGTCGAACAACCACATAGTCTAGCTCATAGAAGCCCTCGCTTTTCATAAACTTGATGGTGTTCGTTCCCTCTTGGAGATCTACGGTTATTGGAACTGCCATGAAACGACCCCAGTTTTGTGTACCCTGAAGTTTGATCAATTGTTCCTCGCCGTTAACGAGAACTTTTCCCGTAGCCGCAGTAAAATCGCCGCCATTGGCAAACCAGATATCCATGCTGTATGTACCAGCAGCAGGAACTTGAACGGAGTTGAAAAGGACATAACTGTCTGGATAATCGATCTCTCCGACATAGCTGCCTCCTGACGCACGATTATTGTTTGTATTAATTTTCGCATGCCCAATTTCAGCTTGTTCCGCTTCATATTTCATGGTCACGGCCTCTTCTGCTTGTTCCGTCACCTCAGGGAAATAGGTAACTCTCAAGTTCTCAGCACCATAAGGTACTAAAGTAATATCCTCAGTCGGCTCTGTCGATAAGATCGGCCCTACAGGAGGTTCGGTCGCTTCGACGTTATTAGCCGATTTCCCCCATGTCGGAATTTTCTTCGCTTTCGCAATTAATTTAATTGGACTCGTTGCTTGGATGAAAGGATTCTCAGGCATAGCCCCTTTCACTACTTCGATCGAATCCTCTGGGTGTTCTCGATCAATCAGTAAGCCGTAATTCCATGGACTGCTCGATGATACACGATATTGACTATAGCCAAGAGCGCTTGCATCAAAGCCAGGAATTGCCGCGATTGGATTGGATTGAACCTGCCAATTTTCTTGAATTTGCAGAGAGAACACAAGCGGTCCGCGTTCAATACCAACGGAATTGTTCACCCAAGTTGATGTTTTCAACTTCATTGGCACTGTCAGCACAACACGGTCACCTGTCGTCCAAATTCTATCGATCGTCATATACTCGCCAGCGATAACGCCTTGCTGCGCTTGACCATTTACCGTTACCGTCGGTTGATTCGCCCATGCGGGAATTCTTAACTTGAGCGTGAAGCTTACAGCTTCTGACGTAGTCACATCGAATCCGATTTGTTCCTCGAATGGATAATTCGTCGTTTCATCAATGGTGACGTTGGCATTTTTAATTTTTGTTGAAACCCGGTTTGGTCCATACGCGATAATACCGAGTCCACCCTCAGGTGTGGCGCCCCACATATTCTTCACAAAATACGGCCAGCCCATATGCATATTAAATCGGCAGCAAGGGAAACCCGATGTTGGAGATGGCATCGTCCCATTATCATAATTCTGTTTAAAACCATGATCTGCTATATTGCTCTCAACCTGATTCGGTAAGGAATAATACTGATGGTTCTTCAACTCTTTATCCATAGCCCCAGGCAAGGAGTTGAAGGCAATTTTCTCAAGTGCATCGCCAATGTGCGGATCACCTAGAATCATTGCGGCCTCTTCGTTACTTTGCATCCGTTCTGTAATGGCACACAGTTCCACACCTTGCGTCGCTCCAATACCCGCCAACATTTCAGTGCCGGATTGCATCCCCGTGATCTGTTCATGCTTAGCCAAATTGCTGACGCCTTTTTGGAAAGCATCACGATCTTGTTCATCATGCGATCTTTGATAGTAAATGGTTGGCATTTTGATCGCTTCATTCACATTGACGGCATGGGTCGGTTGGAAATCATTGCCGAAATTTTGAAACTCATCATTGGCATAAATATCCGAAATCGGATACCCTTGATCAGCCAATGTATCTGCTAATTGAAGTAGAAAGGCATCTTCCGTCCGGTTATACAACCAGAGCACCGTGTCAATATTGTCACCTACGCGTATTTTGCCCCAATCTCTTAACGGCCGATCAGGCAATTGAGCCACTTGATAATGAAAATATTTCGTCATGAACGGAATCACGCGTCCATCATTGGTCGCTTCATAATAGTCTTTCATGACATACAATGCGACCATGCGAGGCCACCAATCATCACTGCTCTCAGGTCCGAAGGAGCCATCCGCATGCTGACTGGCGAGTATTGCTTCAATCCATTTCTGTGATTTCGCAATGAGATCCTTGTCTTTTAACGTGTAGGCCAAGGGAACAAGCCCTTTCAAGTAGTAGACCGGACGCTCCCAATCGGAATCTGGCGCTGTGCCACCAAGCCAAGCCGCGTTGGTGCCAAGCTCATTGTACAAATCCTCTGCGTAGCCTGTAGAATTGTCGCGCTGCAGTTCAAGTTGTTTAAGCAGCCAGCCTTTCGCTTCTATGGAACCTAGTGGAAGCGGAGTGAATGGTGTTTGCACAAGTGGACTTTTATTCGCTACAGGTGCGACGAATGATGCGTCAGGCACGGTATATTCACTTGCAATATAGTTATCGAATTGCGGTACGGAACGATAACTTCGCAAACCGATACCACCTTTGGTGTACTTATCCGCACTGTCATCGATAAAGTCAATGATCGGCTTTTGCGTATCATTGACATACACCTTGATTCGATTCTGATTAGTAACAACCTTCAAGTGGTAAGACTTGTTCGCATCAATGCTCGGCAGCGCTTTCACAGTCTTCAGCGCCTGCCAATTGTTGTTCATTCGTCCGAGAATAACCGTTCCATTATTGCTTAATCCTGCGTAATAGCCACGGACGTTGTCAGCACCAGGTGCAGCACTTTGCGTTTTGAAAAGTACGCCTGCATCCCCGGTTCCTGTTCCGCTAGGCTGCTTGATATCAGTTTCGAGGGTCATATCCTCAAATTCCTTATCTTTGACAAGCGCTTTATAACCATCGCCGCTATTCACCGTTATCGTACCAGCCTGCAGCTTCCAGCTGCCATCTATTTGATCCCACTGACCAAGGCTTTGCTCGGCCTGCGTTTCGAAAGTATCTTCGAATAACATGCTTCCCTCGGTAGATTTAACTACGAGATTATCGTAAGTCGGCAGCGAATTGTACATCCTTACACCAATGTTACCCGATGTATAAGTACTGTCGGACTGTGTAAGTACTAATACATCGTTCACATAGACGTTGATTAGATCACCTACAGCTGATACTTTCAGATGGTAACTTGTATTCGGATTAATCGTAACTGAAGCTCGTTTGAGCTCGGTCCAGCTATTATTCATGCGACCAACCGTAACTACACCTGTTCCGTTTGCACTAATTCCTGCGTAATACCCTTTTACATTGTCGGCACCTGGTGTCGCACTGATTGTTCTGAATAATACGCCCGCATCACCGGCTCTATCAGCCAAGCTGATATCGCTCTCTACGGTCACATCACCAAATGACTGTTCTTCACTCGTTATGGCCTTATATCCTTGCCCTTTGGCGACAGTCAATTTTCCTGCTTCAATCGCCCAAGGTCCTTCAATCACATGCCATTTGCCATCAATCGTCACCTTATCGAAATGATCAGCAAAGTAGCCTGGCAGTGCTTCTACCTCTGCCGCTTTGGCAGGAGGGTATGGCGAAATAACGGTCAAATACAAGGCAACAACTAATAATTGGACGATAAACGTCTTTATTTTCATCTCCGTGAAACCTCTTTCCTTTATGAATTGGTATTTGTTATTTAACGCTTGGCTAAACGTCCAACTTTCTCTTCTAGCTCAAGCTGGTCAACCATATGAAAGGTATCCACAATGTATCCATTCGTATCTATCATAAAAACAGTCGGCAGCGCATGAAGTTCATAGAGATCTGCTGCATGCTTATGCTCATCTAGGAGTACCGGGTATGAAATATGATTCGTAAGCACAAACTTTTGAATATTTTCTAGTTTTTCTTCTGTTGCAACATTAATCCCTACAAAATCAACTTGATTCTTATATTGCTCATAGAGCTTCCTTAACGTTGGCACTTCGACGGAGCATGCTTCGCACCAACTCGCCCAGAAATGAACAACGAGCGGTTTATCCCTCTTGCCGCCAATCGTCGAATAAGAGCCGTCTAACGTTTTCAGTGTAAAGGTTGGTGCTTTCACATCATTTGGTCCAGCTTTCCCGCGTGAACTCGCTAAATTCACGATACTTTCCAATTTATGGACATCCAGCCTCTCACCCTCACTCACTATGGGATCTGTGCTCTTATGCGAGAACAGTAAATATAAGGGTAGACAACTTAGTAGAATAATGCCGCAAATCAGTATATAATTTTTTCTCATGTACAGCTCCCCTTCCGTTACTAACATTATAGTAATCTCGAAAATAATCGTCTTTACACAATACAGATATAATGTACGTGATTCTGATAAATGTTTACGCAACTGTGTTCAACAATCTCAGATACTGCGCCTTCGAGGACGTATGCGTAATGCTGACGACACGAACCCAAACTAACTGGAAAACCTCCAGTTAATTTCGGAAAAATCCACATTTTTCAACGATTAGATGGATTTTCTACATCTATTTTCGCCAAAAGTAACTCGTCGAGCTCGATTCGGTTCGGCCCCTTAATTATGGAGTCTATCTGCTGAATACTTGCTTTCTCGCAGTTTCTCATTTTTCGTATTCAACCTTTTTTAAAGGGTAATCTCCACTACCCCTAATTTATTTGCCTTCCAGGCCTCATGATATCGGCTTGGACTTCGTGCTCAATTGGACGGTTCTCGTCAGCACACATGTCACCAAAGGCATGGCTAAGAAACTGAGGTCCGTTATCCGAACGTAGGACTGGTGCAGCTTCTCCAGGCTTCACGCGAGCCTCTAACGCACGTTTTACAGTCGCGCATACATCCTTCGCATCACAGCTAGACCCTAAGTGATACCCGACAATGCAACGATCAAATACATCAATCATGTCAAAGAGGAAAAAGAAACGATCATAGCCGTGAATATAGCCATACTTGATGTCGATCTGCCAAAGTTGATTCGGACCTGTAACTAAGCGGTTCTTCGCGATACGCCTAGGATGCTTAAACTTCTTGTCTGGTTTTTTCTGGAGCAGACCTAGCTTCTTACAGAGTCTGTAGGACTTCTTGTGGTTGATGACAAGGTTACGTTGCACATAAAGTGCATGGGCTAGATTACGATAGCCGTAACCGTGCTCCTCGCCCTCCACCAGTTCCATTAGCCACTCTTCAATCTGAGTATCGCTGATCTTCTGCCCGTCTGTCGTCAGCGAATATTTGGAAATGGGACGCCCTACTGCAATCCGAACTTCTACGACAGGCTTTGGTTGCTCCGACTGTCGCTTCCTTCTGGTGTAGTACGTTGATTCACGAACACCGATTATTCGCAGCACTGGTGCTGCTGCATAGCCCCGCTTAATCGTTTCATCGGCTATATCAAGCTTGTCTTGTAAGCGGGGTTGCTCTTTTTTAATAGTTCACGTAGCAGTTCAATTTCAAGGTCTTTCTCTCCCAGTAATTTGATGGCAGTATCCATCTTGGTTTCGAGCTCTTGAAGGCGTTTGGAATCGTCTATACGCTCACTCACAGAAGGAATAGATTCCTCACCAAATCTTTCTCTGTAAAACTTCACCCAGTTCGTAATAGTGCTGGGTGACACTGAATATTTACGTGCTAGGAAAGATAACTTAGTTCCGCTAAGAGCCTCTTGGGCTACTTTGATGCGTTGCTCATCATAAAGGATATTGCTTTTCATACATTTCATTCCCCCTCACCGATATTGTACCTTATTGCATATTGATGACTCCAATCCAATTAGGGGGCTTC